>CAZYIP010000062.1:12476-18506 GCA_964646895.1 uncultured Salinisphaerales bacterium | reverse complement strand
GCAGCTACGCGAACAGATCACCGCGGGCCATTGGCCGGTAAATACGCGCATTCCCACCGAGGACCGGCTGGCGGCGATGCTGGCGATCAGCCGCAATACGGTGCGCGAAGCGGTGCGCGTGCTGGTGCACTCGGGAATGCTGGAAGCACGGCAGGGGGATGGCACCTATGTGCGTGCCAATGTCGACCCGGCGGAAGTGCTCCGGTGCGTCGAGCGTGCGAGTCTGCGTGACCATCTTGAAGTTCGCCGCGCGCTGGAAGTCGAAGCGGCGCGGCTTGCCGCGTTGCGCGGCACGAAGGCGGACATCGAGCGCATTCGGCTTGCCCTGTTTCGTCGCGGTGAGCGCCCGGCGGGTATCGCACCACCGGATTTCATCGAGCGTGATGCCGATTTTCATTTGCGTGTGGTCGAGGCGAGCCACAACCCGGCGTTGCAGGAGGTCTATCGTTACTTCTGGGCTTCCATTCACCGCACCATTGAGCGCACCGAAACCGATGCGACCATCCCCGAGCCGAGCCTGGCTCATCATCGGGCGGTATTCGAGGCGATTCGTGCCGGTGATGCCGAAGCAGCGGGGCGCGCTGCTGGCGCGCTGCTGGACCCGGTTATCGTTGCGCTTGATGGAAGCGGTGAGCCCTGAAGTCAGTCATTATTTTGTTATACATGGGTCATTATCACCACACTCAACCCGAAATAAATCCATATCACTGCCGCACCTTAGTGAAAACAACACAAGCTACGGTCAACAGCAAATAGCGCATCAGTCAATCGCGGCTTGCACCGCTCCCACAACTCCACATCGGATCGCAAATTTTATGCAAACACACAGGGCCGGCTTTGTAGCCAACTGCATCCACTTTTTCTTCTTCTAAACCACAAACTCCATCATTTAGCCCATGCGGACTCACATCGATCCCTTCACTCTGTCCCTCGCCGGCGCCATCGTGCTGGCGACATTTCTGCCGGCTCAAGGCGCTGTTGCCCATGTGCTCGACACGGCAAGCACCGCAAGCGTCGCATTGCTGTTTTTTCTGCATGGCGCCGCGCTGGCTCGGGAAGCGGTTTTCGCCGGCGCGACGCAGTGGCGGTTGCATGTGCTGGTTTTTCTGGTGACTTTCGGGCTGTTTCCGCTCATCGTCATGCCGCTGGGCGTGTTTCCCGAGTATTTGTTGCCGCACGATCTGTATCTGGGCTTTTTGTATTTGGGAGCGCTGCCGTCGGCGGTGACGTCGTCGATCGCCTTCACGGCCATGGCGCGCGGCAACGTGCCGGCGGCGGTGTGCAGTGCGGCTGCCTCGAACGTGTTCGGGATGATGCTGACCCCGTTCATCGTGACCCTGCTCATGCAGTATTCCGGCGCCGATCTTTCCATCGTCGAGGCGCTGCGGGGCATATTGTTCAAACTGCTGTTGCCGTTCGCCGCCGGTCAGGCGATCCGGCCGTGGGTCGCCGGGCTGATGACGCGCGCCAAAAAGTGGACGGCCCGCTACGACCAGGGTGTCATTCTGCTCATCGTCTACACGGCGTTCGCGCAATCCGTGAGCAGCGGTTTGTGGCGACATCTTCCGCTGGCCAGCCTGGGCATGACCATACTGCTGTGCCTGGTGTTGCTGGCTTTCGTGCTGTGGCTGACTTCGAGGATTTCGCGGCGCCTGGGTTTCCCGGTGAGGGACGAGATCGCGGCGGTATTTTGCGGCTCCAAGAAAAGCCTCGCCTCGGGTTTGCCGATGGCCAAGATCCTGTTCGCCGGTGTGCCCGGTTTTGGCATGATCGTGCTGCCGATCATGTTCTACAACCAGATCCAGATATTCGTATGCGCGTTTCTGGCGCAGCGTTATGCGAAACAGGTGGCGTTACAGCCGGTCGATGCCGTGAGTTCGGTATAATTGTGAAGGTCTGTTGACGCGGTTCGAATTCCCGTCCGCATCTCACCACACACTTCGTTACAGAGCCTGCCAGTGCTTATGAAGGATGATGTACGGCCAGGTCTGGCCGGGCACGAGTTTACCGAATTGCATACGGCCACCGGTCTGGCGCTCCTGGATCAGGAGTTTCTCGCTTATCTGTCCGGGCATGCTCCCGGCTTGCGCCAGCGCCTGGAAGCGTATCGGGCGGCAGAGCAGGATGTGCCGGCGCTGGAAGCCAGCGAGTTACTGCTGGCCGTGGCGCCGTATCTGGAAGCGTTCATCGCGCGCCTGTTCGATATCGAGGAAGCCGTCGCGGTACGTTCGGCCAGCACCCTGAGTCACGATGTCGTCATGCGTTTCAAGCAGGAGTTCGTGCTCAAGCGTGCGCGCCGGGTGCGAGCCACGGTCGAGTCGGACTTTGCGACGCTGGATGCCTGGCTGGACGGCGCGCTGGCGGAGGCCGGGCTGCGCACCGCGGGAGATCGCGAGCGGGCTGTCGCCCTGTATGCCGAGCGCCTGCTTGAGAATGAAGCCGCCCGCGAGCGCGAAATCGAGAGGCTGACCCACTGGTGCGTGCTGGCCCGTCGTGATGCCAGCGGGCAGCGTGCGGTCGCCGGCTGGGCCAGCTTTCATCTGCCGCAAAAGGTGGACCACGCGCACCTGGTCTCCTTGCGGCAGGCGGATGACGATCGCCTGCAGGCCGATCCGGAGCGCTTCCGCCGCCGCGACGGCTTTCATCTGACCGACCGGCGCATGGACACACGCCAGGTGCAGGACGAGGTGCATTACTGCGTTTATTGCCACGAGCACAATGGCGATTTCTGCTCCAAAGGTTTCCCGGAGAAAAAGAAGCAGCCCGAGCTGGGGCTCAAGGTCGACCCGCTGGGCGTGACCCTGACCGGCTGCCCGGTGGAGGAGAAGATCTCCGAAATGCACGTGCTGCGCCGCGACGGCGGCGTGATCAGCGCGCTGGCCATGGTCATGGTGGACAATCCCATGGTCCCGGCCACCGGGCACCGTATCTGCAACGATTGCATGAAAGCCTGCATCTATCAGAAGCAGGATCCGGTCGACATTCCGCAGATCGAGACCGGTGTGCTCACCGATGTGCTCGCCTTGCCCTGGGGCGTGGAGATCTACGGCCTGCTTACGCGCTGGAATCCCCTGCGCCGTACCCAGTACGTGATGCGGCCGTATAACGGGCGCAAGGTGCTGATCGCGGGCATGGGGCCGGCGGGTTTCACCATGGCGCATCACCTGACCATGGAAGGCTGTGCCGTGGTCGGTATCGATGGCCTCAAGGTCGAACCGTTGCCGCAGTCGCTGTTGAGTCAGCCGATTCGCGCCTGGGAGGACATCGCCGAGGATCTGGACGAGCGTATCCTGCTCGGCTTCGGCGGTGTGGCCGAATACGGTATCACCGTGCGCTGGGACAAGAACTTTCTCAAGCTCATCTACCTGACGCTGGCGCGCCGGCCCACCTTCCAGGTCGCCGGGGGCGTGCGCCTGGGCGGTACGATGACACTGGAAAATGCCTGGGATCTCGGTTTCGATCATCTCTGTATCGCCACCGGCACCGGCCTGCCGCGGGTCGTCCCCATGGGCAACAGCCTGGCGCGGGGCATGCGCCAGGCCAGCGATTTTCTCATGGCATTGCAGCTCACCGGCGCCGGCAAGGCGTCGAGTATCGCCGATCTGCAGGTGCGCCTGCCGGCGGTGGTGATCGGCGGCGGCCTGACCGGCGTGGATACCGCAACCGAGGTGCAGGCCTACTACATCAAGCAGGTGGAAAAGACGCTCGCGCGCTATGAAACCCTCACTGCCCACTACGGCGGCGGCGAGGCGGGCGAGGCGCGAGTGCGCGTTGGCCTGGGCGAAGAGGATCGGCAGATTCTGGACGAGTTTCTCGCGCACGGGCGGGCGGTGCGCGCCGAGCGCGCGCGTGCCGCAGCGGCGGGCGAGGCGCCCGATTTCATCCCGCTGCTGCACGCCTGGGGCGGGGTCACCATCGCCTACCGCAAGGGCCTCAACGCTTCACCGGCCTACATCCGCAATCATGAGGAAATCATCAAGGCGACCGAGGAAGGGCTTTATTACGCCGAAGGCCTGGAGCCGATGCGCGCGGTGGTAGACGACCATGGCCATGTCCGCGAGCTCGTGCTGCGGCGCATGCGCCGCGAGGAAGGCCGCTGGCTCGCGACCGGCGAAGAGGTAAAACTGCCGGCGCGGGCAGTGTTCGTCGCCGCCGGCACCGTGCCCAACACCATCTACGAGCGCGAGCATGCGGGCACCTTCACGCTCGACGGCAATCACTTCCAGACGCATGTGCGCCACCCGACCGGGCTGCAGCCGGTGCAGGTGGCCGAGCACGCCAAGGCGCGCGAATTCGGGCCTTTTACCTCCTATGAGGGCTTCCAGCGTCACGTGACTTTCGTGGGCGATACGCATCCCGTGTTTCAGGGCAGCGTGGTCAAGGCGGTCGCCTCCAGCCAGCGCAGTTATCCGCTGATCATGCGAGCGCTCGAGCAGAGGCCGGCGGTAGAAGACAAGCAGACCGGCGACTACGACGCATTCCGCAAGCGAATGGACTATCTGCTGCATGCGGAGGTGGCGGAAATCCGCTGCGACAATCCGACCGTCACCGAGCTCTGGGTGCGTGCCCCGCTGGCCGCACGCAACTTCAGGCCCGGGCAGTTTTACCGCCTGCAGACCTTCGAGTCGCTGAGCCCGGTAGTGGAGGGCACGCGCCTGCAGGTGCCGCTGCTGACCGTCAGCGGTACCGGCGTCGACGGCGATCACGTTCGCCTCATGGTGTTGCAGGGCGGGCCGGGCCCGGCGCTGGTCAATCGCCTGCGTCCGGGTGATCCGCTGGTGCTGATGGGGCCCACCGGGCAACCCGCCGATATTCCCGAGGGCAAGACCGTGCTGGTCGTCGCGGGACGCTGGGGGGCGGCTGTCATGCTGGATCTCGGTGCCGCGCTGCGCGCCGCCGGCAACCGGGTGATCTACATTGCGGCCTTCAAGTCGGCCGCCGATGTCGATCATCAGGACGAGCTCGAGGCGGGCGCCGACCAGATCGTCTGGTGCACGCGCGGCGAGCCCCGGATCGAACCGCGGCGGCCGCAGGATCTGAGTCTGGTCGAGTCCGACATGGTGGGTCTGGTGCGTGCCTATGGCGAAGGCACGCTTGACGGGCAGGGCGATGCACAACTGATCCCGCTTGCCGAGGTCGATCGCCTGATGGTCATGGGAGGCACCGGACTGCTCAGCGGATTCCAGAAGGCGCTGAATGAAGGGCTGCAGGACCTGTTTCCGGAGCATCTGGAGACATACGGCACGGTTGGCGCCCCCATGCAATGCATGCTCAAGGGTGTGTGCGCCCAATGCCTGCAATGGCAGATCGATCCGCAGACCGGCGAGCGTACCCGCGCAGTGTTCTCCTGTGCCGAACAGGACCAGCCCCTGGCGTGGATCGATCTCGACAATCTGAGCGCTCGCCAGCAGCAGAATCGTCTCGGCGCTTACCTGACCGCGCAGTGGGTAGAATACGTGCTGAACCGGCCGGAAAATGCCGATGATGGGAGCTTTTCCGGGCAGTTGTGATAGCCTTCATCAATAGCTTGAGAAGCAGCAGTGAGGCAGATGTGACCACCCCCAAGCCGAAGATCATTTTAACGTCGCAGGACCTCGACCGGCTCGAGGCTTTGCTGGACACAGTGCCGGCCAGCGTGCCGGTCAAGGCGGCGTTGCAGGCGGAGCTCGATCGCGCCGAGGTCGTGGCGCCGCAGCAGATCCCGCCGGGCGTCGTAACCATGAATTCGACCGTTCGGTTTTCCATCGCGAACAGCGACGAGGAGTTCTGCTACAGCCTGGTCTATCCCAAGGACATCGGCGATCATGCGGACCGCATTTCCATTCTGGCGCCGGTCGGCAGTGCGCTGCTTGGCCTTTCGGTTGGGGATGAACTCGAATGGCCGCGGCCGGGGGGCGGCATGTTGAAGGTGCGGGTGGTGGAAATCGTTTATCAGCCGGAACGGGCGGGAGAGTACCACCGCTGAACAATCACTCGATGTGGAGCGCGGGCGTCCCGCCCGCCTGCGGGCCGGAGGCCCGCGGTCCCGGC
>CAZYIP010000062.1:0-12376 GCA_964646895.1 uncultured Salinisphaerales bacterium | reverse complement strand
GATGTGGAGCGCGGGCGTCCCGCCCGCCTGCGGGCCGGAGGCCCGCGGTCCCGGCAGCCCGCGATTCTGGAGGGCTCGATTCAGCGCGGCGCTAGTGGCTCATGTGCGTCAGCAGGGCCTGCGCCGGATGCAGCGGATTCATTCCGCCCAGGCGGCGAATCTGGGTGCGGCACGAATAGCCGGGCACGACCGCCTGTCCGTCGCGGCCGGCGCTTTGCAATGCGTCCGCCCAGCTTAGTGCATAAAGGCCGTGCGATTCCGCTTGATGGCGATGTTCATGCCCATAAGCGCCGCTCATGCCGCAGCAGCCCACATGCGCGATCTCCAGGCGCAGACCGCAGCGGTGGAACGCACGCTGCCATGCCGGCGCACTGTCGGCGCAGATAGCGGCTGCGGTACAGTGCTGAAACAGGGTATATTGCTTGCCAGCGCCCGCCGTCTCGGCAGCCTCTGACGATGTTTCGGCCAGCCATTCCTCCAGCAGACGTACCTGCGGAACCGCATCCGGTCCCAGCGTGGCCGGGTATTCGTCGCGATAGATCAGGGTGACGCTGGGCTCCAGGCCGACCAGCGGCGGACCCAGTTCGCCCGCGGTTCGCAGAAAACCGGCCGTGCGTTCGGCGGTACGCTGAAACTCCGGCAAAAACCCCTTGACCTGCAATGCCTTGCCGCTGGCATGGAAGGGCAGCACCATGGGATGAAAGCCCAGACCGGCAATCAATTGCACGGTGGCGATGACCACCTCGGCGTCGAAAAAGCTGGTAAACGCGTCCTGCACCAGAAATACCGCCCGATGCTGGTGCTCGGCTTTCAGCGAGTGAAAGCGGCGCTCGCTGAAGGCGTACTCCGGATGGCGGCGCAGGAATGGGCGCAAGCCCGGATAGCTGAATGCGGGCGCGTCGGACAGGCCGCCCAGGCGCCGCAGCGCAACCCGCCCGAGGCGGCTGCCGGCAATCCGGTTGACCAGTCGCGGCATGCGGGCCGCGGTGTGCGCGGCCGGCTCCAGAGCCGCGATGGCGTAGTCCGATGCGGGGCGGGGATAGCGCTGGTGGTACAGGGCCAGAAAGCGCGGCTTGAAGCTGGGCACGTCGACCTTGACCGGGCATTCGGTGGCACAGGCACGGCAGGACAGGCAACCGTCCATCGTGCCCCACACCTGATGCGAAAAATCCTCGGCGGCGCGCCCCTGCAGGCGGTGCACGAGCGCCTTGCCGGCGTCGGCGATGGCGGCGCGGATCAGCGAGCGGGCCTGCGGCAATGGCGCCGACAGGGAACCGGCATCAACCAGCGCCACCTGGCGCAGCCATTCGCGCATGGCCGCGGCCCGGCCCTTGGTCGATTGCAGGCGGTCGCGGGTGATGCGATAGGAGGGGCACATCACGTCGCGCGGATTGTAATTGAAGCAGGCACCGTTGCCGTTGCAGGCGATGGTGGTGGGAAACGCCGCCCGCTGCGGCGGCGGGATCTGGCGGTCGAAGCTGCCGCGGGTCGCGGCGGTCATCGCGGCCAGGGGCTCTTCACTGCCTTCGGGCACCACGATCTTTCCGGGGTTGATCTGGTTGTACGGATCGAAGGCGCGCTTGATACGACCCAGCGCCGCGTATAGCTGACGGCCGAAATACGCGGGGTTGTATTCGCTGCGAAACCCCTTGCCGTGTTCGTTCCACACCAGGCCGCCGTAGCGACGCACGAGCTGCTCGACCCGGTCCATGACTTCGCGCAGGATGCGTTCGTCGTCCGGATCGCACAGGTTCAGCGCCGGGCGCACGTGCAGGCAGCCGACGTCGATGTGGCCGAACATGCCGTAGTCGAGCTCGTACTCGTCGAGGATGGCGCGAAAATCCCGCACGTAATCGGCCAGCACCGACGGGTCGACCACCGTGTCCTCGACGAAAGGCACCGGCTTGCGCTCGCCGGGCGTGCTGCCGAGCAGGCCGACCCCACCCTTGCGCAGGTCCCACAGTGCGGTCATGGCAGCGGCCGTTTCGGCGCGATAATGGCCGGTGGCGCGGCTGCGGCTTTCGTTGTTGCCGTCGAGAAAGTCCTGGAACGGCGCTACCTGTGCTGCCAGCGCCTCGCCGGGGCCGGCCGAGAACTCCACCAGATTGACCGCGGAAGGGGTGCTGCCGTCCGGTTCCTCGATGTACTCGCGTATGCGGCGGTAAATGGGATTGTTCCGCGCAAGGCCCATGACCTTGTCGTCGAGGCTTTCGATCGCGGTCGGATCGAAACGGACCAGCCGTTCCGCATCGCGCAGCGCCTCGTCGAAACTGCGGTAACGCAGCGCGAACAGTACCTTTTCGCGCGGCAGTGGCGTGAGCCGCAGTTTCAGTTCCGACACCACGGCAAGCGTTCCTTCGGAGCCGCATATCAGCTTGTTCAGATTGAACCGGGTGCGCTCCCGGTCGTAAACCTGGGCCAGGTTGTAGCCGCTGAGATAGCGACTGAGTTTGGGAAACACGCGTTCGATCTCTTCGCGCTCGCCGGTGACGACGGCATCCACCTCGCGGTGAATGTGCCCAACCCGATCGTCCTGCGCCTGGATGCGCGCCAGCGTTTCCGGCGTGCATGGCGCGGAGGTCCAGAGGCTGCCGTCCGCCAGCACCAGGCGCATTTCCAGCACATGATCGCTGGTCTTGCCGTGGACGCGCGAGCCCTTGCCGCAGCCGTCGGTGTTGGCCATGCCGCCGAGGGTCGCGCGGCTGCTCGGCGCGACGTTGGGCGCGAAGAAAACGCCATCGGCCGCCAGCCGGTCATTGAGCTGATCCAGCACCACGCCCGGCTGTACGCGTACCCAGCCGGCGTCGAGATCGACTTCGAGGATGTCGTTCATGTGACGGGAGCAGTCGATCACCAGGCCGGCTGTCAGCGAGCAGCCGATGGTGCTGGTGCCGCCGCCGCGCGGCGCAACCCGCACGGTGCGGAACGATGGTTCCGCCGCCAGGCTCAGGATGAGCGCGATGTCGGCTTCGCTGCGTGGAAAGACAACCGCTTCGGGAATTTGCTGAAACACGCCGTTGTCGGTGGCGACCAGCAGGCGGCTGGCATAGTCCCGGTGAATGTCGCCATTGAATCCGCGCTCGGCGAGCGTGTCCAGAAAACGCTGATAAAGCGGATCGAGCTGATGTTCGGGAGAGAGTACCGGAATCATGGCAATGGTCGAGACAACCTATGCCCCATCATAGAGACTGCGGGGATTCTCGACCAGTATGCGCCGCCGCACGCCCGGATCCGGCGCCCAGCGGGCGAGCAGATCCAACAGCTCTCCGTCGTTCGGCATCGGACCGCTGATGGCGGGATGCGGCCAGTCGGTTGCCCACACCAGCCGGTCGGGTGCGGTGTCGACCAGTGCGCGGGCAAACGGGATGGCGTCTTCGTATTCTGGCGCACCATCGGAAATCCGGTACGCGCCGGACAGCTTGATCCAGCAGCGGCGGCTTTTCAGCATGCGCAGCAGGCAGCGGAATCCGGGATGGTCGACACCGGCGGCGACCGGAATGTGGCCCATGTGGTCGATGACAATGTCGACGCCCAGGGTGGACAGGCGCGGTTCCAGGTCCGGCAGCGCTCGGCCGTCGAGCAGAAATTGCATATGCCAGCCGTGCGGCCGTATCCGCTCGGCGGTCCGTTCGATCGCGTCCAGCCCGACACCGCCACGATACCGCAGGTTGATGCGTACGCCGCGCACGCCGAGGGTGTGCATCTCGCGCAGCGCGGTTTCTTCGATATCCGGATCGATCACGACGACACCGCGCCAGCGGCCGTGCGCGGCGCGCAGGGCATCGAGGGTGCAGCGATTGTCGGTGCCGTAAAAACTGGGTTGCACGATTACCGCGCGTTCCAGCCCGAGTGTGTCGAGCACCTGCTGATAGGCGTCGCGGCTGGCGGGGGCTGGCGTGTAGCTGCGATCCGGCTGCAGTGGATAGCGCCCGACCGGGCCGACGATATGGGCGTGGCAGTCCCACGCGCCGGAGGGTATGGATATTTGCGGGCGGCGCGGATGCGGATCTGGTGGGAGACAATGCGGCGGCCCGGAAGTCATAAAGTGCTCCGACTCCACTCACCCCCTCTCCCGCAAGCGGGAGACGGCCGGGGAGAGGGCAGCAAAATCACACTGCCACCACCGCCTCTTCGCGTGCCGCCAGCGCCAGTTCAAACCATTCCGTAATCGAACGCATCGCCGGCGCGTGCAGGGGGTGATCGGGCTCGATCCAGTCCAGGTGCGCGGCGCCGGGCAACTCGATCAGGGCCTTGGGCTCTCTGGCGTGGGCATACAGGCTGCGGGCTTCGTCGATCGGGTGCAGCCGGTTTTGCGCGCCGTGCACGATCAGCAGTGGCCGCGGGCTGATGCGTTCGGCCGCCCGTTCCGGCCTGAAAGCGTAATAGGCGGCCGCGGAATACAGAAACATGTCGATACCCAGATGCTTATGCATGGCATCGCTTTCGCGGTCGACACCCGTGCGTGTATCCGGGTCCAATGGCACGATTTCCCAGGGGCTGACCCGGGTTGCGCGGCCGGTCATGACCCGTTGCACCCGTTCCTCCGCGAGCCGCTCCTGCAGGGCCAGCCAGTCCGCGTAGGAGCGCGAATCGCGAACGGCGCGCCCGCCATCGCCGATACCGTTGAGGCAGGCGATCGCCCGTATTCGCGGGTTGTCCGCCGCCGCCTGGACCGCGATGCCGCCGCCCAGGCCCCAGCCGATGAGACCGATGCGTTCCGGATCGATGTCCTCCTGCCGGGTCAGCCAGGTAAATGCGTTGTCCACGTCCTCCACCTGTTCCATGGGAATCAGCCGGCCGGGCTCGCCGTCGCTGGTGCCGAAGCCGCGATAGTCGAACGTGAAGCAGGCGAATCCGGCGCGGGTCAGGTCGCTCCACATCTTGGGCGGAATCCACTCCTTCAGCCCCTGATAGCCGGAGCAGACGATGATGGCGGGGAACCCGCCCGCGGGCGCCTCGCCGTCCGGGCACTGCAGAATGCCGTCCAGCCGGATCCCGTCACTGTAAAAGGCGCATTCACGGGTACGCATGTCGGAGCCTCGTATTGACCGGGTTGAGATATCCGGGCGAAAGGCACTGGGTTCCCGCTTTCGCGGGAATGACCTCAAGAAGTGCTTGCGACCGGGGATTTTCGGGTCATGCTTCGTGCGCCAGCAGCGTTTCGTCGAAGGGGTAGCGGGAGATGACCTCGATGCCGGTATCGGTGACCAGCACTTCGTCCTCGAGCTTGACGCCGTCGGCGCGGCCGACTTCGCCGATGTAGCTCTCGACGCTGATCACCATGCCGGGTTCCAGTTCGCCATCGCCGCTGAAGGTGTCGAAGTCGGCGGCATGGGCGACCAGCGGCGTTTCGCCGTGCATGCCCACGCCGTGGAAAATGGACGGGTAGCGCTGGTCGTAGAAGCGTTCCGGGATCTTCCACGCGGCCGCGGCGATGTCGCGGTAGCTCATGCCCGGCCTGAGAATCGAGATGTTGTGCCGGATCTGGTCATGGGCCATCTGGTACAGCTGCCGCTGGTAGGCGCTTGGCCGGCCCGGGCCGCAATGAAAGGTGCGCGAGAAGTCCGCGTAGTAGCCATTGCAGCCGATGGTGTCGGTATCCAGCGCCACCAGATCGCCGGCACGCACGCGCCGGCCACCGGCTTCGTTGAACCACGGATTGGTGCGCGGCCCGGAGCTTAGCAGGCGAGTTTCTATGAACTCGCCATTGCCTTCGATGACGCCCTGGTACATGTGCGCGAACAGCTCGTTCTCGCTCACCCCTGGCGCGATCGCCTCTTCGACCCGGGCGACGGCCGCCTCGGTGCCGCTCATGCTCATGGTCAGGCAGGCGATCTCTTCGGGGGTTTTCAGGCGCCGTGTGTGCAGCAGGCGCTGCTGGCAGTCCTCGACGGTCAGGCCCTGCTCCTCCAGCGCCAGCGCGTGGAGATGAAAGCAGCGATCGAGCCCGATGCGGGTTTCCCCGCCGCCGTCGGCGCGCACCAGGTCAGCGATCTCCGCCGCAAACGGGCTGGCCGTCTGCTGGTCGCGGCTGTTGACCGATGACCAGACCACCTTCGACGTGCGATTTTCGTCGATGGTCTCCAGGCAGGTGGAGATGTGCGCGCTGCCGGGATATTCGAACAGAACGATGTTGCCTTCGGCCGGCACGTAAATGTAGCGCGTCGAGTTGCGCAGGAAATAGCCGAACATGTTGCGCGAGCCGGTCGCGTAGCGCTGGTTGTAGGGGTCGAAAAGCACAACCGCGGCCAGTCCGTCGGCGCGCATCATCTCGCGCAGGCGCCGCAGGCGGCCGGCGCGCAGGGCCACCGGGTCGAAGGCGCCGGGCTGGCAGTCGGAGATCAGTTGCGCACCGTCGCCCCGGGTGGTGAATGCCGGGGAATCGGTGCGCGCGGCCGCGGGCGTTTCGAGCATCATGATGCTTCTCCGGCGGGCTCGGGAACCGCGCGGCCGAAAATCCGCTTCGATTTCTCGCGGTCGCCCATCAGGCCCGGCTCCTTGGCGTAGCCCAGGATCACCGTGTGACGCTGGCGCTGGCCTTCCGGGCGCATGACCCGGTGCAGCGAAAAACGGCCGAAAAATATCTGCAGGTCGCCCGGTCGCAGGGTCAGCGTGCGGACCGGCCCGGTATCGCCCGCCAGCACCTGGCCGACGGCGTCGTAGTTTTCGTCTTCCACGGTGCGGATACCGGGGCAGTACTGGAAATCCCCGCCTGCTTCCGGTTTCTGGCTCATCAGGGTCACGATGAATTCGTTGGTGTCGAAGTGCCACGGATGCTGGCAGCCGGGGCGCAGCACGTTGATGACCAGCCCGGCGATCGGATCGGCGTATTCGTAGATCGTGTCCACCCCCAGACAGGCGCTGACGAACGCCTGGAACGTGGCGTTGTGATAGAGGCTGCGAATGGTGCCGTCACGGGGTATCAGGTCGCCTCCGACAAAGCCGTTGCTGCGCTCCATGAATACGTTGCGCGGGTGGGTATCCGGCAGAGTCGGGTCGCTGGCACTGCTGTAGGGATTGGTTTGCGTGTGATTGAAATGGGCGCTGGATGAGAGGCTGCGGGTTTCATCGCGGATGTGTGTCAGCGCCTCGGGGCGGATGAAGCCGGGCAGCACCAGACAGCCGAGGCGTTCTAGCTGCTCCCGGTATTGCGTGATCTGGTCGCGCATCGCGGGCTGATCGAGCTGCTCCAGCGGATAGCGTTCGGTGTCGACCAGATCGCTGATGGCTGAAAGGCTTTCTGAAAGCATGGTTGACGGCCCTCTTGAGGTTGTCTGCCGTCGCGGCACTGTATTGATGGCGGACTGCGACGGCCCGGGATCACAGGCGCGTAGGGTCGAGCCCCTCGTCGTTATGGCTGACTTGACGATATGAGAATGGTCCACTTGAATCAAATTGTCAATGTATGAATCAAACGAACATTCATGTTTCATACCTGTACTTACCGTGTCCATTCGGGAAGCCTGGCCTGCATGCTTTTGGATTTCATGAATTTCCGTCTAGGTAAATGTATTGTGGATATTCCCGCTCATTGCTGCTTGACACGGCGGCCGGCAGCCAGCTACCGTTCAATTGACGCAGCGCAAACCATAACTAGAATCAAATGAATCGTATCTCGGGTGGATTCTTCGATCGTCTGGCGCGCGCACGCGACAACCTGTCGCCAAAGATGCTGCGCGTGGCCCGCTTCATGGAGGCACATTACCTCGATGCCGCCTTCATGAGCACGCGCGAGCTGGCCGATGCCGCCGGTGTCAGCCTGGCCACCGTGGTACGGTTCCCGCGGGTACTGGGTTATGCGGATTTCGATGCGCTGCGCGAGGCCATTCAGGCCCAGGTGAACGTCGACCTGACCGGCGTCGAAAGGCTCAAGAGCCTGCCCAGCGTGAACGCGTCGCCGGCTGCCCTGTTGCGTCGCGTCATCGAGGAAGACATGGAGACGCTGCGCGCGCTGGCGCATAACTTCTCCGAGGCGCAACTGGAGCGTTTCGTGACCGCGCTGGAGCGGGCGGCGAGCGTGCTGGTGCTGGGTTTTCGCTATGTGGCGCCACTGGCACATTACTGCGCCTACTCGCTGAACAAGATTCGCGATGGCGTGCACGTCTGTGACAGCGCCGATTCAACCCTGTACGATCGGGTGCGGCTGCTGGATGAAAACGATCTCGTGGTGGCGATCGGCTTTGCCCGCTATCCGGCGGATCTGCTCCGGGTGTTGCGTTACGCGCACAGCCTGGACCGGCACATTGTCTGCATTACCGACAGCACCTTGTCGCCGCTGCTGCCGCTGGCCGAGGTGAGCCTGTTCGCCAAGGGCACGATTCGCGATTTCGTCGGCTCGCTGGCGGCACCGGGCGCGCTGATCAACTGCGTGGTGTCGGAACTGGGCCGGCGCCTGGGGGACTCCGCCCTGCAACGTCTGACGGCTGCGGAGGAGGCAGCGCAGGCCAATAACATTTATGCTGGAGGGGGCGAACTGCTCCGCCATGCCCAGGGCTGGCGCGGTTCGCTTCTGCTTCGAGCCGAAGCGCCGCAGGATGTATCGGCGCCAGAATGATCAGGGAAACAGCCTATGGGTCACTTCTTTAATTATCTGACGTATCGCTGGCAACATCTGCTGGGTCTGGTGGGCGAACACGTGGTGGTCGTGCTGATCTCGGTGGCGTGTGCGACCGTCATCGCCGTCACCGTCGGCTTTCTGACTTACCGCACCCGTCGTCCGGCCGAGATTTCGCTGACGATCGCCAACATCTTCATCACCATCCCTTCCTTTGCGCTTTTCAGCCTGCTGATTCCGGTTCTCGGGCTGGGTTATCCGCCGACCGTCGTGGCGCTGATCATGTATGCCCTGTTGCCGATCCTGCGCAATACCATCACCGGGTTGCGCGAGGTCGATCCGGCGATCACCGAATCCGCCCGCGGCATGGGCATGACCGCCTGGCAGACGCTGTGGCGCGTCGAGCTTCCGATCGCGTGGCCGGTGATTCTCACCGGCGTGCGCGTCTCGGTGCTGCTGGTGCTGGGCATTGCGGCGATCGCCGCCTATGTCAATGGACCGGGGCTCGGCAAGCCCATATTCAGCGGCCTGACCCGGATGGGTACGGCACGCGGCCTCGATCTGGCGCTGGGCGGGACGCTCGGCATCGTGGTGCTGGCCATTCTGTTCGATATCGCGATCGCGGTATTCGCTCGATTGACGACATCCAGGGGGTTACATGGATAACGTACACTCGGACGCCGAAGTCATGATCGGTCTGCAGGATCTGAGCAAGCGCTTTCCGGGCGGACGCGGTATGGCCGTGGAACGGCTGTCGATGGAAATTCGTGCCGGCGAATTCATCGTGTTCGTCGGGCCGAGCGGCTGCGGCAAGACCACGACCATGAAGATGATCAATCGCCTGATCGAGCCGTCGTCGGGCCGCATCTTTCTCGAAGGCGAAGACGTCAGCGACGTCAATCCCGACAAGCTGCGGCGGCGGATCGGCTACGTGATTCAGCAGATCGGGCTGTTTCCGCACATGACCATCGCCGACAACATCGCCGTGGTGCCGCGCATGCTCGGGTGGCCAAAGTCGCGCATCGACGAACGCATCGACGAGTTGCTGGAGACGGTCGGCATCCCGCCCGGCGAATACCGCGAGCGCTATCCCAAGGCGCTGTCCGGCGGGCAGCGCCAGCGGGTCGGCGTGGCGCGCGCCATGGCCGCCGATCCGCCGGTGCTGCTGATGGACGAGCCGTTCGGTGCGATCGATCCGATCACCCGCGCGCGGTTGCAGGACGAGTTCCTGCGTCTGCAGGAGAAAATCCAGAAAACCATCGTCTTCGTCACCCATGACATCGACGAAGCCATCAAGATGGGCGATCGCATCGCGATTCTGCGCGAGCGCTCGCAGATCGCCCAGTTCGACACCCCGGCGCAGATCCTGACCCACCCGGCGAACGACTTCGTCCGCGACTTCATCGGCGTGGGTGCGACGCTCAAGCGTTTGAGCCTGTCGCGGGTACACGAGATATCGAGCGCCGATTGGGCGGTCGGCTCACTGACCGATCCGACGCCGCAGTTGCGGGAGGCGCTGGCCGGTTCGCCGCGCGACTGGATCCTGCTGCTGGACGCCGAGCAGCGCCCGCAGCGCTGGGCGAGCGCCGCGGACCTGGAAGGCGAGCAGCCTGCCGGACGCGCCGTGCGCTGCATTCTCGATGCGCGCACCAACCTGTACGAAGCACTGGACGCCATGATCGTATCCGCCGTCGGTTGTGCCACGATCGTCAACGCGGACGGAATCTTTCAAAAGGTGATCGACTTCGATACCGTGCGCGAAACCATCGCCAGCTTTCATGCCGAAGCGGAGCATCAGGATACCTCGGCGGTGCTGGCCGACACCCAGGGAGGGAGGTGACGCGCCGTGGCCAAAATGACCGAAACATCAGCAACTGCCGCGGCCGAAGACGACGTGGCCCTTCGCAGCGGTTTTCCGGGGTGGCTGCGGCATGCGGCGATGCCGGTCGCGCTCGCCATCGTCTGTGCGCTGCTGTACTTCTGGATTCACGGCATGCAGCTCGACAGCATCGAACGGCGCAGCCTCAACGCCAGCACCATTTCGCGGCTGGTGATCCAGCATATCGAGCTGACGCTGGCTTCGACGGTGCTGGTGATCGCGATCGCCGTGCCCCTCGGTGTCCTGCTGACCCGTCCGCTGACCCGCCGCCTGGCGCCTTTCATCACCGCCATCGCGAACATCGGTCAGGCAGTACCGTCGATCGGTGTGCTCGTCCTGCTGGCCATCCTGGTCGGCCTGGGGTTCTGGCCGGCGGTGGCGGCTTTCGTGCTGTATACGATCCTGCCGGTGCTGCGCAATACGATGGTGGGCTTGCAGCAGATCGATCCCGCCATTATCGAGGCCGGGCGCGGCATGGGCATGAGTTCGACGGCCGTGCTGTTCCGGATCGAGCTGCCGCTGGCGGTGCCGGTCATGCTGGCCGGCATTCGCACGGCGCTCGTGATTCTCGTGGGTACGGCGACGCTGGCCACTTTCGTCGCCGCTGGCGGTCTCGGCCAGCTCATCGTCAGCGGGAACAATCTGGGGCGCACCAGCATCCTGGTCACCGGCGGCGTTCTGTCGGCGGTGCTGGCCCTGCTGATCGACTGGCTTGCCGGGCTGGCCGAGTCATGGCTGCGGCCCAGGGGTTTGTAATTTCAGGCAACGGCAGCACAGGGGCTGTCAGCGATCACCCGCGGCGTCACGTGCGTGATTGTCGATACGCCCACGGAAGAAAAGTAACCACTCATCAGGAGGAAGTCATGGTTAAATATTTACGCTTGGTATTGTGCGGCATGCTCGCCGCGGGTCTGGCGCTGGCCGCACCGGCTTTCGCCGCCAGCAACGGGAAACCGCTGGCGGAGCAGGTGGATTTGTCCGGCGCACACCTGACGGTGGGTTCCAAGGAATTCACCGAGCAGATCATTCTCGGCAAGATGACGGTCGAGCTGCTCAAGGCAGCGGGCGCCGATGTCAAGGACGAGACGGGTCTGGCCGGCTCCAACACGGCGCGCACGGCGTTGACATCGGGCAAGATCGACATGTACTGGGAGTACACCGGCACCGGCTGGGTCAGCTATCTCGGTAACACCACCACCAACGTCAAGGGACGGCTGTACAAGAAGGTGGCGAAGCAGGATCTGGAAAAGAACGGTATCGTCTGGCTCAAGCCCGCCAATTTCAGCAACTCCTACGGCATCGTGACCAATCAGAAGACCGCCAGGAAGTACAATCTGAAGACGTACGACGATTACGGCCGTCTGCTCAAGGAGCACCCCGACGAGGGCGCAATTTGCGTGGGTAACGAGTTTGCGCAGCGCGACGACGGGCTGCTGGGTCTGGAGAAGGCCTACGGTTGGCAGATGCCGGAGCAGAATGTGGTCGTGGTGCAGGAATCCCTCGTCTACACGCAGGTCGCGCAAGGCCAGCGGTGCAACTTCGGCGACGTTTTCACCACCGATGGGCGCATCGAGAACCTGCATCTGGTGCTGCTCGAGGACAACAGGAACTTCTTCCCGCCGTATTACGCGGCCCTGACCCTGCGCGAGGAAACCGTCAAGAAGTATCCGCAGATCAAGAAGCTGATCGGGCCGCTGTCGCAGTCCCTGGACCTGAAAACCATGCAAGCGCTTAACGCATCGGTCGACGTGGACGGCGATTTCCCGGAACAGGTGGCGCACAAGTTTCTGGTGGATCATAATTTCATCGCCAAATAGGCGAGGCGGACGGCAAGGGCCATTTCGGAGCGCCTCCGGCATGGCCCGCGCCGTGTAAGAATGCCGGTACGGGCATCCACGTACCGCGTGGGGGACTGCTGAAAGCTCCTGCTTTCGGCAGTCCCC
>CAZYIP010000061.1:0-18742 GCA_964646895.1 uncultured Salinisphaerales bacterium | reverse complement strand
TCATCTTGACGGCTCCTGTGGTTAAGATGGGTTCGGTCTCGTGCAAGATAGCGGCAGATAACGCAAGAATCTGAGGTTTTTTTGTTTACCTCATTATTTGCCAAGGCGGAACCCGAAAAGCATTAGTGAACGGCGTGCCCGCTTGCATGGGCATGCCCAAGAGATCGGCTAATGCTTATGTAACTTTAGTATAAGCTTATGTAAACCACCAACTTTGCGGGATTCCATTCCGGAAGTCAGCCTCCTCTCTTCCAGGAGAGGAAGCACGCAGTAAGCATCCGATCGCTGCGCAACCCGCGCCGCTATTTCCTTTCTCAATATAGGACACGAGGACGATCATGCAAGCGCGCGGCGCGCGAACCGGGTTTGTTCAGCCGGCGCCGCCGCCCGCCCACAGGTAGAGAAATCCCCGTTGCCCGTGCAGCAGCGTTTCGAGGGCGGAGGATGCGCCGTCGTCGAGGTGTGCCTGGGGTGCGTAGCCCGTGTCCAGGGAATATACGCTGTCGTGCGTCTCGCCCGGCCGGCGATAGCGGATGATGCGCGCTTCGCTCAGGCCGGCCATCTGTTTGGCGGCGTCGATCGCGTCCGCCATGTGGCCGATCTGGTCCACCAGCCCGGTCTGCACCGCGACCGCGGCGTCGAAAACCCGGCCGTCGGTGAGTTCGCCGAGGCGCGAGCTGTCAAGTCCCGGACGGTTGCTGGTCACCACATGGATGAAGCGTGCGTGCAGGCTGTCCAGAATCCGCTGAATCATTGCCTGTTCCTCCGGTGTCGTCTCATGCAGCGGCGACAGGGCGTCCTTGTGCTTGCCGGCGGTGTACATGCGGCCCTCGACGCCGAGCTTTTTCAGCAGCCCCTGAATGTTGAAGCTGAACAACACGACTCCGATGGAGCCGGTGACGGTCGCTGGCCCGGCTATGATGCGGTCAGCGCTGCAGGCGACGTAATAGCCGCCGGATGCGGCGATACCGCCGAGCAGGGCCACCACGGGAATGTGTCGTTGTGCCTTGAAGTGTTTGATCCGCGTGTAGATTTCGTCGCTGGCCGCGACGCTGCCGCCGGGGCTGTCGATGCGCACGATGACGGCCTTGACGTGGGAATCGTCCGCGGCCTTGCGCAGGGCAGCGTCGACACGAGCCAGCGTGCTTGGCTTCTCCACCAATCCGAATGCCGCGTTGCTCGGCGTGTCGGTCAGCAGGCCGTTGATACCGATCACCACAATCTTGTCGCCACCGCTGCCGGACAGAGTGGTTTCCTGCAGCGCGCGATCGCGCTGAAACATCCCCAGCGGGTTGCCTACAGCAATGACGCAGCCGTTGAGCAGTGCCCCCAGAATGGCGAACAGCAGCACGAGTCTGAATTTCACGGTCAATCCTCCAAGGCCTGTCTTCGCGCTTGTTCCTGATAAAATAGCCTAACCGGGATAGATTACCCGGATGTCATTCCCACGGGCGGGATCGACTCAGGCCGGCCGCGACGGTGATGCGTCAGCGCAAGATCATTCACATCGACATGGACGCGTTCTACGCAGCGGTGGAGCAGCGCGATAATCCGAGTTATCGTGGCAAGCCGCTGGTGGTCGGCGGGCCGCACGACGGTCGCGGCGTGGTCGCCACCTGCAGTTACGAGGCGCGTCGCTTCGGCATCCACTCCGCAATGCCCTCGGCGCATGCTTACCGCCTGTGCCCGCAGGCGATTTTCCTGCGTCCGCGCTTCGATGTCTACCGCGCGGTATCGCGCCAGATTCTCGCCATCTTTCATCAATACACCAGCCGCGTCGAGCCTCTGTCGCTGGACGAGGCTTATCTGGACGTGACGGGAGTGCCCGGTCTGCATGGTTCGGCGACGCTGATTGCGCGCGACATCAAGCGCAACATCCGGACCAGGACCGGGCTGACCGCCTCCGCGGGTGTATCCTACAACAAGTTCCTGGCCAAGATTGCCTCCGACCTGGACAAGCCGGACGGCCTGTATCTGATTCGCCCGGAGGAGGGACCCCGTTTTGTGCAGTCGCTGCCGGTGGGTCGGATTCACGGCGTGGGGCCTGCGACGGAGGCTCGCATGCGTCGGCTCGGTATCGAAAGCGGTGGCGATTTGCTGCGCTGGTCGGTGTCGGAGCTGGAGCAGCATTTCGGCAAGGCTGGCCGGTATTATTACAGTTTGGCGAGAGGTATCGACGAACGCCCGGTGGTAAGCCACCGTCCGCGTAAATCCCTGGGTTCCGAGACCACGTTCCCCGGCGATCTCGAGCGACCCGAGGAGATGCTGGACTGGCTCGAACGGCTTGGCTGCGAGGTGCTGGATACGGCGCTGGCGCGCGGGCTGCTGGCGCATACCCTGACGATCAAGGTCAAGTATGCGGACTTTCGGCAGGTCACCCGCAGCCATAGCCGGCCGACGGTGTACCGCACGCCCGAGGACATTCGCCCGGTGCTGGCGGCGCTGCTGGTGCGAACCCAGGCCGGTTCTTGCCCGGTACGCCTGTTGGGCGTCACCCTGTCGGGCTTCGTTCCCGCCGTGGTTGCCGGGGAACGAGCACCGATGCAGTTGCCTTTGATATGATTTGGTCTGGCGACTGCTGACAGGCTTCTGGCCGGACGGAGAACAGCCCGTGCAATCGATCGTAAACACAGCCTGAGCAGGCATGAGCGAAGACGTGACGCGCTCCGTAGTGGAGCAATTCATCGAAGCCCTGAACCGGCGCGATTTCGATGCGATCAAGGCATTGCTGGATCGCAAGCGGTTCACGTTCGTCGGCCCGTTGGGCGATTTCGACGATGTGGACTACTTTTGTCATGAGTTCGCGCGCATCGAACCCATCCTGCAGCGGGTCGAGCAGCGCCGGCTGTTCGTGGATGGCGACGAGGCGCTGGTCGTCTACAACATCGTGACCACCATGCCCGGCCTCGAATTCACCCGTATCGCCGAATGGTTCCAGGTGAGCGACGGGCTGATCACCCATGCCGAGATGTTCTTCGACACCCACGCCTACAATCGGATGTTCGAGTCATAGTCGGATGAGGCGACGATACGCTGCCCGCTGACCCCGTCGCTGCGTGGCGATGCCAGATAGACAGCCGCCGGGCCGACCGTTTCCGGATCGAGCAGGCGCTGGCGCAGCTCCGGCGGCAATTCCTGCGGTTGCATCCGCGTAGCCACCTCGCCACCCGGCACCAGCGTATTGACGGTAATGCCGGTCTGACGCAGTTCGTCGGCCCAGATAGCGCTCATTGCCTCCACTGCCGCCTTGGTCGGTCCGTACGGCGAATGCCCGCGGCGGCGCATGGCATCCTCGCTGATGGAGACGTTGATGACGCGGCCCCAGCCCTGCTCCAGCATCACCGGCACCACGGTGCGCGCGAGCAGAAACGGGCCGTTGACGTTGGTATCGACGAGGCTGCGCCACAGGTCCGGATCGATCCGCCAGAATGGCTGCGGTTGCGACAGAAATCCCTGGTCGACCTCGATCATGCCGCGCGCGGCGTTGTTGACCAGTACGTCCACACGTCCAAAATGCTCCAGCGTCGTCTCCAGTACCAGCGAAGCGTCCGTATCGTGGGAAACGTCGGCCAGCAGCGCCGTCGCGCCTATTTCCTGCGCGGTCCGTTCGAGCTCCTCGTACTCGCGTGATCCGGTAATCAGCACCGAGGCGCCGGCGCCGATCAGCGCCGTGGCGATCGCGCGGCCGATGCCGCGACCACCACCGGTGACGATTGCGACCTTGTCCTTCAGTTCCGCCGTCATTGCTGCGTTCCTCCTGGTCTGTCGGTCGGGGGACAGAGTTTACAGACCTGACCTCTTGGTACAATAGATCGGGTAACCGGCATTGCGTTCGCGTGACCGCAATCATCCAACTCTGGAGGCTTCTCATGATCGACGTCTATAGCTGGACGACGCCGAATGGACACAAGGTCCACATCATGCTGGAGGAAATCGGGCTCGATTACACCGCCCACCCGATCAATATCGGGAATGGCGATCAGTTCCAGGCCGAGTTTCTGAAAATCAGTCCCAACAACAAGATTCCCGCCATTGTCGACCAGAACGGCCCGGGCGGCGACCCGATATCGGTATTCGAATCGGGCGCGATTCTCATCTATCTGGCGGAAAAGACCGGGCAGCTGATGCCCGCCGATGCCCGCCGGCGGGTGCAGGTACTGGAGTGGCTGATGTTCCAGATGGGCGGCATTGGTCCGATGCTCGGGCAGGCGCACCATTTCATCAAGTACGCGCCACAGCGCATCGACTATGCGGTCAAGCGCTACAGCAACGAAGCCAACCGCTTGTATGGCGTGCTCGACAAGCGTCTGTCCCGGCACGAGTATGTGGCCGCCGACGAATACACCATAGCCGATATCGCCATCTTCCCGTGGCTGCGTTCGTACACCGACCAGGGCGTGGAACTGGACGAGTATGCCAACGTCAGGCGCTGGTTCGACGCCATCAATGAGCGCCCCGCAGTCAAGCGCGGCCTGCAGGTGTTGGCGAAGGAGCGGGAAACAGCCGTGGTCGACGAGGACAAGGCGTTCGAGAACATGTTCGGCGCCGCGCAGTACCAGCGGCGGTGAGGAAAGCGTTCCCTCTCCCGCAGGCGGGAGAGGGGGCTTTTACTTCGACGCGTCCAGCACCTCGGGGTGAGGCTGCGGCAGGGCTTCGTGCCGGGTCTCGGCGATTCGCTCCTGCTCTCCGCCTTCACCGTGGCCGTGATCCTTGGCGATCAGCATGTACATCGTCGGCAGCACGAACAGCGTAAACAGCGTGCCGAGCGCCATGCCGGCGGAGATCACCAGGCCCATGTCGAACCGGCTCACCGCGCCGGGCCCGCTGGAGATGAGCAGCGGCACCATGCCCATCACCATGGCGGCTGTCGTCATCAGCACCGGCCGCAGCCGCACACCGGCGGCTTCCTCGATGGCTCGGCGCTTGTCCAGGCCTTCCTCCTGCAACTGATTGGCGAACTGCACGATGAGAATGCCGTGTTTGCTGATCAGGCCGATCAGCGTCACCAGCCCGACTTCGGTATAAATGTTGAGCGTCGCGAAATCCAGGGCCAGGAAGATGAGTGCACCGCTGATCGCCATCGGCACGCTGACCAGGATCACCAGCGGATCGCGGAAGCTCTCGAACTGCGCCGCCAGCACCAGAAAGATGATGATGATGGCAAGGAAGAACGTGATCAGCAGAGCGTTGCCCTCCTGCACGTACTGGCGTGATTGCGCCGCATAGTCCACGGAATATCCCGGTGGGAATGTCGCCTTCGCCTGCGCGTTGAGATAACCCAGCGCCTGTCCCAGCGTCACGCCGGGCGTGGGCACCGCGGACAGGGTGGCCGAATTGAGCTGCTGGAAGTGCTTGAGCTGCTCCGGGATGACCTCGCGTTTCAGGCTTACCACGGTCGACAGGGGGATCATCTGCCCGCTGGGGGTGCTGATGTTGTAATTCCTGATCTGATCCGGGTTGAGGCGGAATTCCCGCTGCACCTGCGGAATCACCTCATAGCTGCGGCCCTGAATGCTGAAGTAGTTGACGCGGCCACCGCTCAGCATCGTGGCCAGGTCCGCGCCCAGATCCTGGATGGTCAGGCCCAGATCGGCGAGCTTGTCGCGGTTGATCACCAGTTGATACTGCGGCAGATCGTATTTCAGGTCCGAGTCCATGAATACGAACAGGCCGCTGCTCAACGCTTTCTCGCGCAGTGCGTCGGTCACTTCGTTCAGTTCTTCGGGCGGATTGGTGGTCTGGATCACGAACTGCACCGGCAGCCCGCCGCCGCCGCCGGGAAGCGATGGCTTGGCGAACGCGACCGACTGCACGCCCGGCACCTGGTCGATGGCCGCCTGCACCTGCGGCTGCAACTCCATCTGCGAGACGCTGCGCTCGCTCCACGGTTTCATCACCAGGCCGGCGATGGTGGCATTGGAGCTTGCCGCGGCGCCGCCGCCGCCCACGCCATTGATCATGAACACCTGCGAGGTGGCGGGAAAGCTCTCGAAGGCATCGTAAAGCTGGCTGGAATACAGCGTCGTCTGGTTGATGTTCGAGGTGGCCGGGCCGGTTGCCTGAACCAGAATCAGGCCCTGATCCTCGGTCGGCGCCAGTTCCTTCTTGCTCGCCTGAAACAGGAAAAAGCAGCTGGCCAGAATCGCCATGCCGAACACGATCACCACCGGCCGGTAATTGAGCGTGCCGTGCAGCCGCCGCTCGTAGGCTCTCCTGAGCTTGTCGAAGGCCCGATCCAGGAAATGCGCGAAGCCTTTCTTGCCGGTGTCGGCGCGCAGCAGCTTGGAGGACATCATCGGCGACAGGGTCAGCGCGACGATGCCGGAGATAACCACGGCCCCCGCCAGCGTGAACGCGAACTCGGTGAACAGCGCGCCGGTCAGCCCGCCCATCAGGCCGATGGGTGCATACACGGCCACCAGGGTGATGGACATCGCGATGACCGGGCCGCCCAGTTCGCGCATGCCGCGCAGGGCCGCCTGGAAGGGTTTTTCTCCCCTTTCGACGTGGCGCTGAATGTTTTCCACCACCACGATGGCGTCGTCCACCACCAGCGCGATCGCGAGAATCATCGCCAGCAGGGTGAGCAGATTGACCGAAAACCCCAGGGCCAGCATGATCGCGCCGGCGCCGACCAGGGACAGCGGCATGGTCACCGCAGGGATAAGCGCCGAGCGTATCGAACCCAGGAAGAGGAAGATCACGACCACGACGATGAACAGCGTCTCGCCGATGGTCGAAACCACGTCTTCGATGGAATCGTTGATGTACTCGGTGGCGTTGTACGCGATGGTGCCGTTCAGCCCCTCCGGCAGATCGGCCTGAATCTGCGGAAAGGCGTTGCGTACGTCCTTGATGACCGTCAGCGGATTCGCGGTCGGCGCCACCTTGATGCCGACGAAGGTCGCGTTCTGGCCGTTGTAGCGCACGTTGACGTTGTAGCTTTTCGCGCCCAGATCGACGGTGGCGATATCGCCCAGGCGGATCACGGATCCCTCGCGCCGGGCCACGACCAGGCGCCTGAACTGATCGACGGAATGCATCTGCGTGGATGCATTCAGGCTGACCGTGATCAGGTGGCCCTTGGTCGCGCCCACTGCGGCCAGGTAGTTGTTGGCTTCGATTGCGCTGCGCACCTGCGACGGGCTCACGTGCAGAGCCGTCATCTTTTGCGGGTCGAGCCAGATGCGCATGGCGAAGACGCGCTCCCCCAGCACCTCGGCCGTCTGTACACCGGCGATGGCCGAGAGCTTGGGCACCACCACCCGGTTGAGGTAGTCGGTGATCTGGTTGGGCTCGAAGGTCTGGCTGTAAAAGCTCAGATACATGGAGTCGGTGGTTTCACCGACCTTGACCTCCAGCGTCGGCTTCTCCGCCTGCTCCGGTAACTGGTTGGTCACCTGGTTGACCTTGGCCGAGATCTGGGTCAGCGCCTGATACGGGTCATAGTTCAGCTTCAGGTGCGCCGTGATCTGGCTGGTGCCCAGGGTGCTGGTGGACTCCATGTAGTCGATGCCGTCGGCTTCGGCAATCGCCTTCTCCAGCGGTGTGGTGATAAAGCCCGAGATCAGCTCCGGACTGGCCCCGGTATAGGCCGTCGTGACCACGATTTCCGCATTGGTGGTTTCCGGATATTCGCGGATCTGCAGCTGGGTATAGGCCCGCAGCCCGATGATGAAAATCAGCAGGCTGATGACCGTCGCCAGGACCGGCCGCTTGATGAAGATGTCGGTGAAGTTCATGACCGACTCTTATTCCTCTTCGACCTGTGGAGTGGCGCTGTACTCGGGCGGCGGGCTGTTCTTGTTGATGACGGCGAGCGCGCCCGGGCGCAGCTTGACCTGCCCCGCCGTGACCACCAGCGTACCCGGCTTGATGTCGCCGGTAAGCTGCACGAAATCGCCACGCGTCTCACCCGTCTCGACGAACTGGCGGTCGGCCTTGTAGACGGGTTCTCCGTCGCGCTTCTGATCCGTCTTGTCCAGCACGTAGATGAAGTCCCCGTAGGGGTTGTAGCTGATGGCGGTCTGCGGCACGGTGACCACATTCTGCTGCGTGGGCAGCACCACCGCGACGTTCGCGAACATGCCCGGACGCAGGGTTCCGTCCTTGTTCTCGATGGTCGCCTGCAGGGCGATGTTGCGCGTGCTCGGGTCCACCTTGGCGTTGATTGCGGTGATCTCGCCCTTGAACGTGCTGTCGCCGAAGCCACTGATCGTCACCTCCACCGTCTGCCCGCGATGTATCTTGGGCAGATCCTGCTGCGGCAGCGAAAAGTCGACGTAGATGGGACTCAGGCGCTGCAAGGTGACGATAGTGGTGCCGGGTGCGAGATACTGCCCGAGATCCACCTGGCGGATACCGAGAATGCCGGCGAATGGGGCGCGAATCTCCTTTTTGTCGTTGAGCGCCTGCTGCTGTGCGACCTGTGCCTGTGCCTGGGTATATTCCGCCTGCGCCTGATCCACGCTGGACTTGGCGGTGGAGCGCGTCTTGTAGAGCTGGTTCTGACGCTGGTACTGGATTTCCGCCAGCTTGGCCTGCGCCTGCAGGCTGCGCAGCTGCGCCTCGTCGGCCGCGGCATCCAGCTTGAGCAATACGCTGCCCTGGTCGACATGCTGACCCGACTGGAAGCCGATGGTCGTGACGACGCCGGCCACTTCGGTACTGACATCCACACCCTGGATCGCGCGCAGACTGCCGATGGCGGTCAGTTTCGGGTACCAGGTCCTGGTTTCGGCCGATTGTGCCGAAATGTAGGCAACCGGCGGTGGCGCGGCCTTGAAGGCAGCCATTGCCTGCTGCGCGCTATACCATTTCCAGCCGAAGATTCCACCGAACAGAATGACCAGGCAGATGATCATGATGAGCATGCGCTTGATCATGGGTGCGCTCCGTCCGCATCATGTCCGCGAGCGCGGAAGTTGATTCGATTCATTAAGATCATTCCCGTCCTGATGTCCCGAGCCGGAGGCGGCGCCCGAATGGCCGCGCTCTGGCAGAGGCGAAACGACGAAATTTTACGTAGTACCCTAACAGATTGCAAGCTAAGGAAGTGCCGAAAAACGACCCCGGCGCACAAGGGTGGCCGCCGGCATCAGGGGGTGTGCACCTCGTCGGCGGGCGCCGGCGCGCGGCGCGCCAGCAGTTCGATGGTAGTGACGCTCATGACCACCTCGTCATTCTGATTCAGCACCTCGATGGCGTACCACAGGCTGCCCATGTTCGGCTGCGAGCGTGAGGGACGCTTGCGGGTGCAGGTCGAGCGTACCCGCAGCGTGTCGCCCGCATGAACCGGCTGCTGCCAGCGCAGATCGTCGAATCCGGGCGAACCCAGGCTGGCACTGCGGCCGATGCGATGATCGACCAGCAGGCGCATCATCATGCTCGCCGTGTGCCACCCCGACGCCGCCAGCCGTCCGAACAGGCTCTGTCGGGCCGCCTCGTCGTTCAGGTGAAATGGCTGCGGGTCGAAGGCGCGGGCGAATTCGATGATGGCCTCGCGCGTGACCGTGATCGTCCCGTATTCCTCGGTGCGGCCGATTTCCACATCCTCAAAGTAGATTTCCGCCATGCAGTCAGGGCCTGTTGATATTGGGGTGGCGCAGCCGGAATAAAAGGGTCGCGTCCCATTCCATGACAGGTTCGCCGTGCTGGTTGACCAACACCAGCTCGCTGTCGAGCAGACCGACGTCCGGGCGCGTGCGCGAGCGGCGTTTGCTTACGACCCTTTGGCGCACGCGCAGTACATCACCCGGCCGCACCGGACGCGGCCAGCGGATACGGCGCACGCCCGGTGAGCCGAGCGAGGCGGCCTTGCCGAGCAGGTTGTCCACCAGCAGGCGCATGCACATCGATGAGGTATGCAGCCCGCTGGCAACCAGCCCCCCGAACCGGTGGGCGCGTGCCGCCGCCTCGTCGACATGATAGGCCTGGGGGTCGAAGCGGCGCGCGAAGTCGATGATCGCGTCGCGGGTGACGGTGATGCTGCCGTATTCCATCACCGGCCCGACCTCGACGTCTTCCCAGTAAATCAGTTGCCTGTCCACGGATGTCATCTGCGGAGGGTCAGGCTGGTCAATGGTCATTCGCGTTTCCGCAGGTGGTTGGCGGCCGGTTTCAGGCTCGAAACACTTGTTACCATGGCCGGAGTCTGTCATCAATGACCCGAGAGACCGCGTGGTTCCCAAAGTGCGGACATCCGGCGTTGCTCATCGTTCATTCGGAGCCGCCAGATCTCTCTCCCCGTGCCCTGGCTGGCGCATTTCGGGGACTACTGCGCCAATTGATGATGGATTCTGCTATCGCCACAAATCATCGCCGCGGAGTTTACCATGCCACAACCCGATTACCTGACTGCGCTGAATCTCGACCCGATGGAGCGGGCGGCCATGGAAGATGACCTTGCCAGGTACTTCCAGGTCTGCGAGGAGAAGCTCGGCATGTTGCCGAACGTGCTGCAGGCCTATGCCTTCGATCAGGCGAAGCTGCGTGCGTTCGTCGACTTGTACAACGAAGCGATGCTCGCCGAGTCCGGGCTCTCCAGGCTGGAGCGCGAAATGATTGCGGTGGTCGTGTCCGCGATAAACCGCTGCTATTACTGCCTGGTGGCGCACGGGGCTGCGGTGCGCGAGCTGTCCGGCGACCCGGAGCTCGGCGAGATGCTGGTCATGAATTATCGCATCGCCCACCTGCCCGAGCGGCATCGCGCCATGCTCGATTTCGCCGCCAGGCTGACCGAACGCCCCTACGCCGTGGCGGAAGCGGACCGCGAGCGCCTGCGCAGTGCCGGCTTCAGCGACGCCGACATCTGGGATATCGGCGCGGTGGCGGCATTGTTCAATATGACCAACCGGGTCGCAAGCGCCGTCGACATGATGCCCAACAGGGAGTATCACCGCATGCATCGGTAAATTCGGCGGATTCCGCCTCGCGCGCATTATTGCGCAGCGTTGTTGCATCGCGCGCCGAATAGCAATGATAATGCGACGTCGAATAATCGTGGATGGTGCGCGGCCTCGGCTGCGAATTCCGTGCCTTGTTGCATCGCAATCGAGGCATTTCTCGCCGCTGGTCTGCTCCCGCGTAATTTTCCCCGGATCGAAGGGTTTTACCTTTGAGCCGGCTGATCATGACGTTCACGCCGACTCGGGCTATGCATGTGGCATGCATTTGATATATAAAGGACCAGTACGAAAAGGACTGAATTGAGTGGGTGGCGTCATGCAAGTGCCAAAATTCGAGGTAATATCCGTTTCTCGACGGTCGGTGGGAAGCGGGTATCGTTAAAGTGGTGTTGGCGAGGAGCGAGCACGGATTGCCCGATATCGCAGCGGATGCGAGAAGGAGCGGCGCTGGAAACGCGATGGAGCGGGTAGAGTGTAAAATCGAGGTGACTGACCTGGCGGTTGGCATGTATGTCGCCAGCCTGGATCGCCCGTGGATCGAAACGCCCTTTCCGTTGCAGGGCTTTCTGGTTCGGTCAAGCGACGATATCGACACGCTGAAGCAGTATTGCCGATACGTCGTCGTCGATACGGAAAAGGGCAAGGCACCGGCGACCAACGGCCACGCGATTCTGGCCGCACCACCGCGGCGCTATGGTCGTGCGCGCGATCTGAAGAAACTGCGCGATACCGTTCAGTACACCGATCAGGCCACACTCGAAGAAGAATTGCCGCGGGCGCTGGAAGCGCACCGCCACGCCAATATGCTCACCCGCAAGATTTTCGACGAGGTGCGCGCCGGCAAGAAGCTTGCGATCGAGGCCGTCAACGACGTTGTCGAACCGGTCGTGCAAAGCGTTCTGCGCAACGCCGATGCTTTCTTCTGGATCAGCAGCCTGCGCAAGTCCGACGGCTATGCCTACAGCCACGCCATCAATTCCAGCGCGCTGGCGGTCGCGTTCGGCCGTCATCTGGGCTTTCCGCAGGACATGCTGCTCAACCTGGCCAGTGGCGGCCTGCTGCTCGATGTCGGCAAGGCAAGGGTGCCCGAGCGCCTGTTGATGAAGCCGGCGCTCCTCAGCGAATCCGAATTCGAAATCGTCAAGAAGCACGTGGTCGCCGGGGTGCGGCTGCTGGCGGAGTCCGGCGGCACGAACAGCGACGTGCACGAAATGATCATGACCCACCACGAGCGCCACGACGGCAGCGGTTACCCGGAGTCCATGATCGGTACGCAGATACCGCTGTTCGGGCGCATGATGTCGATCGTGGACTGCTTCGATGCCATGACCAGTGACCGGCCGTACCGCAAGGCGATGGCGCGGCACAAGGTACTGCAGCAGCTGTACCGTTGGCGCGATGGATTGTTCCAGGCGGAACTGGTCGAACAGTTTCTGCAGTGTCTGGGTGTGTACCCGACCGGCTCGCTGGTGGAGCTGTCCACCGGCGAGGTGGCCATCGTGATGGCGCAGAATCGCACGCGCCGCCTGCGGCCACGGGTGATGCTGCTGCTGTCGCCCGAGAAGCAGCTGTATCTGCGCTTCCCGGAGATAGACCTGATGGCTCAGGCCGAGACCGGCGGGCAGGGCGGCAAGATCGACATCGTCAAGACTCTCGACCCGGGGGCCTACGGCCTGGATCCGACGGAGCTGTATATCCGTCCGGAAAGCACTTCCGGCGTGATGTAACGGCGCCGCGTCGTCGCGGCGTCCGGCATACGCGGTGTCTACCGGGGATTGGGTGTAAAGGTCATGCTGAACCGGGCGAGCCTGTTTGCGCAGATCGAGCGCCACATCAAAGGCTGCGCCAGGAATGGCGCGGTACTGGGCGTCATGCTGGTGCGGATCCGGCGCCTGCGCCAGATCAATGCCATATTCGGCTACGAGGCGGGTGATCGCCTGATGGCGGCCGTACACGCGCTGATCGAGCGCGTGTTGCGTCCCGCCGATGAAGTCATCCGTGTCGGCGACACGCAGTTCGCCGTGCTGCTGCCGGGCGTTCGCAACGCCAACCATGCATTGCTCGCCGCCAATCGCGTCATTCTCGCCTTCGAGGAGCCGGTTATCACCGGCGAACGCCAGATACTGGTCGCCACCGCGGTCGGCGTGTCCGTTTACCCGGATCATGGCGATACGGCGGAGGAGCTTTACCGCGGCGCAGACCTGGCACTGACCGACGCCCTGCGTTCCAGCGATCGGGTTGCGGTGTATTCGGCATTCGGTGCGCCCCTGCAGGTCGAGTACGGCGAGTTGTACGAGACGATCCTCAACAATCGTCTTGAGCTTTACCTGCAGCCGATATGGGACATGCGCCGCAGGACGACCGTGGGCGTGGAAGCCCTGTCGCGCTGGTGTCACCCGTCAGCGGGGTGGGTCAGCCCGGCGCTGTTCATTCCGTTCGCCGAGCAGACGGGCCTGATCGCCCAGCTCACGCGCTGGAGCCTGAACACCGCCTTGCGACATTGCGCGCATGCGCGTGAGGAGGGAATTCGACTCCCGGTCTCGGTCAATTTGTCGCCCCTGGTGTTTGCCGAGCGCGACATCGTGGAGCAGATCATGGATGTCCTGCGGATCTGGGACATACCCGCAGGCATGCTGGTGGCGGAAGTCACGGAAACCGCGCTGACGGAGGATCCCCTCCCGATCGCGCGCGTGCTCGAGCGCCTGTGCGCCGCCGGGATCAGGATCGCGATCGACGATTTCGGTACCGGGTACTCGTCCTTCACGTACCTGCAGAGGTTCCCCGCCTCTTTGCTCAAGATCGACAAGACCTTTGTGGCCGATCTGTTCGATGACGACAAAAACGCGCAACTGGTACGTTCGATGATCGATCTCGGGCACAATCTGGGCATGGCGGTCATCGCCGAAGGCGTGGAGAATCAGGCAACCCTGGAGTGCCTGGCGGGCATGGGCTGCGACTTCGCCCAGGGCTACCACCTTGCCAGGCCGGCACCGGCGGGCGATGTCGTCGATGCGCTCACCCGGGGAGCACAGAGAGTGTCATGAGCGATGTATTCATCGGGCGTCAGCCGATTTTCGATCGCGATCTGAACATCGCGTACTACGAACTGCTCTACCGCAACAGCCTGGATAACGCGGCTTCGTTCACCAATTCGGATGTCGCGTCCGCCGAGGTGTTTCTGAACACCCTGGTCGATATCGGCATCGACCGCATCGCCGGCGACAAGCGCGTGTTCATCAACCTGACGCGGGATTATCTGGTCGGCGACTGGCCGATTCCCCTGGATCAGAACCGCGTCGGCATCGAACTGCTCGAAGAACCGGTGGTGGATCAGGCGTTGCTCGATGCACTGGAGAGCCGCTCGCGTGCCGGCTATGTGATCTCTCTGGACGATTTCGTGTTCCGGGAGCACCTGCGCCCGCTGCTCTATATTGCCGACCTGGTGAAGCTCGATGTGCAAGCGCTGGGGCGGGAGGGCGTGGCCGACCAGTATCGGCTGCTGCGCAAATTCCCCCTCAAGCTGGTGGCGGCAAAGGTCGAGACGCGGGAGGAGCACGCCTTCTGCCACGAGTTGGGATTCGACTGCTTCCAGGGCCATTTCATTGCGCGGCCGCGAGTGATCCGCGGCCGCGGCGTGGCGGCCGATCACACCAGCACCCTCATGCTGCTGGCCGAGATCAACGATCCGGATGTCTCCCTGGATGCACTGGCCGGGCTGATCAGTCGCGACGTGGGGCTGAGCTTCAAGCTGCTGCGCTACATCAACTCCGCGTTTTTCAATTTGCCGCGGGAACTGGAGACGGTGCGTGCGGCGCTGGTCTACCTGGGATTGCGCCCGCTCAAGGTGTGGGTGAGCCTGATCGTCATCGCGACCATGTCGGATCAGCCGGATGCGGCCCGCCATCAGGCCATCGTTCGTGCGCGCCTGTGCGAGAATCTCGCCGGGGCCATGGGGCAGACCCGCCCTGGCCGCTTTTTTACCATCGGCCTGTTTTCCACTCTGGATGCGTTGCTGGACATGCCGATGGAGCGGGTCCTGGATACGTTGCCGTTATCCGGGGAACTCAAGGACGGCCTGGTGAAGGGCGAGGGCGTGCCGGGGCAGGTTCTCGCCTGCGCGCGTGAACATGAGCAGGGGTGCTGGGAGCAGGCCCGCAGTCTCGGCCTGAGTCCGGATCAGGTCAATACGGCTTACCTGGAAGCGATCGAGTGGGCGGATAACCTCTCGCAGGTGCTGCAACGACCGTAACGGGTCCGGATGACAGGTACGGGAGGTTGTAATATTGTGATCGGAGCCGCTTCCCTTGTGCGAGGTCACCGATCATGCAAGAAGTTCGCAAAACCGATGAGCAATGGAAGGAGACGTTGCCGCCCGAGCAGTACGCGGTGCTGCGTCAGGAGGACACCGAGCGGGCCGGGTCCAGTCCGCTGCTGCACGAAAAGCGTGCCGGCACCTACGTGTGCGCGGGCTGCGATTTGCCCCTGTTCACGTCCGAGACGAAATTCGACAGTGGCAGCGGCTGGCCGAGCTTTTATACGGCGATTGAAGGCCACACCGCCACCCGCAAGGACTACAAGCTGGTGTGGCCGCGCGTCGAGTATCATTGCGCGCGCTGTGGCGGGCATCAGGGCCACATATTCAATGACGGTCCGGAGCCGACCGGCGAGCGCTGGTGCAACAATGGCCTGGCGTTGCGTTTCGTTCCCCGGGAAGAGGGCTGACCCGGTTCGGCTCGCATAGCGCGGATTACCGCCGCCGGAGCTTCCGCGGTTCGGTGGGTTTGCGCGGCTAGGGTTCCCTTCCCCCGTCGCCCGTTTCCGCCGGCCGCCCGGGATCGCTGCACCATTCGCTCCACGAGCCGGGATACAGACGCGAGCCGTGTAGCCCCGCCAGTTCCATCGCCAGCAGGTTGTGGCAGGCGCTGACGCCCGAGCCGCAGGTATGCACCACGTCCTCCGGTGTGGTTCCGGCGAGGACAGCCTCGAAGCGCTGGCGCAGGACGTCGGGCGCCAGAAAACGGCCATCCGTGCCCGTGTTGTCCGCGTGCGGCAGATTGCGGGCACCTGGTATGTGCCCGGCTCGCGGATCGAGTGGTTCCTCATCGCCACGGTAGCGGGCGCGCGAGCGCGCGTCCAGCAGACGGTCGCCGGCGCCGCGATTCACCATCCGCTGTACCTCGTCCAGTTCCAGCCACAGCGAGCGTTGCTCGGCGGGCTGAAATCCGCTGTCGCGATCCGGCGGCCGGCGATCCGTCAGCGGCAGTCCCTGTGCCTTCCATGCGCCGTAACCGCCATCGAGAACGGCGACGGCGGGATGGCCCAGCCAGCGCGCCAGCCACCAGAGCCGCGCGGCGAACATGCCGCTGCCCTGATCGTACGCCACGATTTGCCGCGTGGCGGTGATGCCCCAGCGCGAGAAGCGCTTCGCCAGCGTGCCGGGGTCGGGCAGCGGATGGCGGCCGGTATCAGGGCCGACACGGGCGGAGAGATCGCGATCCAGGTGCGCGTAGTATGCGCCGGGAATGTGATCCCGGCGATAGGCGGACTCGGCGGCGGCCGGTTCGGCCAGATCGAAACGGCAATCCACGATTACCCATTCCGGGTTGTCCAGATTGGCGGCCAGGGTGGCGGTGTCTATGATGAGGGTATGCGTCATGTGGAAATCACGACCGTTGCTTGAGATACGGATCGCCCTTTGCAGGAGATGCCGTGTATTCGGTCAAGCGATGCAACCGCTTGCCGTCCGGGCGGCCACCGTGCTTGCGGGAGTGGCTTCAGCTGCGATTATAACGCTACAGTCGTCTCGTGACCGGGTTCGCTCTCCCTGCAAAAGCAGGCATATGCTTCGCCTCCCGCTTGCGGGATAGGGCTGGAGAGAGAAAAGAAAGCGAAGTACATTCTTCTCCCACCGTGTCGAAGTTAAACCATTTACCGTTACGACAGGCCGGAATCCGTTGACCATAAAAACAGACGGCGGTGGTCCGCACGCCGCCCCGTCACCCTGGGTGGCGCGTTTTGCGGATGAGATCCCCGCCGGCGGCGCCGTGCTCGACTTGGCTTGCGGCAGCGGACGGCATACACGCCTGCTGCTGGAGCGCGGTCATCCGGTCACGGCCGTGGATCGGGACGTTTCCGGTCTGTACGACCTGCGTGGCGAACCACGGCTGACCTTGCTGCGGGTCGATCTGGAAGGGGCGGCCTGGCCGTTGCACGGTATTCACTTCGCAGGCGTCGTGGTGACGAACTACCTGTGGCGGCCGTTGCTGAACGATATCGTTTCCGCGGTTGCCCCGGGCGGCGTGCTGATCTACGAGACCTTCGCGGTCGGGCAGGAACGTTTCGGGCGCCCGTCCAATCCGGACTTTCTTCTGCATCCCGGCGAACTGCTCGACGCCGTGCGCGGGCGCTTGCAGTTGCGCGCCTGTGAACATGGCCTGGTGGAGGAGGGGCGACCCGCCATGCGCAGCCGCATCTGCGCCCGCCGGGAAGGGTAGCCGCCCGTTCGACGGTTCGTCGTCACCGCGCGCAAGAGGCGCGAGTCGCGGCTACGGGGACGATTGCCCCTGTTTGCCGGGTTCGGAAGATGCGGCATCCGGGTAGCGGGCCAGGTCCTGATGTGCCTTTTCCAGCTGTTTCAGTGTGACGTCCAGCTGTTGTTGCACCGTGACGACCAGTTGCCTGAGTGAATCGAGTCCGGCAATTTCCTGATCACGCCGGTTTTTCAAGCTGAGCAAGCGCGCTTTCAGCGCCGCGACCTGGTCGTGGAGGGACGCCAGGTGCCGCTTGCGGTCTGCGAGTTGCTGGTTGACCTGAGACAGTGCCTGCTGCCTGTTTTGCAGCCGTTCCTGCGCCTGCTGAAGGCTGGATTTGCGCTGCGCCAGTTGCTGATCGAGCGCCGATACCTTTTGCTGCGTATCGCGGGATTGCGACTGCAGTGCAGCAATGCGCTGCTCCAGAGCGTCGCGTTGCGCGGTGGCCTTGGCGAGCCTGTCCTGATCCGCGTCGAGCTGCGTATGCAGGGACGCGATCTGTTGCTTGAGGGCGTCGTGTTGTTGCGTGGCCTTGCTCAGCGCGTCGTTTCCGGCGTCTATTCGCTGTTGCAGGGCGTCCAGGGCTTGCCCCGCCTTGCGCTGGGCGGCCTGGGCCTGCACCAGTTGTGCCTTGTCCGTCGCCAAGGCGTGATTCGTTTGCTGCAGGCTGTCCACCTGTGCCGACAGTCGGTTGACGTGCGCACTGGCCTGAGCCAGATCCTGCCCCAGTGCCTCTTTCTGGCCGGCGAGTGTCCGGGTCTGTTGCTGCGCCTTTTGAAGCTGGGCGCCTTTCTGCTGTAGCTGATCCTGAAGGGTTGCGACCTGCCGGGCGAGCTTGTCGTGCTGCGCGCGGGCCGCCTGCAGTTCATGCCGCAGGGAAACGTTGGCATCGGTCGCCTGCGCTGCCTGGGCGACCAGTTCCTGCCCTTGTTGCTGCGTTTTCTTCAACTCGGCGCGCAGGTCCGCCGCGCGTTGCGAGAGGCTGTGGTTATCGCTTTGCAGTGAATCGATGCGCGCCTGCATGGTCGCCCGTTCGTGCGCCCACTGTTTCGCCTGGGTTTGTTGATTCTGGTACAGGTAGGCGCAGCCGGCGAGGCCGCCGGCGGCCGTCAGCGCCAGCAGTGCAATCAGGATTTTCACGGCCACGGAAAGCCGGCGGTCCGCTGCGGACGTCATGGGAACCCCCCGATTTCTCGGCAATCCTACGCATGGTACTGCAAATCATGCCAGGCCGTGTTAACGATTATTCACGCGCGCGAATGCGCTCCTCACCCGTTCCGCTCACGCGCGATCACGAGGCTGGCG
>CAZYIP010000060.1:0-18793 GCA_964646895.1 uncultured Salinisphaerales bacterium | reverse complement strand
GGCCGATCCCACTCGGGTGCAAGGCTGGCCGGGTTCACCACCCGGCCGTCGCCTTGCAGCTTCTCGTCGATCAGGCGCCGGTCCTCGTCGCTCAGTTCGAAATCGAATACGTCGAAATTGGCGTCGGCGTGTTTCTCGTTCGTGGTGCGCGGCAGCGCGATCACGTTCTGATCCAGCAGCCAGCGCAGCGCCACCTGCGGACCGCTCTTGCCATGACGCTCGCCGATCGCCTGCAGGGTTGCGTCCTTCGCCGTCCGGCCCTGCGCCAGCGGACAATAGGCGGTAAGAGGGAATGCCAGTTCGCGCGCCTGCTGCAACAGCGAGCGCTGGGTCAGAAACACGTGATACTCGACCTGATTGGTCAGCAGCTCGCCGTGGCCGCAAATGGCTACCGTCTCCTGCACCAGGCGCGTGGTGAAGTTGCTGACGCCGATATGGCGCGTCTTGCCAACCCCTTTGGCGCCCATCAACGCTTTCACGGTCTCGCGCAGCGGCACCTCCGGGTTGGGCCAGTGCAGAAGCAGCAGGTCGACGTAATCCACGTCCAGCCGTTCCAGGCTTTCATCGACGGATCTTTCCAGATCGCTGGCATGGAAATGCTCCGGCCAGACCTTGGTGGTGAGGAAAATCTCCTCCCGCGGCACGCCCGAATCGGCGATGGCACGGCCCACGTCCGCTTCGTTCCGATACATCTGGGCGGTATCAATGTGACGATAGCCTGTCTCCAGCGCATACCGGACCATGCGATAGGTATCGGCCGGCTTGAGCAGGAACGTACCGAAACCGAGGGCGGGAACACGGATACCGTTGACGTCGACGTATTGCATTTGCGAATCCTCCACGAATCCCCTCTCCCTTGACTGAAGAGGGTCAGGGAAAGGGCGAAGGTGCGCGCCACCGCCTCTCTCCCCTGTGTTGTCTACTTCTGGCTCGCCGCAAGTGCCTGATCGATATCCCAGAGAATATCGTCCAGGGTCTCCAGCCCGACGGAGATGCGGATCATGTCCGGCATGATGCCGGCCGCGATCTGCTCTTCCTCCGACATCTGCCGGTGCGTCGTGGAAGCAGGGTGGATGATCAGCGTCTTGGCATCGCCCACGTTGGCGAGATGGCTCAGAAACTGCGCGTTCTCGATGAACTTCACCCCGGCCTGCTGTCCGCCCCTGACGCCGAACGTGAAGATGGAGCCGGCGCCGCGGGGCAGGTACTTGCGCGCCAGCTCGTGATATGGGCTGTCTTCCAGCCCGGCGTATTTGACCCAGGCCACCGCGGGATGGTTTCGCAGAAACTCGGCCACCGCAAGCCCGTTGGCGCAGTGACGATCCATGCGCACCGGCAGCGTTTCCAGCCCCTGCAGAAACAAAAACGCATTGAACGGGCTGAGCGCCGCGCCCTGCGTGCGCAGCGTCTCCACGCGCGCTTTCATGGTAAAGCCGAAATCGCCGAAGGTTTCATGGAAGCGCACGCCGTGATAGCCGCGCGACGGCTCGGTCATGCCGGGAAACCTGCCGTTGTCCCACGGAAACTTGCCGGACTCGATGATCACGCCGCCCATCGATGTCCCGTGCCCGCCGATGAATTTGGTGGCGGCATGCAGCACGAGATCGGCACCGAAGTCGATCGGCCGGCACAGATACGGCGTCGCGAACGTCGAATCCACGATCAGCGGCACACCGGCCTCGTGGGCGATCTCCGCCACGCGCTCGATATCCAGCACATTGTTGAGCGGATTGCCGATCGTCTCGGCGAACAGCGCTTTCGTTTTCGGCGTAATCGCGCGGCGGAAGTTCTCCGGGTCGTCCGGATGCACGAAACGGGTGTTGATGCCCATCTTGCGGAAAGTGACGTCGAACTGGGAGTACGTCCCGCCGTACACGGTACTGGCGGAAACCAGTTCGTCCCCGGCTTCGAGCAGCGTGGTCAACGCGGTCATCTGCGCGGCGATACCCGAGCTGACCGCCAGTGCCGCGCGCCCGCCCTCCAGCGCCGCCATGCGTTCCTCGAACACGGCGGTGGTGGGATTGCTCAAGCGCGTATAGACATTACCGAAAGTCTGCAGATTGAACAGGCTTGCCGCGTGGTTGACGTCATCGAACACGTAGGAGGTGGTCTGGTAGATCGGTACTGCACGACTGCCGGTAGCGGGGTCGGGCAATTGTCCTGCATGCAGGCATCGCGTCTCGATTCCGAATTGTCTGTCTGCCATGAAGTGCCTGCTTCAGTCAGGGACGAAGCGCGGACGCCGCGCCGAGATCAGGTGCCGGTCGACGCCGACGAAGTTGAGCCCGCCGAACAGACGCGCATGCTCGATCTTCATGCACCGGTCCATGACCACTTCGAGGCCGGCGGCACGCGCCTGCGCCGCGGCTTCCTCGTGCACGATTCCGAGCTGCATCCACAACACCCGGGCACCGATGGCGATCGCCGGCTCCACGTACCGCGGTACCTGCTCGGCACGCTGGAACAGGTCCACCACGTCCACCGGCTCCGGGATATCGGTGAGGGCCGGATAGCATTTCTCGCCCAGGATTTCGTCGTAGTTCGGATTCACCGGAATGATCCGGTAGCCGTGCTCCTGCAGATACTTGGCGGCGAAAAAGCTCGGCCGGTACCATTTGGCCGAGAGGCCCACCACGGCGATGGTGTGGTTTTCCTTGAGAATCCGGCTGAGCGTCAGGATGTCCGGCATGAGGCTTCCTCGGCCTGTGGCTGACGAGTCACCATTATAGACGCAGCTTCCGTGGGGGCGGCCAAAGCCGCTTCCCCAATGCTATCACGCTGCCAGCAGTTTGCTCGTGGCAAGCAGAAACATCTTCACCCCGTTGGCCAGGGCATTCTCGTCGATGTCGAAGCGGGCGTGATGATGCGGATATACCGCTCGCTTGGCGTCATTGCCCGCACCCACGTAGAAAAACGCGCCCGGCGCCCGCGTCTGAAAGGCGGAGAAGTCCTCGCTGCCCATATTCTTCTGGTCGCGGTCGATGGCGGCCTCGCCGAACAGCTCGCGCGCCGTTTCATCGAGCACGGCGGTGACACCATCGTGGTTGATCACGGGCCGATAGCCGTTTGTATAGTCGAACTCGTAGCTGGCCTCGTGCGCGCCGGTGATGCCCCTGACGATGCGCTCCATGCGCGCCGGCACCGCTGTACGCAGGGCCGGATTGAAGCTGCGCACGGTGCCGCCCAGCTGCACCGCGCCCGGAATCACGTTATGCGCCGTGCCGCCGTGCACCTGGGTGACCGAAAGCACCAGGCTGTCCAGCGGATCGACACCGCGCGCCACCACATGCTGCAGGTTGGTCACTACCTGACTGGCGACCGCGATGCTGTCGATGACATCGTGCGGGCGCGACGCGTGCCCGCCCTGCCCCTTCACGGTGATGTGGAACGTATCCGGTGCCGCCATCATCGGACCATACGTGATTCCGATGCGGCCGCATTCCAGCGGTGCCCACAGATGCGCGCCTATGACCCGATCCACGCCGTCCATGACCCCGGCTTCCACCATCGCTTCCGCGCCGCCCGGCAGCAGTTCCTCGGCATGCTGAAACAGCAACCGCACCTCGCCCCGCAGCTCGCCCTTCATGTCCGCCAGGATTTTCGCCACCCCAAGCAGCATCGCGGTGTGACCGTCGTGGCCGCAGGCATGCATGACGCCAGGATTTTTCGATGCGAACGCCAGGCCGGTTTCCTCGTCGATCGGCAGAGCGTCCATATCGGCGCGAATTGCCAGCACCGGCCCCGATTGAGCACCGACGATACGCCCCATGACACTGTGCCCGGCGGGGCGCGAAACTTCGATTCCGCCGAACGAGGTCAGCCGCTCGCATACGAAACGACCGGTCGCCTCCTCCTGAAAGGACAGCTCCGGGTGCTGGTGCAGATGGCGGCGCCACAGAATGACCTCCGGCTCCACCATGGCCGCGTACTCGCCGACCGTATCGACGCTCAAATTCACTGTCGCGCCTCCCTCGTTCCGGGTACGGGATACAAAAAGGGGGCGGCTCGAATGCGCCGCCCCGGTTCCCGTTCGAAGGCTAAATCTAACCTTTCACACCGAGTTTCTGCAATGTCTCCTTGTTGACATGCCCGGTTGCCTGCAATCCGTGCGCCTTCTGGTATTGCTTCAGCGCCGACGCGGTCTTGGGGCCCATCTTGCCATCCACGGAGACCTTGTATCCGGCATGATCGAGAGCGCGCTGAACGTCCTTCACTTCGCTCTTCGACATGTTTTTGCCCATGCTTTCCCCGGCTTTGGCCTTGTTGTGCCAGCCCTGATTTTCGTGCTCCATGGAAGACTTGTTGCTTTGCGCGCCACTCGATGGAGTGCCGTACGTTTCCGTGCTCTGGCTGCCGCTGGACGTGTTCGCGGCGAGCGCCGTACCGGAAACCATGGCCACCGCGCCGAGCGCCATGATCGTGCCTGCGGTTGCGGTTGCTATCTGCTTGCGCCATGTATTCATCGTTTCGCTCCTGTGACAGGGGAACCTCGCCGATCGCGCGTATCAGCCGGGGATGAGCCCGGTGCGCGCCGGCTTGGCGAATGAGGAAATTCACCGATCCGCGCCAGGGCCGGCGGGATCAACCGTGGGTGATGAGGGATATGCCCGACTGTCCGTCCAATCCGCGACGGCATCACATTTTTAGACGCGTCGCCAAGGTCTAAGTTCGGCCCCCGGCACCGGTCGCGGACTGCCGCAAAGATTCAAGAGCCGCGGTGCCACAGCGATCGGTACAGGCCGATCGCGCAGATGACCAGATACACCGCGATCATCACCGCCAGATAAAAAGCGCCCACGTCGAGCAGGCTCACGCCCGGCACGGCAAGCGGAACGAATATCAGCGCGGCAACCACCGCCAGATAAGTCAGAGAGCTGCGAAGTTCCGATCCGCGGTCCGAGCCCGTTGGACGCCGTATTCTGGCCATTGCCTCACCTCCGGGAGCCTAAGCGCAACCATAACGCGCGCCGCTTAAGTTTTCCTTAAGAACAACGTATTACGCTGTGCATTGAAGTCACCACGCTACGGTTTGGAGGAGCGTCATGCTGGAGTCGTACACAGCGCTGGCCTTTACGCCAATACCGGAAGGCACTGGATGCGCCGAGCTGGAACCGTGCGCGAAAGTCGGCCTGGACGATCCGGCCGTCGCGGCAATGACCGATTTCCACACCACACGGCCCCTGTGCGTATCTCCCTTCACCGATATCGACACGGCCCTGCGCTGCATGAAAATCAGCCAGGCGCGGATGCTGCTGGTGACCTCGCCGACGGGCGACTTGCTCGGGCTGGTGACCGCCGACGACATTCGCGGCGAATGCCCGGTGGAATTCCCCGGTGACGGAGTTCGCGAGCCCTCGACCGTGGATCAGGTCATGCAGCCCCGTCACACGCTGCGCGCGCTGCGGCTGAGTGCCATCACCGGCGCGCATGTCGGCGATGTGCTGCTGACCCTGCGCGAAACGGACCAGCAGCACGTGCTGGTGATCGACGACTACAGCTTCGACGGCGAGATCCGCGGTCTGTTCTCATCGGTGGAGATCGGCTGCCGGCTTGGTTGTTCCATCGCCGTATTCCGCCACGCGGAAACGTTTACCCAACTCGCGATGATGTTGCGTACGGATGCCGCACCGGCCGCGTTCAAGCTGTCCCCGGAGATATCGCGACCCTGAGTTTCTGCCCCCAACCCTCCCTTCGAGCCCGCCCGTTGCATCGGCGCCGTCTGAGGCCGCCGGCCCGATGCAACGACCGGGCTCGCTTATTATCTGCACGTAGTAAACTGTGATGACGCGGCCCATGAGAATACTGATAGCAGAAGACGATGACCTCCTCGGCGACGGCATTTGCGCCGGCCTGCGCCTGCGCGGCCATGTGGTCGACTGGGCGCAGGGAGGCGACGACGCACTGAACGCCCTGGAAAGTCATGCGTTCGACCTGGTAATCCTGGATCTCATACTGCCCCAGCGCTCCGGCCTCGACGTATTGCGCCAGCTGCGCGATCGGGGCGATGCGGTTCCCGTGCTGGTGCTGACGGCGCGCGACACGGTGGAGGACCGCGTGCGCGGGCTCGATGCGGGCGCGGACGACTACCTGATCAAACCCTTCGATCTGGAGGAACTCGCGGCCCGCGTGCGCGCCCTGCACCGGCGTGCGCTCGGCCACGACAGCGGCATCCTGCGCCTCGGCACCATCGAACTCGACCCGGTCCGTCACAGCGTGCGCGACCGCGGGCGCACGATCGACCTGCCGCGGCGCGAATTCTCCCTGCTGCAGGCACTGATGGAAAACCGGGGCCGCATTCTCAGCCGCCGCGTACTGGAAGAGAAGCTCTACGGCTGGGGCGACGAACTGGAAAGCAACGCACTCGAAGTGCACATTCACAATTTGCGCAAGAAATTCGGCCGCGACCTGATCCAGACCGTGCGTGGCGTCGGCTACCGCGCGACAGGGCCCGCTGATTCGCGATGAGATCCATTCGCCGGCGGCTGGTACTCGCCCTGCTGCTCACCACCGGCCTGGTCTGGTGCCTGATGGCGCTGCGCTTCTACCACGACGCCCGGCACGAGATGCTGGGCATTCTCGACGCGCAGCTCGCCGGCGCGGCCCACCTGCTGGTATCGCTGATGAACAGCGAAAACGCCGTGCGCGGCACCGGCCAGGGGCTGAGTGCGGCAACCATTACCGCAACGCTCGACAACCGCTATCAAAAGGATCTGGCGTTTCAGATCTGGGACAGCGACGATCATCTGCTGGCGCGCTCCGACAGCGCCCCCGCGACCCCGCTCGGAGGCAGCAAGCCGGGCTTTTCCTCCAGTCGCGTCGATGGACAGGAATGGCGCGTGTTCTCGCTGGTCGCGGGCACGCCACCGCTGCACGTGATCATGGGCGAACGGGCGGACCTGCGGCGTGAAGTCACGCGTCAGATCGCGACCCGCCTGGCGCTGCCGGTGCTGGTGTTCCTGCCATTGCTGGCGCTGTTCATCTGGTTCAGCGTCGGCCGCGGCCTGCGCCCGCTCAAACGCATCAGCGCGCAGATCGCCGCACGGGAACCGGACAATCTCGAATACATCGAGGAACGCGGCGTGCCGGAGGAGGCAGCGCCACTGGTTCAGTCGCTGAACGAGCTGTTCCGGCGCCTGGAGCGAGCGTTCGAGCGCGAGCGGCGGTTCACCGCCGATGCGGCGCACGAGTTGCGCACGCCACTGGCGGCGCTCAAGACGCAGGCCGAGGTCGCGCTGCAGGCACCCTCGGACCCGATTCGCGAACAGGCGCTCGAGCGCGTGCTCAGCGGTGTCGACCGGGCCACGCACCTGGTGCAGCAGTTGCTGACCCTCGCGCGCCTCGACCCGGACGCGCTCCGGCCGCGGGGCGTCATCGCGGACCTGGCAGCCATCGTGCGCGAGGTCGCGACGGAATACACCGTGATCGCCGCCAAACGCCGGACGCATCTCGCCCTCGACCTGCCGGCGCAGGAGCTCAGCCTGTCGGGTGACGCGACCGCCCTCGCCATCGTGATCCGCAATCTGATCGACAATGCCGTTCGCTACACCCCCACCGGCGGACGGGTGGTTGTGAGCGTCACGGCCGAGCCCCATGCCCTCACCCTGAGCGTGAGCGACGACGGGCCCGGGATTGCGCCCGCGGACCGGGAGCGCGCACTGGAGCGCTTCTATCGCGGCATCGGCACCAAGGTGCGCGGCAGCGGCCTCGGTCTGTCCATCGTGCACCGTATCGTCACCATGCACGATGGCACTCTCAGCCTGGGCGAGGCCGGCATCGGCGGCCTGCTCGTCCGGGTGACGCTGCCGCGCGACAACGATGACCCGCGCGTGAATTAATCGCCGTCAACCCCTACAATCTCGGGCACGCGCTAGCGGGACCCAACCACACGACGCATGAAATATCTGGGCAAGCTTCTGGGAGCATTTTTCGGGCTGATCTACGGCGGCCCGCTCGGCCTCGTCATCGGTGTCATCGCCGGTCATCTGTTCGACCGCGCGCGGGCACGCGCGCTCGGCCCGACGGCGGGACAAACACCCGAAATCCAGGCCACATTCTTCTCCACCACCTTTTCCGTGATGGGCCACGTGTGCAAGGTGGACGGGCGCGTCTCGGAGCAGGAGATCGAAGCGGCCCGGCGCATCATGGACCGCCTGGGCCTGTCGCCGGACAAGCGCCGTGAAGCCATCGACTGCTTCAACCGCGGCAAGCACGACGACTTCGATCTGGATGCGGTACTGGCGCGATTTCGCCGCGTTTGTCGCGGCCAGGTCAATCTGTTCCGCCTGTTTCTCGAAATTCAGCTTCAGGCCGCGTTCGCGGACGGCAAGCTCGACAGCGCCGAGCGCCGCGTGCTGATCCAGATCGCCCGCGGGCTCGGCCTGTCGGATCAGGATTTCGCCCGGCTGGAGGCTCTGTTGCAGGGCAGCTTCTACGCCGGCGGCTATCAGAACGGCGCCCACGCGGCGCGGCCCGACCGGCTGGAGAAAGCGTATCGCGTGCTGAACGTGGCGCAGAACGCGCCCGACGGTGAAGTCAAGCGCGCCTACCGGCGCCTGATCAGCCAGCACCACCCGGACAAGCTGGTATCACGCGGCCTGCCGGAGGAACTGATGAAACTCGCGGAGCAGAAGAGCCGCGAAATCACGGCCGCGTACGATACCATCAAGGAAGCGCGCGGCATGCATTAACCACCCCGCGGACGATTGACATCAGTTTCCGAGCAACGGGTCGCGATCGATCCGCACCACCCGACCGTTGACGAACTGAATGTGGGTTATCGACGCGTTGTAGCCGTGGTTGACGTAGTAGTACGACTTGCGCTGAATGCCTTCATAGGTATTGACGGAATCCACCGCCACCCGCGCCGGCGGCCCGGCGATCGCAAGTACCCTGCCTTCCGACATGCCGTTGTCCAGGCGCCGATAGACGTCGAACGGCAGATCGCCCTGGCCGGGCACCGCGCGAGTCCCGCCCGACGGTGCCTTGAGCACATTGCTGTTGCTCAGATTGATGTGCACCCCGCCGTTACTGCCGCCCGCCGGCGCCGAGGGGGCGGGAGTCACCGGTGGCGGGGGCACCTGAATCTCGGCGGCAGGCGGGGGCAACTCAACGCGTGTCGCATTCGGGCCGCACTGATGATCGCTGTAAACGGTCACGCCATCACTGCCGGCGCAGCGAAACACGACATCGGCACGTGCGCCGGCGGCCAGGGCTGGTATCATGAAAGCGGCACCAAGCACCACCGCCGCGCACGAGCGAATGCCACTGGAACGTTTCCAGGACATCGTCTTCAACCTCCCGCGGGCACGGGACCATGCCCGCTTTGCATTCGGTATGTCAATACCTGAATCTTAGAGCGTGTCATGCACTTATTCACGCGTGCATTGCCGTCGAGAAGCCGCATCCGGCCAGGCGCGCGGCGCAGCGCCAGGCTCATTGCCTGGTCAGGCCGCGCAACACCGCCGGGGTCCGCGCGTTTTCGCGCGTGCAAACCTTCGCTCGGCGACAACCCGCAGGGAAGCGACCCGAAGAGGCGCATGACACGCTCCAATATATTTTCCCGACCTGATTACCCTTTTCGACCATGTCCCGCTGGCTGATCTTCATCGGACTCGCGATCGTGGCAGCCGGGCTGCTGTGGCCATGGCTGTCGAAGCTGCCGCTGGGGCGGCTACCCGGCGACATCGTCATCGAGCGCGACCACTTCCGTTTCTATTTCCCCATCACGACCATGATTTTGGTCAGCGCGGTGATCTCGCTCATCCTGTGGCTGTTCCGCAAATAGTGACCACCACCGCTTGAAATCCGGCCGCGGCAGCCGCACGGAATAGAGACAGGCCTCGTTTTTTTCGTGCAGACGATGCCTTCGCGGCATCGGGAGCGGAATCATGGCACATCGTGTTCTGTTCGTCGTCAGCAGCCATCGTGAACTCGGGAATACGGGACGCGAAACCGGCTATTACCTGTCGGAAGTCACGCACCCGCACCGGGAACTGATCGACGCGGGCTACCAGGTCGATTTCGTCAGCCCCGGCGGCAAGCGGCCGGCGATGGATCCCGGCAGCCTCGATCGCAACGACCCGGTCAACAGTGCCTTTCTTGACGACCCGAAATGGAAGGACTGGCTCGACCACCCGAAATCACCCAACGCCATCGAGGCGGCTGACTACGCCGCGATCTTCTACGCGGGCGGCCATGGCGCGATGTGGGATTTTCCCGACGACATGGAACTCGTGGCGCTGGCACGCGCGATTTACGAAAACGGAGGCATTGTCGCGGCGGTCTGTCACGGGCCCGCCGGGCTGGTAAACCTGACCCTCGCCGACGGCAGTACCCTGGTCGATGGCAGGCAGGTCGCCTGCTTCACCAATGAAGAGGAAGAGACGACCGGACTGCGTGACGTGGTGCCGTTCCTGCTCCAGGACCGCCTGCAGGAACGCGGCGCGCATCACGCGGGGGCCGCGCCGTTCAAGCCCTACGTGGTCGTGGACGGGCGGCTGGTCACGGGCCAGAATCCGGCTTCCGCCAAAGGTGTCGGCGAAACCATCGTGGGGCTGCTGCGCGTGACCCCGGAAGCGCGCAGAACCAGAAACGAACCTGCGGCCTCGCGGGAATGGTCGGCCATGGAGCCGGACCGTTAGGGCCTGTTGACGTTTCATACCACGCCGCACCCTCGGCAGCATTGCAAAATCGTTTGGCGGCTCAACGATAACACCCTATGATGAGTGCCCGTCGGGGCATTTACAGGGCTATTGGATGATACGGAAAACCCTCCTGCTGGGGGTGCTGGTCGTGGCGGCGGTGATTCTGATCGCGCCGCTGGTGTTGAGCTACGCCATGGGTGATGTCCATCAGGCCTATGTGCAGACACTGGCGCAACAGCCCTACCTGAAGGTCGAGCAGACAAGCTTCTCGCGCGGCTGGTTCGAGTCCACGTCCAGCGTCACCCTGGCCCCCGCCGAGGATCTGTGTCAGGACCCCGGCTGCCCGCGCATCCAGGTCAACAGCCGCATCTACCATGGTCCGCTGCCGTTCGGCGCCTATGTGCAGACCGGGCTGTCGGTGCGCCCGGTGCAAGGCATCGCGATTTCCCGCATATCGCTGATCACCAGGGACAGCGGCGTCGTTTTCGATCCGCCTCTGCCGGCCATGATCGCCACCACCATCATCGGCCTGGGCGGCGACCAGAGCGTGGAGGTGTATTGGGCCGGCGGCGCCACGCAGGTGACCGCTGGCGGCGACAGCGCCCGATTCATAAGCAAGGGCATCAAGGGCAAGTTTACGCACAATGCCGCCGGCAACCGCATGACGGCGGGCCTTCAGGCGCCGGGTCTCACCCTTGCCGCCAGTGACGGCAAGGGTCTGGCGCTGGAGGACTTCAAGCTCGGGGTCACCCGACGCCTGGCCCAGCCTTCCACCACCACTTACGAAGCGACCCTCAAACAGGCCCGCTTCACGCCCGCCGGCAACGGTCCGCCGCTGCAACTCGACCAGCTCAAACTGGAATCCAGGGTCGAGGTGGAAGACGGCCTGGCCTCCAGCGAAGGCTCGATCGGACTCCGCCGACTCGCCGGCGGCAACGGTTCGTACGGACCGGCCTCGCTCGATTTCACCACCAGCAACATCGCTTACGGAGTGCTGGAGCGCTTGCGGGCGCAGGCACGGCAACTGAGCGCCAAACTGCCGCCGAACATGCTCCTCCTCGCCCTGTTGCAGCTTTATCAGGAAAATGCCGCGGCGTTGCTGCACCCGGGGCCGGCTCTGGCGGTGCCGTCGTTCAAGGTGACGACGCCCGCGGGCGAGATCAGCGGCAATTTTCATCTGTCGGTGCCCCCGGCGCGAGCCGGGGACGACACCAGTATCCCCGCCGTGCTGAACCGGCTGCAGGCAGGTTTCTCGATGCAGCTTCCGCGAACGCTGGTGGAAGCCGCGGTGCGGGAGCGCCTTGCCGGCGAGCGCGCGCGACAAACCGGGGAGCCGGCGTCACCGGTAACCGACGACGACGTTCAGGCGGTCATCAACCACCTGATCCAGAGCAATCTGCTGGTGTCGCGGGAAAACGACACACAGCTGCGCCTCGCCCTGTCCATGCACGACGGGCAGATCTACGCCAACGGACAGAAAAGCATGAACCTCTCCGACCTGCTGAGCCTGCTCCGCTCGCCGTAGCGTAAAATACCGGCCATGAATACCCCTGGATCGACAACCAGCGACGAGTTCGACGTCATCGTGGTCGGTGGCGGCCACGCAGGCACCGAGGCGGCACTGGCGGCGGCACGCTCCGGCGCAAGCACGTTGCTGCTTACGCACAGCATCGAGACCATCGGCCAGATGAGCTGCAACCCGGCCATCGGCGGCATCGGCAAGGGGCATCTGGTCCGGGAAATCGACGCCCTCGGGGGGCTGATGGCGACAGCGGCGGATCGCGCCGGCATTCAGTTCCGCACCCTCAACCGGCGCAAGGGCCCGGCGGTGCGGGCGACGCGCTGCCAGGCTGATCGCATGCTGTACAAGACCGCAGTGCGCGCGGCGATGGAACACCAGCCGGGGCTGCGCCTGTTTCAGCAGCAGGTGGATGATCTGATCGTCGAGGGCGGTCGCGTGGCCGGCGTGGTGACGCAAATGGGGCTGGCGTTCCGGGCGCCGGCCGTGGTGCTGACCGTGGGCACCTTCTTGGGCGGGCGCATCCACATCGGCCGCCGTCATTTCGCCGGAGGTCGCGCCGGCGAGGCCCCCAGCAACCCGCTCGCGGAACGCTTGCGCGCGCTGCCCTTCCGTGTCGGGCGGCTCAAGACCGGCACGCCGCCGCGCATCGACGGAAACAGCATCGACTATTCCCGCCTGGCGGTGCAGCGGGGTGACGAGCCGCGGCCGGTATTCTCGTTTCTCGGCCGGCGCGAGGACCACCCGCGCCAGATCGTGTGCCACATTGCCCACACCAACGAGCGCACGCACGAAATCATTCGCGGCGGGCTGCACGATTCGCCCATGTACGCCGGCGACATCGAAAGCAGCGGCCCGCGCTACTGCCCATCGGTCGAGGACAAGGTCGTGCGCTTCGCCGACAAGGCCACGCACCAGATCTTCATCGAGCCGGAAGGGCTGGAAACCGCCGAAATCTATCCCAACGGCATTTCCACCAGCCTGCCGTTCGATGTGCAATGCGCCCTCGTGCATTCCATCGAAGGTCTCGAGAACGCCCACATCACCCGCCCCGGCTACGCCATCGAATACGACTACTTCGACCCGCGCGACCTGCACCACAGCCTGGAGACGCGCCACCTGCCGGGGCTGTTCTTCGCCGGGCAGATCAACGGCACCACGGGCTACGAGGAGGCGGCGGCGCAGGGCCTGCTCGCCGGCATCAACGCTGCGCGACAGGTTCGCGGCGAGGCACCGTGGCTGCCGGGACGCGAGGAAGCCTACATCGGCGTGCTGGTGGACGATCTCGTTACCCGCGGCGCGCCCGAGCCCTACCGCATGTTCACCAGCCGCGCCGAGCACCGCCTGATCCTGCGCGAAGACAACGCGGACCTGAGGCTGACGCCGGTCGGGCGCCAGCTGGGCCTGGTGGATGAGCGTCGCTGGCGCGCGTTTTGCACCAAGCGCGATGCGATCGAGCGCGAACAGGCGCGATTGCACGACCTGTGGCTGCGGCCCGCCAGTGCCGGCGCGGATGCGGCGGCCGGGCTTCTGCATGCACCACTGGCCCGTGAAGCACGCGCATCGGAACTGTTGCAACGTCCGCAAGTTGGTTATGCTGACCTGGTCGCGCTGCCGGGCATGGGTCCGGGCGTGGCGGACCCGGCAGTGGCCGAGCAGGTGGAAATCCAGGCACGCTACGCGGGCTATATCGAACGCAGCCGGGAAGAAATCGCGCGCAATCGGCGCCTGGAGCAGACACCGCTGCCACCGGATCTGGATTATGGCGCGGTCCGCGGCCTGTCGAACGAGGTCCGCCAGAAGCTCTCGGAGCAGCGGCCGGCTTCGGTCGGGCACGCCGCGCGCTTGCCGGGCGTGACGCCGGCTGCGGTGTCGCTGCTGCTGGTCCATTTGAAAAAGCACGGCAGACGCCTGAGCCGTAGCGCCTGAGAAAACCCACAGGGAGTATAAAAATGAAGCGTCGTCAATTTATTACCACGGCCGGCACAGCGGCAGCAGCGAGCACGGTCTTCGCCCCGTTCGCAATCGCGAAGAACAAGAAGTTCAAGTTCGGCATGGTGACGTCCTGGCCCACTTCGCTGGACACCCTGTTCGGCACCGCCCAGTTCATCGGCAAGACCCTCAACACCATCACCGACGGCGACGTCAGCGTCGAAGTGTTTCCCGCCGGTGCCCAGGTCGGCGGCCTGGAGGTGTTCGATGCGGTCTCCAGCGGCGCTTTCGAGATGGGACATACGGCGCCGTACTACTACATCGGCAAGGATCCGACCCACGCATTCTTCACCGCGGTACCGTTCGGCCTCACCCCGGTCGAGCAGAACGCATGGCTGATGCAGGGCGGCGGCGAAGCACTGTGGAACGAACTCAATGCCAGGAGCAATCTGATCGCCTTCACGGCCGGCAACACCGGCGCCCAGACCGGCGGCTGGTTCAACAAGGAAATCAACAGCCCGGCCGATCTCAAGGGGCTCAAGATGCGCTTCCCGGGCCTCGGCGGCAAGGTGATGTCGCGCGCCGGGGTGAATATCCAGAACCTGCCCGGCGGCGAGATCTTTCTGGCGCTCGACCGCGGCGTCATCGACGCGGCCGACTGGGTCAGCCCCTACGACGACGAAATCCTCAAGCTGTACCGGGCTGCCAAGTACTACTACATGCCGAGCTGGGCCGAGCCGGGACCGACCGTGGGCCTGTACGTCAACCAGGGCATCTATCAGGGCCTGCCGAAGTCGATCCAGGAGGCCATTCGCATCACTGCGCACCAGGCCAACCAGCACATGCTGGACGAATACCAGGCCAGGAACGGACCGGCGCTGGAGCGCCTGATCTCGAAGGGCGTACAGATACGCACCTTTCCGGCCGATGTGCTCGCCATATTCGAGAAGTACACCAACGAGCTGCACGACGAGTTCGCCCAGAAGAATCAGCTCTACGGCAAGGTATACAAGCAGTGGAGCGCGTTCCGCGACAGCGTGCGCCAATGGAACAAGGTCAGTGACTACACGTACCAGCGCTACGTCTTCGGTGACCAGGGCAAGCAGAGCTGAGGTACGCCTGAGCGACGGGTGGCATCGACCGGATAGAATGGGGTCAGAGGGACCACCCGTCTTGTGGGAACGGTTTCAGCCGCGATAATGATCCGCAAATCGCGACTGAAGTCGCTCCCGCAATTTCGCTCGCGGTCAGCGGTTTACGCAAGCCTACAGGTACGGCGATGCCAGCCACGCGATGGCGTCGCGAATGCGCACCGGCAGCACGCGATCGCTCAACTCCTGGGCGTGCAACTCGCGCGATGCCTGGCGCAAGTGGTCCACATGCGCGGCCGCCCGGCTCACGATGTCCTGCTCGAAGACCTCCACGCCGAGCTCGAAGTTGAGCCGCAGGCTGCGCGGATCCACATTCGCCGAACCGACGAGCATGTACTGATCGTCGATGATGAACAGCTTGGTGTGCGCGAACGGTGGCGGCTGATAAAAAACGCGCACGCCAAAACGCAGCAGTTCCGGCAGCATGTGACGGCTGGCCCAGTGCACCAGGGGCTGGTTGTTGCGCTGGGGCAGAATCACGACAACCTCGATGCCGCGCAGCGCGGAAGCCTGCAGCGCGCCGACCAGCTCCGGCGCGGGCAGGAAATACGGCGACACGATGAACACGCGGCGATGGGCCGTGCCCACGGCGGCGACCATCAGGGTCGCCAGCCGATCCGCCTCCTGCACCGGACCGTCGACGATGGTGCGGCAGATGGCGTCTCCACACTCGTCAACCGCCTGCCGGGGAGGCACGTCCAGATCGCCGGTGACGAAACCCCAATCCTGCAGAAACGCGTCCTCGATCTGCGTGACCACCGGACCGCAAAAGCGAAAGTGAATGTCTATGACGCGGCGCGGATTGTCGGTACGGCTGGCAAGGTGACGATCGCCGATGTTCATGCCTCCGGTGAAGGCAACCTGCCCGTCCGCCACCAGTATCTTGCGGTGATTGCGCAAATTGACGTGCAGCGATGGCGGGATCAGGCGCGGCGGCAGAAAGCGCGCCACGCGCACGCCGCGACGGCGCAGCGCGCGGCTGGCCCAGGGAATGCTGTACAAATCACCGACGCCATCGATGATGACGCGCACGTCGACGCCGCGCTCCGTCGCGCGCGCCAGCGCGTCGATAAAGCGCCGGCCGGTAACATTGACCTCCAGGATGTAGGTGGCCAGAAACAGCGTACGCTCGGCACTGTCGATCGCATCGAGCATCGCCGGATACGCCTGTTCCCCGTTGTGCAGCACCTCGACGTCATTGCCGTACACCAGAGGCTGAAAGGCAAGAGCGTTGGATGCGCGGGCCAGTTCGACCACGTCCTCCGGCACATCGGGCCGGTCGATCAGCAGCCGCGCCTCCGCGATCGCACGCTGATTGCCCTTGCCCAGATCCACCGCCGCGCGGCGATTCAGCTCGCGCGCCGCAATATGCACGCGGTTGACCCCGAACAGCACGTAGAGCAGCGGACCTACGATGGGGAAGAACACGCATACCGCGATCCAGCCAAGCGCGGCCTGCGGCTGGCGCTTGAACAGCAGCGCATGGCCGGCCGTGGCAGTTGCCAGCACCACGTGCGCCGCGCCTACCAGCCAGCCTTGATAATCGTACATCGCCTGCGTCTGCTCGCCTCGAAAACGCTGCCTTCGAGCTTGCAGAGTACGTCATGCTCACGCCTGAATCCATCATTACCGCACAGTAGGATAGAATGCTCGGAAAGACCGCAAACCGGCATGATCCGAGCAACGGCCTGCTGACGATTCCCCGCGCGGCCGCACGGGAAACTGTCAACGAGCCCCACGCGGTAAAGGAGAGAGACATGTACAAAAAGATACTGCTTGCGTTCGACGGCACCCGGGAAGGCCGCGCGGCGCTGCGTCAGGGGGCGGAGATCGCGAGCTTGTGCGGCGCCGAGGCGGACGTGCTCGCAGTCGTTCGCCCACCGACCAACATCGCGTTTCCCGAGGGCGTTTATCCGGTGGAAAGCATCACCGCGGAGCAGGAAGAAGCGCGCGAGCTGGTGCGCGAAGGCGTCACCATACTGCGCGACCAGGGCGTCACGGCACGCGGGCACATGGGTTTCGGCGATCCGGCCGACCAGATCAAGCGCATGGTGGAGGAATTCCTGCCCGATCTGGTCGTGGTGGGCCACCGTCGTCAGGGTCCGCTGGCACGCTGGTGGCAGGGCTCGCTGGGCCGCTCGCTCCTGGACATCGTCGACTGCAGCATCCTGATCGCCATGTGCCGCGAACAGGAGTCGCAGGAAGACGACGCGGTGCAGGAGTGAGCCGCGGCAACGGCGCAACGGCTTCGGCAATTGCGCCAGGCGGCGGCGAACCCGGCAATCATCCGGGGCTGGTACTAATCGAACGTTCGATAAGATACTTCCGACCGGACAACAGCTTACGCCGCGGTCGCTGAACTTCGGGAGCCATGGCCCGGGGCACGGCGGAGACGCGGGCCTTGCAAGGCGCTGACTGTTCCTCTATTAACGGAGTCGTCATGACAAGAATAGCGGGAGGAAGTCCGTGATGATCAAGAGGAAACGACGCCCCGTCCGCACGTCGGCCCTGCACGCCGGTCTGACCGCGATGGTGATCACGCTCGCTGGAACGGGGGCCGCGCACGCCGCAGGATTCGCGCTGATCGAGCAAGGCGTCAAGCAGATGGGCACCGGCTACGCGGGCACCGCCGCCACCGCCGAGGACGCGTCCGTAATCGGCTACAACCCGGCCGGCATCGGCTTTCTCGACGGCACGCAGATCAGTGGCTCGCTGTTTATAATCAACACCTACGGCACTTTCGACGGCGAGGGGCGCTACGGGTTCACCAACGCACCAGTGCCCGGCGGCGATGGCGGTAACGCCGGCGGTGTCACCCCGGTCCCGGCGCTGTACCTCAGCCATCGCCTTGCCGACAACGCCGCGGTAGGGCTGGGCATCTACATGCCCTTCGGCACTCAGACCAATTACGAAAATGGCTGGACCGGCCGCTACCAGGCCGACCTCTCGAAGATTTTCGCGATCAACTTCAATCCGGTTTTTGCCTTCAAGCCGACGAAGAACCTGTCGCTGGGCTTCGGCGTCGTGATCCAGTACTTCGAAGCCAAGCTCACCAACGACATCGACGCCGGCACGCTGGCCTCGGGCGCGGCGTATGAGCAGCAGGCACAGCTTAGTCAGGTAAATCCGAGCATTCCGGCACCGACCCAGGCTCAGCTGGCGGGCGCTCTGAGTGACACTCAGGGCCAGTACGACGTCCACAGCGACCTGTCCGGCCACGATGTCACCTACGGCTTCAATGCCGGCATCCTGTGGGAGCCGACCTCCAGCACGCGCATCGGGCTTGCGTATCACAGCGCGACCACACCGAACATCGACGGTACCGTGGAGCGCACCGGCTATAACCAGGCGGGCGTGACCAACGGCCTGATGCCCTACTTCGGACCGGATCTCAGCCCGGCGGTCGCCCAGGGTGTGGGTGCGCAGCTCGCCTCCACCGGCGGCAACACCGAGGCGAAACTGCCGGACCGCATCGATCTGGGCATCCGCCAGGCGGTTACGCCGAACCTGGCACTGCTGGCCGGCGTGCAGTGGACCCACTGGAACCG
>CAZYIP010000059.1:0-18879 GCA_964646895.1 uncultured Salinisphaerales bacterium | reverse complement strand
GAAGAACCCACCTTGAGTACGGTCAGGGTCATCATCCGACCCTTGAACTCCAGGGCCTGCTGACGTTTCATGCGGCACCGCCGCAAGAGGTGTCAGCAGGGGCGCGCGCTTTGCGTGTGGCGTGGTGGCCGGTCATCGAACAACATACTCCCCGCAGCGGAATCTTCTCCGCCAATTTTCCGGCGCTCAGTGTAGGCTAAAACGGCCGCTTTGCACAGGTTGATCGCGGCTTGCGCGCTGCCGCGACGCCGGTTGCCGCGGCTTTTGCGGGAGCCGCTTTGGCTGCGATCGGGCGGCGCGCCGTAATCGCGACTGAAGTCGCTCCCACAATTCCGTTTATGAAATGTCAACAGACCCTAATCGACAGGCCCCAGCCATGCCGGTATCGAAACCGAGTAGACGAAACTGTCCTGACTGCTCACGAAGACATTCTGATTGATGACGACCGGCCCGGCGGGCGCGAGCGCCACCGTCCTGGAAGCGTTTCGGGAACCGCCCAGCTTGAGTTTGTGTACCCGGCTTCCGTCCGGCCGGGTGACAGCATCGCCGCTGTCGGCTTTCAGCACGTGAAGAAAGCCCGCGGTATCGCCAAAGAACACGTAGCCGTCCGCGATCGCCGGCGCGCCCTTGATCTTGGCACCCACCGGATGCTCCCACAGCTTGCGGCCGCTGCGCACCTCGTAGGCGAGAACCGACTGCGTATAGGGGCTGCCCACGTAGACCACTCCGTTGGCGATCGCCGGAGCGCCGGAGGTATTGTTCGGCTGGGATGCTCCATTACCCATCAGATGTTTCCACAGCAGCCGGCCATTGCTTGCATCGAAACCATAGATGAACTGCAGATCGCCCTTGACGTTGGGATACTGGCGCTTTTCCTGTGGCGACAGCGCATAGCGCGCCTTCATGCCGGTAATTACCACAACACCACGATTGGAGACGGCCGGCGGCACGTCCGTGAACGTCGCGTTGTCATGGTAAACCCAGAGCGTCTTGTGGGCGGCCAGGTCGACGGCCACGACCGCGTCCTGGGCGCCAACATAGAGGATGCCATCCCGGATGCTCGGCGACGACATGCTGACCCAGCCGGGCAGAGCCACACGCCAGCGCGTGTGCCCGGTGGCCGGATCGAGCGCGATCATGAATCCTGCGCCGGTGGTGACATAAAGCGTGCCATCCCACCAGGCTGGCGTCGGCATCACTTCGCCCTCGGTCGGGTGATTCCACAACGTACGGCCGGTGGCCGGATCGACCGCCATAACGCCGCTGGCACCGGTGCCGCGGACGCGCCCGCTCTTGAACACCCGGTTACCGTAACCGAGAAACAGGCGCCCGTTCACGTAGATCATCTCCGAGTGGACCCAGTTGGGCGCGTGACGGAACCACGGATTATCGTCCCCCCACAGGAGTTTGCCGCTCTTCACGTTGAAGGCGAACAGGCCGCCGGTCAGATGATCACCGATGTACAGGTGGTTACCCACAATCACGGGTGTGGCACGCACCGGTGCGCCAGTCTTGAAGTGACTCGACGGCAAGGCCGCGCCCCCGTCATCGTAGACGGCATTGTTCTGGGCATTGAGGCGATACTGCGTCCACTGCGGGGGGCCGAAGGCAGGCGCCGCCCAGGCCGTCGTGAAGGCGAGGCTGAACAAAAGCATGGCCACGCTGCTGATACGGTGCATGGTTTTCTCCTTGTTTGTCGTTGCCCCTCTTCCGATAGCGCGGGCAGTTTCAGGCAATTGCGACACCAATCGCGGCTGAAGCCGCTCCACAGCGGGAGCGGTCACTGCACTTGCGGGGGCGGCTTCAGCCGCGATCGAGGCGAAGTCCATATGTGCGTCAGGGAAGAGATGGGATTGCCTCTGGCGCGGAGGTCTCGAGTGAGCTGCCACCTGCTCACTTATCCGCACTGTTCGTCTATGACAACGATTTTGAAGAATATTTCACTGCCGATCAAAAATAAACGTTCGTTCTGTTTGCTGCCGCGTAATGGTTGCCGTATTCTTGCCGGACACGACGCGACCACGCTGGCGTCCTCCCGCACGGAAGCGGCGCGGCCATTCATTCCTTGGTGGAGGGAACGTGCCCGTGTCCATAGCATTCTGGCTGATACTGTTCATCGGCGGCGCGATCGCGCTTGCCTACCTGCGTGCCTCGCTCAGGACCAGCACCGTGCTGATCGGTATCGCGCTGATCGCCTACACCCTGTTCGGCGGCCTGGCCTGGGGATGGAAGCTGCTGTTCTGGCTCATCTACCTGGCCGTCTGCATCCCCCTCAACAGCACTCGCCTTCGCCGGCGCTGGCTGAGCGGTCCGGCACTGCAGGCGTTCCGCCGCTCGGCGCCGGAGATGTCCGCGAGCGAACGCACGGCGCTGGAAGCCGGCACCGTCTGGTGGGAGGGAGAGTTGTTCGCCGGCCGGCCCGACTGGGACCGGCTGCTGTCGTTCCCGAAGCCACGCCTCAGTGATGAGGAGCAGGCATTCCTGGACGGCCCGGTCGAGGCTTTCTGCGATCTGCTGAACGAGTGGCAGATTACCCACGAGGACGCGGACCTGCCGCCGCAGGCGTGGCAGTTCATCAAGGACCACCGGTTTTTCGGCCTGATCATCCCCAAGGCCTATGGCGGCCTCGAGTTCTCCGCCATCGCCCATTCCACGATCCTGGCCAGGATCGCCAGCTCCGATGGGGGCGCCACTGCCGGCTCGATCGTCGCGGTGCCGAACTCCCTGGGCCCGGCGGAGCTTCTGCTGCGCTACGGTACCGATGCGCAGAAGGACCATTACCTGCCACGCCTGGCGCGCGGCGACGAGATTCCCTGCTTTGCCCTGACCAGCCCCTGGGCCGGCTCCGACGCCGGCGCCATCCCGGATCAGGGCGTCGTTTGCAGGGGTGAATGGAACGGCGAGGAAGTGCTGGGCATGCGCCTCACCTGGGACAAGCGCTACATCACGCTCGCGCCCGTGGCGAGCGTGCTCGGCCTTGCCTTCAACCTGTTCGACCCGGACGGATTGCTCGGGGATACCCCTGCCCTGGGGCCGACGTTGGCGCTTATCCCGACCTCGACACCGGGGGTGGAGATCGGGCGCCGCCACTTCCCGCTCAACAATCCGTTCATGAACGGGCCAACCCGCGGCAGCGATGTGTTCGTCCCCCTGGACATGATCATCGGAGGGCCGCAAATGGCCGGCCACGGCTGGCGCATGCTGATGGAGTCCCTGGGGGTCGGGCGCGGCATTTCATTGCCCTCCATGTCGACCGGTGGCGCCGTTGCCGACGCCTTTGCCACCGGCGCCTACGCCCGCATCCGGCGGCAGTTCAACGTGGCCATCGGCGAGTTCGAGGGCATTCAGGAAGCCCTGGCGCGCATTGGCGGACGCGCCTACGCCGCGGATGCACTGCGCACGCTGACCGCGGTTGCGGTCGACCTGGGCGAGAAACCCTCCATTGCCGCGGCGATCGCCAAATATCATTGCACCGAGATGGCCCGCGACGTATCCCGCGACACCATGGACGTGCACGGCGGCAAGGGCGTCATGCTGGGGCCAAGCAACTACATCGGCCGCACCTGGGAGGGCACGCCGATCGCCATCACCGTCGAGGGCGCGAACATTCTTACCCGCAGCATGATGATCTTCGGCCAGGGCGCGATGCGCTGCCACCCCTGGCTGCTGCGGGAGCTCAACGCGGCCGCCGACGAGGATCACGAACGCGGCCTGCACAAGTTCGACCGCGCGCTGTTCGGCCACGTCGGCCACGACCTGTCGATGGCGGCGAGATCCGTGGTCATGGGCGTGAGCGGCAGCTACTTTACCCAGGTGCCGGGCAGTGGCCCGACGCGGCGCTATCTGCAGCAGCTCAACCGCTACAGCGCGAACCTGGCACTGGTGGCGGACGTCACCCTGGCGCTGCTCGGCGGCAAGCTCAAATTCCGCGAAAGCCTGTCTGCGCGCCTGGGCGATGTGCTCTCGCACCTGTACATCGCCAGCGCCGTTCTCAAGCGATTCGAGGACGACGGTCGCCCGCACGCGGATCTGCCGTTCGTGCGCTGGGCCTGCGACGAGTCCTTCCATGCCATCGAGCAAAGCCTGGATGGCGTGCTGCGGCACCTGCCCAACCGCCCGCTGGCCTGGCTGGTGCGCGCGCTCGTGTTTCCCCTGGGCCGGCGGCGGCGGCCCGCTGACGATGCCACCGGGCAGGCCATCGCCCGACTGTTGCAGACGCCGGGCGAAACCCGCACCAGGGTGACACATACCGTGTACGCGCCGGACAACGAAGGCAAGGCGCTGGGACTGCTCAAGCGGGCGCTGGCACAGGTGGTCCGGACCGAGGCGCTGGAACAGCGGCTGCTGCGGGCACGCAAGGAAGGGCGGCTGCTGGAGCTGCACCCGGTGGCACGCGTCGACGAAGCGTTGCAGGCGGGCGTGATCAATGCGGACGAGCATCGCCAGCTGGCGGAAACCTACCGGCTTGTGGCCGAGGTCATCAAGGTCGACGACTTCAGCCACGAAGAACTCGCACGGCCGGATTCAGCGCCCGGAGGACGGCGCAGCGATATCGGTGAGCAGGCCCGGGATACAAACGTTACGTAAGGGTGCGCCGCGCCGCCGTACCCGCTGCGTATCTACAAGACGATCCCCCGCAACGGCTCACCGGCATCATCGTCGGAATCGTGGATACCGGTATTGACGTCCATCTCGACGCGGGTTCCGAGGTAGCGCGGCTGGGCGTGCAGCACGTAGACGTCGAGCACGGCCCGCACCCGCGCGAGAAACTCGCGCACGCGCGTGTCCAGCGACCGGCTGACGGCCACCTCGGGCGCGGCGAAGGCGATCGCATCCACGCCGTGGCACCAGGCCACGAACAGGGCGCGATAGTCGTGGTAGCGCTGCGAGATGATGGTCAGCGTCTGCTGGCCGAATACCCGCCTGGCGCGGATCACCGAGTCCAGCGTGCGGAAGCCGGCGTAGTCCAGGGTGATGGCGGCAGCCGGTACGCCGGCCGCGCGCAGGGCTTCGAACATTGCCTGCGGTTCGTTGTAGTAGCGGCTGGGGTTGGCTCCGCTGACCAGCAGGTGCTGAACCTTGCCGGCCTGGTAGAGCCGCACGGCGGCGTTGATCCGGCCCCTGAAGTAGGGGTTGTCGTGGCCGCTGATGGTATAGGGGCTGGTCCCGAGCAGCAGGCCGACCGCATTGGGAGGGATGCGCTCCACATCGGAATAAATGGCGCTTCGGGTGGCGGCTATCATCCACAAATTGGCGATCACGCTGAGCACGCCGATCACCACGACCAGTGCCGATACTGCCAGCGCGCAATACCTCAGCCAGCGCCAGGGTATTACGGTGACCGCGGCGCGGGTTTCACCACCCTCGTCCACCACTTGCGCTTTCATTGCGGTCAGGCCCTGAGCAGACGGATGCCCGTGTCCAGGCCCTGAAGCGTGAGCGGGAACATGCGCCCGTCCATCAGCTCACGAGTCAGGCGAATGGAGGCGGTCGTCGGCCAGCGGCTCTCCGGCTCCGGATTGAGCCAGATGGCATCGGGATAGGTGGACAGCAGTCGCCGCAGCCAGTGCTCCCCCGGCTCCTGATTCCAGTGCTCGACACTGCCGCCGGGGTACAGGATTTCATACGGGCTCATCGTGGCGTCGCCAACGAAAATCAGCTTGTAATCGGCGCCAAAACGGTTCATGAGGTCGAAAGTCGGAATGCGCTCGCTGTTGCGGCGGGCATTATCGCGCCACAGTGTCTCATAGACGAAGTTGTGGAAATAGAAATACTCCATGTGCCTGAACTCCGAGCGCGCCGCCGAAAAAAGCTGTTCGCAAATGCGTACATGGTCCTCCATGGAACCACCCACATCGAAAAACAGCAACACTTTGACCGCGTTATGCCGCTCGGGCACCAGCTTGAGATCAAGATGACCACCATTGCGCGCCGTCGAACGGATGGTCTCGTCGAGGTCCAGGGTCTCGGCGGCGCCTTCACGCGCAAATTCGCGCAAGCAGCGCAGCGCTACCCGGATGTTGCGCGTACCCAGTTCCGCCGAATCGTCCAGGTTGCGAAACCGGCGCTCGTCCCACACCTTGACCGCCCGCCGATTGCGGGAACCGTCCTGCCCGATGCGAACCCCCTCCGGATTATAGCCGTAAGCGCCGAACGGCGAAGTGCCGGCAGTGCCGATCCACCTGGAGCCGCCCTGGTGACGTGAAGTCTGTTCGCTCAGGCGCTGCTTCAGGGTTTCCATCAACGCGTCCCACCCGCCCAGAGCACGGATTTGCTGCTTGTCCTTCTCGTCCAGGAGCAACTCCGCTTGACGACGCAGCCACTCCTCCGGCACCTGGGCGGTGAGTGGGTCAGGCACCGACTCCATCCCGGCCATATAGCCTGCGAAGGCGCGATCGTAGCGATCGTAGCGGGTTTCGTCCTTGATCAGAACGAGGCGCGCGAGATAGTAGAATTCGTCGACACTGGGGGAAACGAGGCGAGCCTGAAGCGCTTCCAGCAGCGCCAGGTACTCGGTGATCGTGACCGCAAGCCCAGCCTTGCGCAGCGCGAAGAAGAAATCAATCAGCATGGCGTGCCCGGTTTATCGCTCCGTACCCGTCATTGCCGCAAAGGCGGAAGCCGGAGCCTCTTGGACGCCACGCAACTATAACAGTCTGCCCGGAAACGTTTCATCAATGGCGGGGCGGGCGCGGGAAAGCGCGGAATTCGGGCCTTTGCGGGAATCGTGGCCCCGGACTGCCCGGGATGCCATACGGGGGCGATAGCCGGCGACAGCCTGTAGCACCGGCCCTCAAGAGATAACGGCGGTCCCTAACCCTGCCGGCGCGACATGAACAGCAGTCGCTCGAACAGATGCACATCCTGTTCGTTCTTGAGCAGCGCGCCGTACAGCGGCGGCAGGCGCTTCTTGCTCTCGCTCTCGCGCAATGCCTCGGGCGGAATGTCATCCGCCATCAGCAGCGTGAGCCAGTCCAGCAATTCCGAAGTCGAGGGTTTTTTCTTCAACCCCGGCAACTCGCGCAGGCTGAAGAACGTCTGCAGCGCTTCCCTCAACAACGCCTGCTTGAGCCCCGGGAAATGTACCTGGGCGATACGCGCCATGGTGTCGGGATCGGGAAACGTGATGTAGTGGAAGAAACAGCGCCGCAGAAAGGCGTCGGGCAGTTCCTTTTCGTTGTTGCTGGTAATCACGATCACCGGCCGGTGCCGCGCGCGGACCGTCTGCCGCGTCTCGTAGACGAAGAACTCCATGCGATCGAGTTCGCGCAGCAGGTCGTTGGGAAATTCGATATCGGCCTTGTCGATTTCGTCGATCAGCAGCACCGGGCGCGTGTCGGATTCGAAGCACGACCACAGCGGCCCCTTGACGATATAGTTGCCGATATCCTGCACGCGCGCGTCGCCAAGCTGGGAGTCGCGCAGGCGCGACACGGCATCGTACTCGTACAGCCCCTGCTGCGCCCGCGTCGTGGACTTGACATGCCACTCGAAAAACGGGGCTTCGAGGCTGCGCGCGATCTCCTCCGCCAGCAGTGTCTTGCCGGTGCCCGGCTCGCCCTTGATCAGCAACGGGCGCTGCAGGGTGATGGCGGCGTTGACCGCCATCGTCAGGTCGTCGGTGGCGACGTAGCACTCGCTGCCCGTGAAAGCCATCGCCTGCTAGGCGGCGCCGGCGGCGATGCGCCGTTCCAGCGCGGCCACAGCCGGCAGTTTCTTGCCTTCGAGCATTTCCAGGAACGCGCCGCCACCGGTCGAGATGTAGGAAATATCGTCGCGCACGCCGAAGCAGTCGATGGCGGCCAGCGTGTCGCCGCCCCCGGCCAGCGAAAAGGCCTTGCTGGCCGCGATGGCGGTGGCCAGCGTGCGCGTGCCTTCCGCGAACGGCGCCTTTTCGAAGACCCCGACGGGACCGTTCCAGACGATGGTGCCGGCGCCGTGCAGCAGCGACGCAAGGGACTCCCGGGTGCGCGGCCCGATGTCGAGGATCATGTCGTCGTCGCCCACGTTCGCCACCTCGCAGGTCCGGGTTTCCGCGTCATCGGTCACCTCGCGGGCGCAGACGACATCGATGGGCAGCGGGATTTCACCGCCGCGGTCGCGCATTTCGTCATGAATACGCCGCGCGGCTTCCACCAGATCAGGCTCGTACAGTGAGCGCCCGACCGGGCATCCGGCAGCGGCGAGAAAGGTGTTGGCGATTCCGCCGCCGACGATCACGCGATCCGCGACCCGGGTCAGAAAATCCAGCAAGCCGAGTTTGGTCGAGACCTTGGCACCACCAACGATGACCACCAGAGGTCGCGCCGGCTTCACGAATGCGGATTCGATCGACTCCACCTCCGACACCAGCAGCGGACCGGCACAGGCAACGGATGCATAATGGGCGACTCCCTCGGTCGACGCCTGCGCCCGGTGCGCGGTGCCGAAGGCATCCATCACGAATACATCGCAGAGAGAGGCCATGCGTTGCGCCAGCTCGGGATCGTTGGCCTTCTCGCCGACCAGGAAGCGCACGTTTTCGCACAGCACCACCTCGCCCGCGGCCACCTCGACGCCATCCAGCCAGTTCTGTTCCAGACGCACCTCCCGGTGCATCAGCTCGCTCAGCCGCTGCGCCACCGGAGCCAGGCTCGCCTCCGCCGTTGGCCTGCCTTCTTCGGGACGTCCCAGATGAGACATGAGCATGACCCGTGCGCCCTGTGCCAATGCCGCCTCGATCGTCGGCAGGGCGGCGCGGATACGTGCATCGGAAGTCACCGTGCCGTCGGCCACCGGCACGTTCAGATCCTGACGAATGAGTACGCGCTTTCCGCGCAGGTCCAGATCCGTCATTTTCGTTACGTTCATGCTTAGATCACTTCCACCTGACGAGTAGAGCGACTTCAGTCGCGATTTTCGTGTTTTTCATAGCGACCAGGGCCGCGCCCGTAACCGCGGTCCTGTCATACACGGCTTTGGATGGATGCGGGCTCAGCGCGCCGCGGCGAACAGTGCCACCGTGGTGTCCAGCATGCGGTTGCAAAAGCCCCACTCGTTGTCGTACCAGGCGCAGGCCTTTACCAGACGCTCGCCGGCAACCTTGGTCAGAGTGGCCTCGAAAATGCTGGAATGCGGATTGTGATTGAAGTCTACCGAAACCAGTTGTTCCTCATTGTAGGCGAGCACGCCTTTGAGCGGCCCTTCCTTCGAGGCTGCGAGCATGCTGCGGTTGATTTCCTCGGCGCTGGTGGCGCGACTGGCGGTGAAGGTGAGGTCCACCAGCGAAACGTTCAGGGTCGGAACCCGCACCGCAAAACCGTCCAGTTTTCCCGCCAGCTCCGGCATCACCAGCCCGACCGCGGCCGCGGCGCCGGTCTTGGTCGGGATCTGCGACTGGGTCGCCGAGCGCGCACGGCGCAGGTCCTTGTGATAGACGTCCGTCAGAACCTGATCGTTGGTATACGAGTGAATCGTGGTCATCAGGCCGTATTCGATACCGATCGCATCGTGCAGCACCTTGACCAGCGGTGTCAGGCAGTTGGTGGTGCAGGACGCGTTGGAGATGACCGTGTCGGAGGCCTTCAATATCTGATGGTTGACGCCATAGACGATGGTCGCGTCCACCTGCGCACCGGCCGGAGCCGACACCACGACCTTTTTCGCACCGCCCTGCAGATGGGCCGACGCCTTGTCCTTGCTGGTGAACAGGCCGGTGCATTCGAGCACTACGTCAACCCCGAGTTCACCCCAGGGCAATTCGGCCGGATTGCGCTCGGCAAGCACGCGAATGCGATCGCCGTTGACCACCATATGGTCGCCCTCGACGCTCACCTCGCCTGGAAAGCGTCCGTGCGTGGTGTCGTAGCGGGTCAGGTGGGCGTTGGTTTCCGCATTGCCCAGATCGTTGATGGCGACGATACGGATTTCGTCGCTGCGGCCAGCCTCATACAGCGCGCGCAACACGTTGCGCCCGATGCGTCCGTAGCCGTTGATCGCTGCATTGATTGCCATGGTCCTGTCTCCCGGCATCGCGATCGCCGCCGAGCGCGCCGGGGCGGTCACATCGCCGTCTGCTGACCGCCCTAGGGCTGATTGACGATGAGATCACGCATGGCGCCAGCCACGCGGTCAAGGGTAAAACCGAAGTGTTTGAAAACGTCCTTTGCGGGGGCCGAGTCACCATAGCGTTCGATGCCGATGACCCCGCCGCGATCGCCCACATAGCGCCACCATCCGGCGCTGACGCCGGCTTCGACCGCCAGCCTCGCGCGCAAGTCCGGCGGCAGCACGGAGTCGCGATATGCCGCCTCCTGCCGATCGAAAGCTTCCGTGCAGGGCATGGACACCACGCGTACCGGGTAACCCTCGTCCTGCAGCTGCCTTGCCGCCTGCATGGCAAGCCCGACTTCGGAACCGGTGGCAATGATCAGGCCGCGCGGGTCGCCCTCCGGTTCCAGCAACACGTAGCCGCCACGCCGGACATCCTCGAGCTGACCCGGGCTGCGTGTCTGATGCGGCAAACCCTGGCGACTCAACGCCAGCGCGGTCGGCCCGTCCGTGCGCTCGATCGCGGCACGCCAGGCGATACCTGTTTCAACGACATCGCACGGCCGCCAGAGTTCAAGGCCCGGGATGAGGCGCAAGCTGGCCAGATGCTCCACCGGCTGGTGCGTCGGCCCGTCCTCGCCGAGACCGATCGAGTCGTGGGTATACACCAGCACGCTGGGGATGCCCATGAGCGCCGCCAGTCGCACCGCGTTGCGGGCGTAGTCGGAAAAGGTGAGAAACGTGCCGCCGTAGGCGATGAAACCGCCATGCAGGGTGAGACCGTTCAGGGCGGCGGTCATCCCGAATTCGCGCACGCCGAAGTGGAGATAGTCGCCGTCGAAGTTGCCTGGCGCAAGGGTTCTCGCGCCCGACCAGAGCGTGTTGTTGGAGCCGGTGAGGTCGGCGGAGCCGCCGATCAGCTCGGGCAGCGCCGGGCCGATGACATCGAGCGCCTGCTGCGAGGCCTTGCGCGTTGCCGTATCCTTGCCGCCAGCCTGGCTACGAACCAGGTACCCGCTGATGAGATCGTCCCATGCGTCCGGCAGGCGCCGCGCCATGCGCCGCTCGAATTCGTCGGCGAGTTGCGGATGCGCGCCGCGATAGGCTTCGAACAGCTCGCGCCATTGCGCCTCGGCCGCCGCGCCGCGGTCGCGGGCATCCCAGCCGTCGTAGATATCCTGCGGAATCTCGAAGGGACCGTAACGCCAGCCGAGGCGTTCGCGGGCTGCCGCGACTTCCTCTTCGCCGAGCGCGGCGCCATGCACGTCGGCGGTCCCCGCCTTGTGCGGCGACCCCCAGCCGATGACCGTCTTGCAACAGATCAGGGTCGGGCGATCCTCCTCGGCCCGCGCCTGTTCCATGGCGGCGTGCACCGCGTCGGCGTCGTGTCCGTCGACTTCGCGGATCACATGCCAGCCATAGGCCTCGAAGCGTTTCGGCGTGTCGTCACGGAACCAGCCGGAGACATCGCCGTCGATCGAGATGCCGTTGTCGTCGTACAGCACCACCAGCTTGCCCAGACGCAGCGTACCCGCCAGGGAACAGGCCTCGTGGGAAATGCCTTCCATCAGACAGCCATCGCCGGCGAACACGTAAGTGTAATGATCGACGACCGGATAACCGTCGCGGTTGAAATGTGCTGCCAGCACGCGCTCCGCGAGCGCCATGCCGACCGACATCGCGAGTCCCTGGCCAAGCGGGCCGGTCGTGCATTCCACGCCCGGCGTCAGACCGTACTCGGGATGCCCGGGCGTTTTCGAGCCGAGCTGGCGGAAATTGCGCAACTCCTGCAGCGGCAGGTCGTAGCCCGTCAGGTGCAGGAGCGCGTACAGCAACATGGAACCGTGGCCGTTGGACAGGACGAAGCGGTCCCGATCCGGCCATTTCGGATTGGCCGGATTGTGGCGCAGGAAGCGATTCCACAGCACCTCGGCCATGTCCGCCATGCCCATGGGCATGCCGGGATGGCCGGAATTGGCCGCCTGTACCGCATCCATGCTCAGTGCACGAATGGCATTGGCAAGTTGTCGAGGAGTGGCTTGCTGTTGCGGGGCGGACATCGGCGCTCCTTGTTGCCGCAAGCGGGGGCAATAGTGGCAAGTCAAACTTTCATTCTCTTACAGCGATCCGGAGACGGCAAGCGGGTGCGACAAGCCGCCGCCATCATCCCGTCCCGGGCGGGTAATCGATGGCCGGCCGCGGGCGTCCGGCCATGGCGCGCGAACTTCGGGCCAGGCGTGCTCTCAGCGAAGCTGCGCGCCGTCCTGCAGGTAGCCGTTGATAACGGTGACGTCATCCTCGCCGAGCTTGTTGACCAGCGCCTCCAGATTGAGCCGGGACAGCAGGTACTGGTAACGCGCGGCGTCGAGGTTCTGCAGTGCGGAGAAATACTGCTGCTGGGCGTTGAGTACATCCAGGGTGGTGCGCTTGCCCACCTTCATGCCCAGAGTGGTGGCGTCCAGCGATGACTTCGCGGCAACAACCGCGTCCTGCAAGGCCGCGATCTGCTGCGCTCCGAGTTCCACATTGAGAAACTGCTGCTTGACCTGCACGTCGGTGTTTTCGAGGGTCGCCCGCACCTGATATCGCGCCTGTTCGCTCTCAGCCACGGCCTCGCGATATTTGGAATTGTAGCTGCCCCCGGCGAACAGCGGCACCGTGAGCTGCAGGCCGACGATAGTCTGCCGGCTGCGGTCGGGCGCTACCAGAATCGGCAAGCCGCCGTTCTGGTGCGTGTCCGTATAGCTCGCGACCAGATCCAGCTGCGGGCGGCCACGCAGACGATACTTGTCGATGTCGTGACTGTTGGCGTCCAGCTGCACACGGGCACTCTGTACATTGAGGTTGCGTTCCCGCCCCCAGGCGATCCAGGTATCCAGGTCGTCCGGCTGCGGCGCGCCCGGCTTGAACGAATCCGGGATCCGCGCAAGGCTTCCGGGCGGCCTGCCCACGATGCTGGCGAACTGGTCCTGCTGCACCGCGAAGGCATTGATGGCGGAAATCTCCTGCGCCAGGATGCCCTGATAGCGCGCCTCGGCGTCGCGCACGTCGGTGATGTTGGTCTTGCCGGCCTTGAAGCGTGCCTGTGCGCTCGCCAGTTGCTGCGCGATCGCCGCCTTCTGCTTGCGCACGAGTTCGAGGTTGTCCTGCGCCATGAGCACCCCGAAGTACGCCTGTGCCACGCGCAGGATCAGGTTGGCGTCGGCGCCCTCCTTCTGCAAAGCCGCCAGTTTCGCCTGATCCTTCAGTTGCGCAGCGCCGGCGAATACCGAAGCGTTGTAGATGGGTTGCACCAGCGATACGCCGAAACCATACAGATAACCGCTGCTGTTACCCACCAGCACCGACGACGGGAATGCCGGCGGCAGATCGGCAACCGAGTCAAGGTCCAGATGGGTGTAGTTGCCGGTGGCGTTGATCTGCGGAAAGTACAGGGCGGTGCCCTGTTTGCCTTTTTCCAGACCCGCCCGGTAGGCATACCGCGCGGCCTGCGTCGCCGGATCGAACCCCTGCGCCTGATGCACGGCGGTACGGAAGTCCATCGCATGCGCGGCGGGCACACCCGACAACAGACCGCAGGCCAGCAGGCCGAAGATGGCGCCGGCTTTCCGGCTCCTAATCCGCATGATGGCCTCCGGATTTTTCCGCCCTGAACCAGACGGCGTAGGCGGTCGGCAGGAACAGCAGCGTGAGCAGCGTCGCAACGGTCAGTCCGCCCATGATGGCCCACGCCATGGGCCCCCAGAACACCGAACGCGTCAGCGGCACCATGGCCAGCACCGCGGCCGCCGCGGTCAGCAGAATCGGCCGGAAACGATGGACGGTGGACTCGACGATCGCATCGCGCATGCTCGCGCCTTCACCGAGGGCGTGGTCGATCTGCACTATCAGGATCACGGAATTGCGGATGATCATGCCGAACAGGGCAATGGTGCCGAGCAATGCCACGAAACCGAACGGTATCCGGAAAATCAGCATGATCGCGCTCACCCCGATGAGGCCGAGCGGCGCCGTCAGCAGCACCAGCGCCATCTTGCTCATGTCCTGCAACTGGATCATCAGCAGGAACAGTACGACGAGAACCACCAGCGGCATGACGGCGGAAATGGCTGCCTGGGATTTGCCGCTGGATTCCAGCGATCCCCCGAGCTCCACGCGATACCCCGCCGGCAACGTCTGCGCCAGCGCCTCGATCTCGGGCCACAGCGCCGCCTCGACGTCATTTCCCTGCGCGGAGCCGGCCACATCCGCCTGCACGGTGATGGTGGGAATGCGGTTGCGGCGCCAGCGGATGCTGTCGTCGCTCTGCAGTTGCAGGGTCGCGATCTGCGACAGCGGCACGAACTGCCCGCTGCGGGTATGGATATTGAGATCCTTGAGGTTGTTGAGGTCCGTGCGCTCCGCGGCCGAAAGCCGTGCGTAAACACCGATGCTGTCAGTGCCCTCCAGATACTGCGTGATATCGTAGCCGCTCAGCGATGCCTGCAAGGCCTGCGATACGCTTTTGGAACTCACGCCCAGCACCCGCGCCTTGTCCTGGTCGATGTTCACCTTCAACAGCTTGACGCGCTCGCCCCAGTCCATGTTGACCCCGCGCGTATTCGGATTGGCGCGCGTGATCGCCATGACCTTGTCGGCGATGGCCCGCAGGCGCGCGTTGTCGGTACCGCTGATGCGGAATTGCACCGGATACCCGACGGGCGGCCCGTTCTCCAGCCGTGTCACCCGGCCGCGAACGGCCGGGAAACCGGTATCGAACAGATGCTGGATCCGCTTCAGCACCCCTTCGCGCTGCGCATAGCCTTTGGTCATGACGACGAGTTCCGCCAGATTGCTTTGCGTCTGTGCATTCAGGGGCAGATAGAAGCGCGGGCTGCCGCCACCCACGTAGCTGGTCACCGAAACGATGTCGGGGTCGCCGGCAAGCGCCTTTTGCATCGCCGTCGCCTGCCTCTGGATCTCGGCGAAGGTCGCGGCCTGCGGCATCCACAGATCGACGATCAGTTCCGGCCGGTCGGACGACGGGAAAAACTGTTGCGGAACAAAGCGGAACGAAACGATGGAGCCCGCAAACAGCACAACGGTAAAAAGTATCACCAGCAGCCGATGATCCAGGCACCAGCTGATCTGCCTGCGAAACCAGCGATAGAACGGCCGCTGATACACGTCCGTTTCCTCACCGGCCTTCGGCTTGAAATCGGGCAGCAGCTTGAAACCGAGATAGGGCGTGACGAGCACCGCCACGAACCAGGAAACGATCAGAGCAATCCCGACCACCTCGAACAGCGAGCGCGTGTACTCCGCGGAGCCGCTTTTCGAGATGGCGACGGGGAGGAACCCGGCAACCGTGATCAGCGTGCCCGTCAGCATTGGAAAGGCGGTGGCCGTATACGCGAAGGTGGCGGCGCGGAAATGATCCCAGCCCTCTTCGAGCTTCAGCACCATCATCTCCACCGAGATGATGGCATCGTCCACCAGCAGCCCGAGCGCGATAATGAGCGCACCCAGTGAAATACGCTGGAGATCTATCTCCACCAGGTACATCACCAGGAACACGACCGCCAGCACGAACGGGATGCACAGGGCAACGACAAGCCCGGTGCGCAAGCCCAGCGACAGGAAGCAGACCAGCAGCACGATGCCCACGGCCTCGTAGAGGCTGTCGGAGAACTCGCCGACCGCCTGCTTTACCACTTTCGGCTGATCGGACACGGCACTGAGTTTCACGCCCACCGGAAGCTCGCTGACCAGGCTCGCCGCAGCGGCGTTCAGGCCCTTGCCCAGACGCAGCACGTCGCCGCCGCTCCGCATGCTGATGGCAAGCCCGATCGCCGGCTGGCCATCGTAGAACATCTTGAGTTGCGGCGGATCGACGTAGCCGCGCTCGACGGTGGCGACGTCACCGAGCCGGAACATGTGGCCGTTGGCGTAGATCCCGATATTGCGAATACTATCGACCGAATCGAAGTCGCCGCTGACCCCGAGCTGGATCCGCTCCGCGCGCGTCTGGACGACACCGGCCGGCTGCACGCCGTTGACCGTCTTCAGGGTCGCGACGATCCGGTCCGGATTGATGCCGAGCGTCGCCAGTTTCGCATTGGAATACTCGATGTAGATGCGCTGGTCCTGGGTACCGATGAGGTTCACCTGGTCCACATCCGGCACCCGCAGGAACTCGTCACGCGCGGTTTCGGCGAAGCCCTTCATTTGCGCGTAGTTGAAGCCATCCGCGGTCAACGCGTAGATATTGCCGAAAGTGGTGCCGAACTCGTCATTGAAGAACGGGCCCCGCACACCCTGCGGCAGGGTCCAGGCGATATCGCCGATCTTCTTGCGCACCTGGTACCAGACCTGCGGCACCTCGGCGGGCGGCACGTCATCCCGAAGGGTGATCATCAACTGGGTCTGGCCGGCCTCGACGTAGCTCTTGATGAAGTCGATTTCGGCAATGCTCTGCAGTTTCTTCTCGAGTTTGTCGGTGACCTGGTTCTGCATCTGGTCGATGGTCGCGCCCGGCCAGTAAGTCTGGACGACCATGCTGCGAACCGTAAATCCGGGATCTTCCTCCTGGCCGAGATGGGTATAGGCGTAAACCCCGCTGATCAGCAGGATGATGATCGAAAACAGCATGAACTGCTGGTGCCTGAGGGCCCATGCGGAGAGGTTCATGTTCGCCACGGGTAGCGCTCTAGTTCTGCGGGCCGTAAGTATCGACCGGCCGTACCTTCTGGCCGGGATGCAGCAGGTTCGCGCCCGCCGTCACCACCACATCGCCATCCTTCAGGCCCTCGCTGACCAATGCGACATCGTCGCGAATGGCGAGTACCTTGACCGGATGGATCGATACCGTCGACGTGCCCGGATCCACCAGCCACACATGCGCGCCGTCCGGTTTCTCGACGATCGCGGTCAGCGGCAGGGTGAACGTGGATTCCTCCGGAATGTGCACCAGATGCACATAGGCGGTCATGCCGAGAAGCATCGAGGCGTCGGGGTCCAGCACGGTGACATACGCGTTGTAGGTGCGCGTGGTCGGATTGGTATCCGGATCGATCCGTCGCAGCCGGGCGTGATATTTCCTGCCCGGATTCGCCCACAGCGTGACGTACAGGTCGCTCGCGTCCCGCAGCTGGTCGACGCGGGATTCCGACACATTGATCACGACTTCACGGTCACCGTCCCTGGCGATCGTGATCGCGGTCGCACCGGCATTGACCACCTTGCCGACATCCACGTTGATGGCGGTGACGATACCGGGCACGGCCGCCCGCAAGGTTCCGTAGCCGGCCTGGTTTTTCGCTTCGTCGTACTGCGCCTGCGCCATCTGCAACTGCGAGGTCGCCGTGTCGAGATCCACCTTGTCGCGATCGTACTCGGCCTGGCTGATGAATCCCTGCTGCAACAGCTGCGCATCACGGCCCAGGTTCACCTTCGCCTGCGCGGCCTTGCTGCGAGCGGCATCCAGTTGCGCTTCCGCCGCCTGCCGGTTCAGGTCGAGGTTGGTCGGATCCAGCTGCAGCAGGGGCTGGCCCGCGACCACGTGCTGGCCAACCTCCACCAGGCGCTTGAGTACGGTTCCGGCCACCCGGAACCCCTGCTTGCTTTCGTTGCGGGCAGCGACGACGCCCGGATAAGTGGCATTCAGCGCGGTCGGCGCGCGTCCCGCCACCGTGGTCTGCACCGGGCGTACATCCTCGGGCGGCGGAGTTTCGGTCCGGCAACCCGAAAGCACCACCGGTGCCGCTATCATCAGTAACGCAACCGCCACTCCCCGCATCACTCACTCCCGTAAAAGCGGCCGCGGCGGGTTGGCGTACGTCCCTGTGCCCCGGTGCGGAGGCTGTCGCGCTTTTGCCAGCGCGTGTCATTGTTCAGGTGCCGCGCGAGCGGGCTTGCGCGCAGGGATGGCCGTGCGTAACGACCCGACCGCGGACGATGCGCGGGCAGCGCGCAGCACCGCGAGTACCGGAAACCCGGGTACACGCTGCCAGCGCGCGAATGGAAGTTGTTACCGTGCTTCACCCCAGTCGCATTACCTCGACGGCGCGACGGCAGGGTTGCCGCCGGCCTGCGCCACAGGCGCGACACGAGTCCAGGTGATCGTGCGTCCGAGCACCGGACCGCCCACAGTCAGCTTCAATGCACCGTCCGGGGCCAGCGCAAGCTTGCAGGGATAGGTCTTGCCTCTGTCCGGCACATAGATCGTGCCCCCCTCCCAAATACCGTTGCCGGCATAGTGCAAGCCGGCAAGCACCTCCAGCCCCATGATCGGCCGGTCCCGGAGGGCGGGATCGGGGTTGCGGCGGTCGACTTTCGGTGTGCCCGCCGCACCCTGGGGGTCGCCTGCCGGAAACCGCGGCTCCCTGAGCCAGACGACGCGGCCGCTGTAGACGCCCTGCCCGTCCGACAGCCGAACCCTGGACAAGCCATCGGATGCCAGCCAGGTACCGACAATGGCATCGCCATTTGCAGCAGCAAAAGCCATGGCCGAAATGCCCATCACGCCAGCGAACACGCCGAGACCGAAAGTCAATCCGCGTATCATGCGCCTCCTCCAGCGCGGCATCCGGGCGACGGTGGATCAAGTATTCTTTAATGTATTCAATGGCCGCCGGCCTTGCCGTTCTTGTTTTTCTCCCCTCTTCGCGATTTTATATGAGAAACCTGAACGCATCAATAAAATTCCAACAGATGCGACAGTCACCCGCTGCGAGAGTCGAAGCGAAGGCAGCAGTGCCAGCGCATTGCAGCGAGCGCGGCACGTACGCAACGCCAGGGCGAACCACGACGTGACGACGAGGTCGCAACAGGATCACGCAGCCGATTTGCATTGCTTTATGGATGAGGACA
>CAZYIP010000058.1:0-18993 GCA_964646895.1 uncultured Salinisphaerales bacterium | reverse complement strand
TTCTGCGCCTTTTCTGATCGCTTCGCACGTGCGAATGATTGTGAACACGGCCTAGCATGGGAGCGCCTATGTGAGGAACCCGGATTCCGATTGATCGAAAACAGGTTACGTTGCCTGTGGGGATATTTTGCGCTGTCGCAGGGGGCTACTGGCGTTTCATGCGGTGCAATACCGCATGAAACGCCAATGGATGCTAGCGTTCGACGGCAACCGCAACGCTCTGCCCGCCGCCGATACATAGTGTCGCCAGGCCGCGTCTGGCGTCACGTCGCCGCATCTCGTGGAGCAGGGTTACCAGAATGCGCGCGCCGGAACCGCCGATCGGGTGGCCGAGGGCGATGGCGCCGCCGTTGACGTTCACCTTCTCCACGTCCCAGTTCATCTCCTTCACCACAGCGATGCTCTGGGAGGCGAAGGCTTCGTTGAGTTCAATCAGATCGAGATCCTGTGCATCCCAGCCGGCACGTTCCAGGCAGCGACGCGTCGCATAGATGGGCGCAACTCCCATGATCGCGGGTTCGATGGCGGCATTGGAGTAGGCCTTTACCGTGGCCAGAACCGACAGCCCGAGCTTGTCGGCAGCAGCCCGCGAGCATACCAGTACCACTGCCGCGCCGTCGTTGATACCGGAAGAGTTCCCGGCCGTCACCGAGCCCTCCTTCTGGAATGCCGGTCGCAGCTTGGCCAGCGTTTCCGCCGTGGTGCCGTGGCGCGGGAATTCGTCGCTGTCGACGATCACCGGATCGCCCTTGCGCTGGGGCACGGTGATTGGCACGATTTCGTCGGCGAAGCGGCCGGACTTCTGCGCCTGCTCCGTACGCTGCTGCGAACGGGCGGCGAAGGCGTCCTGTTCCTCGCGCGAGACACCGTACTTTTCAGCGACGTTCTCGGCGGTGCGGCCCATGTGGTAGTCGTTGAAGGCGTCCCACAGACCGTCGATAATCATGCTGTCCTTCGCGACCCAGTCACCCATGCGCTGCCCGTGCCGGGAGTGGGGCAGCAGGTGTGGCGCCTGGCTCATGCTCTCCTGGCCGCCCGCCAGGATCAGATTGGCGTCACCGCAGCGGATGGCCTGGGTGGCCAGTTGCACGCTCTTGAGACCGCTCCCGCAGACCTTGTTGATGGTCATCGCCGGTACGTCCACCGGCAAGCCGCCCCTGATCGCCGCCTGCCGTGCCGGGTTCTGGCCGCAGCCGGCAGTGATTACGTGGCCGAGGATGACCTCATCGACCTGGTCGGGTGCGACACCGGTTTTTTCCAGCACCGCCCTGATCGTTTGCGCCCCCAGCTCGGTTGCGGACAGGCTGGCCAGCTTGCCGTTGAATGATCCGATCGGGGTTCTGAGGGCGGCACAAATGACTACGTCATCGCTCATGGTGTACTCCTGAGTTTCGCTATGTTCTATCGATCCCGGCCGGGAGCGCCCGACGGGAGGCGCGGTTCGTACTATTTTAGCTCAACAGCAATACTTGCCGATCTGTCGAGGGAGTTACGAGAGAAAGTCGGCCGCGAATGGCGCGCTGCGTGGAATCAGTGCCGGTCGCCAATGCCGGATTCCCCAGTCGAGAATGTCGCCGGGTGGATATGTCGCCAGTTCTGCCGGTGGTGATTGGCCGAGACATTGCAGGGCGCGCACCAGCGGCGGGCCCGGAATCCGCGGTAATGGCGGAGCGCCATGCTGTTTGCTGAGCTTGCGTCCGTCGGCCATGCAAACCAGCGGTGTATGCAGATACGAGGACGCTGGCAGCCCGAGCAGATCTTGCAGGAAGACCTGACGCGGCGTCGATGACAGCAGATCGGCGCCGCGGACCACTTCCGTGATGGCTTGCGCAGCATCGTCGACGACGACCGCAAGCTGATAGGCGAACAGTCCATCGCCACGGCGTATGACAAAGTCGCCGACGTCACGAGAGAGATCCTGCGTGATCGGCCCGTGTACCGCGTCCATGACCCGTAACGGGCCAGGGTGCACGCGCACGCGTACCGAGCGCGGGCGGCGTCCGTCTGCAAGGCCGTTGCGGCAGTGGCCCGGATAAATCGGGCCCTCGATACCCGGTGGTCCCGCACGCGCCTGGCGCCGGTTGCACCCGCACCAGAACGCGTCGCCCTGGCGCAGAAGCCGATCCATGGCATCCCGATAGGCCGGTTCACGCCGACTCTGATACATCACTTGCCCGTCCCATTCCAGTCCGTAACGGGCCAGGGTCTCCAGAATAAGCGCCGGCGCCCGCGGCTCGGCGCGCGGCTGGTCCACATCCTCGATGCGGACCAGCCACTGGCCACTGTGGGCCCGGGCTTGCAGGTAGCTGGCGAGCGCTGCGATCAGGGAACCGAAATGCAGCGCGCCGGTGGGGGAGGGAGCGAACCGTCCGCGGTAGGACCGCCGCGCGCCGCCTGACCGCGGACGTTCATCCGCGGCGGCGGGGTGGTTTATTTGCCCAGTTGGCGTTCGCGTATTTCTTCCAGGCTCTTGCAGTCGACGCACAGGGTTGCCGTCGGGCGTGCCTCGAGGCGGCGAATGCCGATCTCGGTGCCGCATTGATCGCAGAAGCCATAGTCGTCGTTATCCAGGCGGCGAATGGCGTCGTCGATTTTGCGAATCAGCTTGCGTTCGCGATCGCGGGTGCGCAGTTCGATGCTGAACTCGGATTCCTGAGTGGCGCGATCTGTCGGATCCGGAAAGTTGGCCGCCTGATCCTTCATGTAATCGACAGTACGATCGACCTCTTCCATGAGCTGGTGTCTCCATGCCATCAGCAGCTCGCGAAAATGCCCGAGCTGCTCCTCGTTCATGTACTCTTCCTCAGCCGTCGGCGTGTAAGGCTCGATGCCGTTCACCAGCCGGGACGAGTCTTGCATCTGCTGTTTGGCGGACATGATTACGTCTCTCCCAAAATAATGGCGCCTAGCTTATACCAGAAACATTTGGAAGCAGCAATAAAAAAACGAAGGAATGAGAGAATAGCTGGAAAATATTCCGCGCGAGCGCCGGCAACTCTTCGCCGAAGCATCGAGTGGCCATCGTTTTTTGAGAATTACGGGCTCAGCAGGGTTGGCAGGGTGCCGCCCTAAGGTAACGAGACAGGCGCCTGTGCCCGCCAGTCCGGAGCGCGATGTTCGGCGACAACCGTCGTGTCGATGCCTCCGCGGACCGAGAACGCTGCCGTCAGGCGCATGAAACGGGGGCGGGTGGCCTGCACCAGATCATCCAGTATGCTGTTGGTCACCGCTTCGTGAAATGCGCCCTCGTCGCGAAAGGACCACATGTACAACTTGAGTGATTTCAGTTCCACGCACAGGCGGTCGGGTATGTACTCCAGGTGCAGGATCGCGAAGTCCGGCTGTCCCGTGAGCGGACACAGGCACGTAAACTCCGGAATCCGCATGCGGATGGTGTAGTCGCGTTCCGGCTGCGGGTTGGCGAAGGTTTCGAGTGTTTTGCTGGGCTGACTCGGCATGACGCGCACAGGGCTTGCAAAGACGGGCGTTACTTTACACTATTCGCTGTAATCCGCGCCACGGGGCGCGCCATGTAACGGTCGGAGCAGCTCCCTATGCGCCTGAGCGCCATCAAACTGGCCGGCTTCAAATCGTTTGTCGATCCGGCCGTCCTGCGCCTGAACAGCAACCTGTCCGGAGTGGTTGGCCCCAATGGCTGCGGCAAGTCCAACGTCATCGATGCCGTGCGCTGGGTGCTCGGCGAGAGCAGTGCCCGCCAGCTTCGCGGTGCCGCACTCGAGGATGTGATCTTCAATGGCTCCAAGGCGCGCAAGCCGGTCGGGCGTGCCGCCATCGAGCTGGTGTTCGACAACAGCGATGGCAGCCTCGGCGGGCGCTACGCCGATTTCGGAGAGATTTCCGTCAAGCGCGAGATCGTTCGCGACAGCGGGTCCCAATATTTTCTGAATGGTGCGCGCTGTCGCCGGCGCGACATCACCGATCTGTTTCTCGGCACCGGCCTGGGCAGCCGCAGCAGCTATGCAATCATCGAGCAGGGTACGGTGTCGCGCATCATCGAGGCCCGCCCCGAGGATATGCGCCTGCTGCTGGAGGAAGTCGCCGGCATTTCCAAATACAAGGAAAAGCGGCGCGAAACGGAGAATCGGCTTCAGCACACACGGCAAAACCTGGAGCGTCTCAATGACCTGCGCAGTGAACTCGACGCGCAGCTCGAACGTCTGAAGCGTCAGTCGGAAAACGCGGCGAAATACAAGGAGTACAAAAAGCAGGAACGGGCCCTGAAGGCCGAATGCCTGGCTCTGCGCTACCGCAGCATCGACAACGAGGCGTCGACGCACCGGGCCGGGCTTGGCGCGGCTCAAGAGCGGCAGGCGCAGGCCGAGAAGGATGCGCGTCTGCGCGAACAGGCGGTTGACGAGGCGCGCGTGCGTCAGCAGCGGGCGGGAGAGGAACTGCAGGCGCGCCAGGCGGAATTCTACGGCGCCGAGGCAGAGGTGGCGCGCATCGAGCAGATGCTCTCGCACGCGCGCGAGATGGCGGCGGTACACACGCGCGAAATCGAAACGCTGCAAACCCGGCGAAATTCGGTCACGGAGCGCCTCGCCGCCGAACGCGCTCGCCACGCAACGCTCGCGGAGCAACTGGCGGAGATGGATGCCGCGCTGGAGAAGGCGGAAATCATCGTACGGGACGGGCGCGAGCAGCTGGAGTCGGCGGAGTCGGAGAGTGCCCGGCAGGAGGCGGCCTGGGAGCGCTTCAATCGCGACGCGCAAGCGCCATTGCGCCGGGCGGAGGTGGAGCGAACCCGCGTGACCGAGCTGGAACGGCGCCAGCAAGGCACCCTGGAGCGGGAGCAACGGCTGGAAAAGGAACTTGCCGGTATCGATACGGAAGCCGTGGAGAAGCAGCTGCAGCAAATGGATGCGCAGGCGCAGGCACTGGAACAGGCGCGCATTGACGCTGAGAGTGCAACGGCTGATCTGGAAGCGCGGATCGGCAGCGCGCGCGAGCGTTGCGATGAATTGGCAGCGGAATTGCACAGCGTTCGCGAGGCGCTGCAGAACTCGCGTGGCCAGGCCAGTTCGCTGGAGGCCTTGCAGGCGGCGGCGCTGCGGCGAGACGATGAATCATTGAATGTCTGGTTGCGCCAGCATGATTGTGCGGACAGCAAGCAGCTCGCAGAAACCCTGGTCGTGGAACCCGGCTGGGAACTGGCCGTCGAAGCGGCTCTGAGTCATTTTTTGCGCGGGGTGTGTGTCGGACACCCGCATGCGGAGGCGTATGCCGATAGCCAGTGGCCGCCGGGCAGCATGACCTTGATCGGCGTGACGGACGCGACCCCTGCGCGCGCGCCCCGGCAGGGCCTTGTCGCGCTGGCAGGAAAGGTTCGCGGTCCGGCGCCGTGGACGGCGGGCCCGGTTTTCTATGCCGTGGATGACGACGCCGATGCGCTTGCGCTCGCTGGCCGGCTCGAAGAGGGCGAGGCGGCCGTGGCGCGCAGTGGCCTGTGCGCTGGCCCCGGCTGGCTGCACTGGCCGGGTCGTGCCGAGGGCGACACCGGTGTCATCGTACGCGAGCGGGCCCTTGCCCGGTGTCGTGAGGAAATCGCCGGGTTGACAGCGCGCCACGATGAGCGGGTGCGTGAGCTGGAGGCGGCACGGCAAACGCTGGCGGATGACGAGACAGTGCTTGCGGAGCGCCGCGCCGAGCTGACACAAATAGTGCGTGATGCCAGCGCTGTCGGTGGCCGACATCAGGCACAGTCGGCGCGCCTGGAACAATTGCGCGGGCGCGTGGAAAGGCTGCGCGGCGATCTGTCGGATTTGCACGAGGCCCGGGATGCGGAACAGGGGGAACTCGCACAGGCGCGGACACGCCTGAAGGAGAGCGAGGACGAAGCCGGGCGCCTGCAGCATGAGCGCCAGACGTTGCAGGCGACCCTGCAGGCGGCGCGTACGCGGGTGAAAGCGGCGCGTACCGATCATGATGAAAATCGTGATCGTTTGCAGGCCCTGCGGGTACGTCAGGCTTCGTTGCAGAGCGCCCTGCAGTCGGCGGCCGAGGGCGAGCGGGACCAGGCGGAGCGGGATGCGGAGCTGGAGCGGCAGTTGAGCGTGGCGCACACGGCACTGGATCGGGCGTCGGCACCTGTTGCGGAGGCCGGACAGGCGCTCGAACAGGCGCGGGGCACACGCGACCGGACCCGTGCCGCACTCGACAGCGCCCGCGAGCTTCAAACGGAGACGGACCGCGACGTGGCTGCAAGCACCCAGGGCCTGCGCGAGGCCGAGAGCGTGCGCGACGAGGCCCGCGAGACGGTACACTCGATGCGGCTCTCGGGCGAGGCACTGCAGGTGCGCTTGCAGTCCGTTGCCGATCAGGTGAAAGAAACCGGCTTCGATATCGAAACGATGCTGGCCGATTTGCCGGAAGCCGCGACACCGACACAGTGGGAAGAAAAGCTCGCTGCCATGGATCGGCGCATTCAGCGTCTCGGCGCGATCAATCTGGCGGCCATCGACGAGTATCGCGAGCATTCGGAGCGCGCAGACTATCTTGCAGCCCAGGACGAGGATTTGCGTGCGGCGCTGGCAACCCTGGAAAACGCGATTCGCAAGATCGATCGGGAGACGCGCAGCCGCTTTCGCGAGAGCTTCGATGCGGTGGATACGGTATTTCGCCGACTGTTCCCAAAGTTGTTCGGCGGCGGCGAGGCCTATCTGGAAATGGCCGGCGATGACCTGCTCGACACCGGCGTGCGCGTGATGGCACGGCCGCCGGGCAAGCGCAACAGCTCGATTCAGCTGCTGTCCGGTGGCGAGAAGGCGCTGACCGCGGTCGCACTGGTATTCTCTCTGTTCGAGCTGAATCCGGCCCCGTTCTGTCTGCTCGACGAGGTGGACGCGCCGCTGGACGATGTCAACGTGGGGCGTTTCTGCGGGCTTGTGCGAGAAATGTCGGAGCGCGTGCAGTTCGTCGTTATCACTCATAATAAGGTAACGATGGAACTGGCCCATCAGCTTCACGGCGTGACCATGCAGGAGCCGGGTGTATCGCGGCTGGTGAGCGTGGACGTGGAGCGGGCGCTGGAAATGGCCGAAGAGCGTATCAACGAGAGTGTGGGCGATTATGAGTGAATTGCAGTGGATTCTTGTGGGTCTGGGCGTGCTGGTGGTTATCGCCGTCTACATGTACACCCGCATGACCCGGCCATCTGACTACGACTATCTGGACAACATTCCTCCGGCGGAGGATGACGAATCCATTACGCCGCCGCGGGATACGGCATGGGACGACGACCACGATCTCGACTGGCTGTCGCGGGACGATGCGGACGCGGCGCAGGACCGGCCGTGGCTCGATGCGGAGCCGGAGCCGCCACCGCACGCCACGGAAACCGAGCCGCCGGCGGAAGACGCGCGCGACGAACTGCTGCAGCCATTCCCGTCCGCCAAGCCTGTCGCGCCGGAAATGCCGGAGGTGGAGGTGCGCATGCCGGCCGCCCCTGCCGAAGGCCAGAAACTCGTGGTGCTGTATGTGGCCGCGCCGGCGGGGCAGCGGTTCGGCGGTGACGCGCTGCACAGCGCCCTGCTGGAGTGCGGCCTGCACTTTGGCCCCAGGCTGATCTATCACCGCATCAAGGAAGTCGATGGCGTGCCCGAGTCCGTGTTCTCGGTCGCCAACATGGTCAAGCCGGGCCATCTCGATCCGATGGAGCGCGACCGGTTGCGTACGCCCGGGCTGAACCTGTTCATGGTGCTGCCCGGGCCGGAGAATCCGGTGCCGGCCTACCGTGATATGGAAAGCACGGCCGAGCAGCTCGCCGCCCAGCTTGGCGGCGAGGTGCTGGACGAGCGCCGTCAGCCCCTGACGCGGCAGATGTCGCGTTTCCTGCAGGAAGAGATGGCGGAGCTGGAGCGCCGCCAGCTCGTCGAGCGCACCGCGCAGCCCCGTGGGTGATGGCGAACAGGCCCTGACAGCGATGGCCACGGATGCGACGGTACCCGCGGAGGCGGCTGAGCGCGCACAGGCGCTGCGCGCCGAGATCACGCATCACGGTTATCGCTACTACGTCCTCGACGATCCGGAGATTCCGGACGCCGACTACGATCGCCTGTTCCGCGAGCTGCAGACACTGGAGGATCGCTACCCCGAGCTCGCCACTGCCGATTCGCCCACCCGCCGCGTCGGTGCGCCGCCGGCGACGCGTTTCGAGGCCGTGCGTCACGAAATGCCGATGCTGTCGCTCAACAACGCCTTCGACGAGGCGGAGGTGCGGGATTTCGATCGGCGCATACACGAAGCATTGGGCTTTGGTGCAGATCGCCAGGTCGAATACGTCGCCGAGCCCAAGCTCGACGGCCTCGCGATCAGCCTGCTTTACCGCAACGGGCAACTCGTGCGGGCCGCTACCCGCGGCGATGGTTACGAAGGCGAGAACATTACCGATAACGTACGCACCGTACGCAACGTGCCGCTGCGCCTCGACCCCTCGGCGCCGGATCCGCTGGAAGTGCGCGGCGAGATCTTCATGCCGCTGCGCGGATTCCGTCGGCTCAACGAGGCGGCCAGGGCACGCGGCGAAAAAACGTTCGTCAACCCGCGCAACGCCGCCGCGGGCAGTCTGCGTCAGCTCGATTCCCGCGTGACCGCACGCCGACCTTTGCGCCTGTTGTGTTACGGGGTTGGCCGCGTGCCGGCCGGTCGCCTGAGCGACAGCCATCATGGCGTCATGGAGCAGTTGCGCGCCTGGGGGCTGCCGGTGCCGGAGCGCCTGCGCCGGGTGCACGGTGTGGACGGCTGTCTCGCTTACTTTCGGGAAACGGCGGCGGCGCGCGGAAGCCTCGAATACGAGATCGACGGGGTCGTCTACAAGGTCGATGCGCACGCGCAGCAGGACGAGCTGGGTTTCGTCGCGCGCGCCCCGCGCTGGGCTCTCGCCCACAAGTTTCCCGCCGAAGAGGTGATGACGCGGCTGGAGGACGTCGAATTTCAGGTCGGGCGCACCGGCGCACTCACGCCGGTGGCGAAGCTCGCGACGGTATTCGTTGGCGGGGTCAATGTCAGCCACGCGACACTGCATAACATGGACGAAATCCAGCGCAAGGACGTGCGCATCGGTGACTGCGTGGTCGTGCGCCGGGCCGGCGACGTGATCCCCGAGATCGTGCGCGTGGTCGAGGAGCGGCGACCGCCGGACGCGCGCGCCATCGAGGCGCCGGCACAGTGTCCGGTGTGCGGTTCGCAGATCGTGCGTGGCGACGGTGAAGCGATCCTGCGTTGCAGTGGCGAACTGGTATGCCCCGCGCAGCGCAAGGGCGCACTCAAGCATTTTGCCTCCCGCCGCGCCATGGATATCGACGGCCTTGGCGACAAGCTGATCGACCAGCTCGTCGAGCGCGGCCTGGTGAGCAGCCCGGCGGATCTCTACAGGCTCGATGCAGCGACCCTGTCGGGCCTCGACCGCATGGCGGAGAAGTCGGCGCAAAACCTGCTGTCTGCCATCGAGCGCAGCAAGGAGACGACCCTGCCGCGATTCGTCTATGCATTGGGTATCCGGGAAGTCGGCGAGGTCATGGCAAGAACCCTGGCCGAGCATTTCGGCACCCTGGATGCACTGACCCGCGCGGCGCAGGCGGATGCCGAAGCCCTGCGGGAGAATCCGGAGGCGAAGGTGGCGGACCGTTATCCGCAACTTCAGGCGGTTGCCGATGTCGGGCCCGGGGTGGCGGCGCATATCGTGGCGTTCCTGACGGAACCGCGTAATCAGGCTGTCATCGCTGCGTTGCGCGATGCGGGCGTGCACTGGCCGAAGGCGGAGGAAGAAGAGGGTGGCTTCCGGCCGCTGGCGGGCAAGACATTCGTACTTACCGGCAGCCTCGACCACTTTACCCGGGATGAAGCGCGCGCAGAAATCGAGACTCGGGGCGGGCGTGTCGCCGGCAGCGTCTCGCGCAATACCGATTACGTGGTGGTCGGGGCCGAGCCCGGCTCCAAGCGCGAAAAGGCCGAGCGGCTGAAAATCCCGCTGCTGGACGAGGCGGAATTCCATGAGTTGCTGGAGGGCGGGCCCGGACCGGATCGGTCGCAGGATGCACCCCGGTCCGAGGGTACGTGATCCGGCCGCGAACGCGCTGCTCTACTCGGGGCTTGCCTCGCCGGGCAAGGTGGCCGAGTAATCGGGTATTTCGAACTCGCCCGGCAGCCGGCCTCCCGCGGCGAGCCATGCATGGCGGACGCTGGCATACACCGGCAGTGCGCGTGCATTCTCGGCGAGGATGAGGCGGCGTTCATTTTCGCGCACGATGTAGGCGCCCATGCGCTGCAGGCCGCGGAAAAGCCGCCACCGGCGGTCCGTCATGCCCGTATCCAGCACGTCGGCAAAGGGAATGCCGATGGCGCGAACCGGCGTACGCACCACGATGCCCTCGGCGTTGATGACCAGAGCCCGCAGCCGCCGCCAGCCCGGCAGCAGGGCGAGCGCGAGCAGCACCATCGGGATCACCAGCGGTTCGCCGTACTTGATATTTGGCACGATCCAGAATGAGCTGACCACCAGCGCCAGCCCCGCGATGAATCCCAGGACATCCCTGCGCGGAAAGCCGAAAGTCCTTTTTCGCAGCCCGCTCGTGGAGGCAAGGGGTGCATAGTCCAGAATGCGATCGAGCAGACCGTTGATGTTTTCGATGTCTTTCTCGACCACGATGATCATTCCGGCGTCGCCTGCCAGAATGTGCAGCATGACGCTCCCGCGGCCATTGCGGATCTCGCGGATGTCGCGCCAGGCGATGCTCCGGATGTCGCGCCCATGGGTACGGGTGATCCCGATCTCGTCCAGGATGAGCCGGCTCCGGGCCATGGCGGCACGACGTAGCCAGTGCCAGGTGGCCGCGAGCATCAGGACACAGGCTCCGGTCGCAATCAGCCGTGGGCCAGCGGCCGTGCCGGTGGTCGCCGCAGCCCACAACGCCAGCAGACCGAGAACGCCACTCACGATCGCAAGGAAAACGACCCGTGTGCGAAAATGTCGTGGATAGTGAAAGACTTCGACGCCGCTGCAAGCGTCGGAACGAAATTCGTCCATGAAGTTGCGGCCCTTGCCCTGGTTATTGGTATTGTTGTTGCAAGTCATTTTGCGCAAACATAAATCTGTCTGTGGTGGTGTCAAGCCTTCCCCGACGGACGGCGTTATGCTGCATGCTTGCGCGAGGCAGCAAAAGGCACGAACCTTCGCGTGCGAGGACGGTTGAAGGCCATGTTTCGAATGGGGCTCTTGCTACTGCGCCTGGGCCTTCTGGGGGCGCTGCTTGCGGCAGTCCTGTCGGAAGTCCCGGCCTGGCATGCGCGTACGGCATATGAGGCGTTGCCGGACTACGATTTCGCGGCGACGGCCCAAAGATTGCTCGACGAGGGCCGTGTCGCGGATGCGCGGCTGGTCGCCGACGCGGGAATGGCATCGGCCGACAGTGTGCAGCGCAGCCACCTGCAATCGGTGCGCGCGCGCATCGCTGCCCGCTCGACCTCGGTGCCTTACCGCCTGGGCCAGCTCGGCCGCGGCGCGTTGCTGGGGCAGGGCGATTCCGCCTGGGCGCTCGGCGGTGCGATGATGGCCGATCTGTTCGTGTTTGGAGACATCCGCGACCTGCTGATGCAGGGCACCCACGCAGTGCGCGGCCAACCGGTGGACAAGGTGCTGGTAGGGCTGTCCGCGCTGGGGCTGGCCACGACCCTGTCGCCCTGGAACGAGCCCGGGCTCGATCTCCTCAAGGCGGCGCGCCGTACCGGCGCCCTCAGCGGGGCGATGGCGCGCTCGCTGGGGAAAATGACGCTGCGGGCCGTGCGCACCGGCGAGCGGGCCGAGCTGAAAGCCGTCGCCGGAAGCGTACGCCGCATCGAGCGCAGTGCGGGCACCGGCACGACTCTGCGATTGCTGCGCGAGGTCGACGATCCCGCCATGCTGCCGCGTATTGCCGGTTTTGTCGAGCGTGAGCCGCGTGGCGCTTTCGCTCTCTGGCTGACCGGGCGCACCGGTGTTGCGCGACTGAAGCGCGGTGGGAGGGTCGCTGAGCGGGATCTGGCGCTCGCGGCGCGCAAAGGCAGCGCCGGTGTCGCCTGGTTGCGGGCGGGTGGTGCGCGGATGCTTCATTTCCATCCGATAGTCGGTCTCGCCAAGGGCATCTACAGTGGCCATGTCGGACGTTTTATCGTGCGCCTGTTTGACCGCCATCTGCCGTGGCTGTTCGGCCTGTGCGCCTTGTGGATCGCTCTCGAATGCATGGCCCTGCGCCGTCGGTACCGACGACGCTCATGACCCCGGGTCGAAAAAGGGAACTCCGTGGGGGGGTTAGCCGCGATTTCGCGGACGGTGGCGCCTATTCCTGCTCGGGCACCAGCGCCTGTATCGAAAGCGCATGGATATCGGTTTGCATCATCTCGCCGAGTGCCTCGTAGACCAGCCGGTGGCGGGCGATCGGCGGTTTGCCGGAGAAGCGGGCGGACTCGATTACGATCCTGAAGTGCCCGCGCCCGTCGCGCGCGCCGGGATGGCCAACATGCAAGTGGCTCTGATCCTCGATTTCCAGGCGGGCCGGCGCCAGTGTCGCCTGCAGTCGTTCCCGCATGCGCTGCATACGCTGGGTGGTCACGGCAGCGTCTGGCGGAACGGCCGCACATCAACCTGCCGGTACACGCCGGCAGCAAGGTACGGATCGGTGTCCGCCCACGCGCGTGCCGTGTCGAGATCGGCAAACTCGGCGACGATCAGGCTGCCGGTGAAGCCCGCGGCGCCCGGATCCTCGGCATCGACGGCCGGAAACGGGCCGGCAAGCACCAGGCGGCCCTCGTCGCGCAGGGCGTTGAGCCGGTCCACATGTGCGGGCCGCGCCTGTTTGCGTAGCTCGCCGCTGTTTTCCACATCGAGTGATACTATTGCGTACAACATCTACTTATTGCCGTGTTCGTCCGGTAAAAAACGCGCCAGATAGAATGCCTGGAGCAGCACGAAGACGATGGTCAGCCCGAGCATCCCGAACATCTTGAAGTTGACCCAGGTCTCCTGGCTGTAGTTGTAAGCCACGAAGGTGTTGAGGATCGCGGAAACGATAAAAAAACCGATCCACAGCCAGCTTACTCGTGTCCACGCCGCGTCCGGCAATTCGAGGCTGGAGCCCATCATGCGCTGGATCAGCGGTTTTTCACCCCAGACGTGGCTTGCCGCGAGCACCACTGCAAACAGCAGGTAGAGCACGGTCGGCTTCATCTGGATGTATTCGGGATCGTGCAGCCAGATGGTGATGCCGCCGAACACCAGCGCCAGTACCGCTGTCGCCAGATGCATCTTGTGAATGCGGCGGGTGTACCACCAGTAGCCGGCGACCAGCACGAACAGGGCGACAATGAGAACGCCCGTCGCGATATAGATGTCGGTCATCTGATAGGCGATGAAAAAGCAGATGATCGGCAGATAATCGAATAGAATCTTCATGGCACGCGAGTATAGCGGATTGCGCAATATTTTCGGTAGTATCGTGGCGAACATCAAATAAAGTCGGGTTCCAACGCATGACGGAAGTTTTGAAGATCCATCCGGAAACACCGCAGAAGCGGCTGCTGCGCCGGGTGGTGGAGCGGGTGCGCGAGGGCGCGGTGATCGCCTATCCGACGGACTCCTCGTATGCGCTCGGTTGCGGTCTCGGCGAGAAGGAGGCCATGGAGCGCATTCGCGGGATCCGCCGTTTCGGCAAGGACCACGAGTTCACGCTGCTGTGTCGCGACCTGTCGGAGATCGCCACCTACGCCAAGGTGGACAATGCGCAGTACCGGCTGCTCAAGAACCTGACCCCCGGCGCCTATACTTTCATTCTGCGGGCAACGCACGAGGTCCCTCGCCGTTTGCAGCATCCCAAGCGCCGGACCATCGGCATTCGCGTGCCGGACCATCGCATCGACCAGGCTTTGCTCGCGACCCTCGGCGAGCCGCTGATGACGGTGACGCTGCTGCTGCCGGGCGACGATCTGCCGTTGAGCGATCCGGTGGATGTGGAGGAGCGCGTCGGCCGCCAGGTCGATGTGGTGATCGACGGCGACAACAGCGGCCTGGAGCCAACCACCGTACTCGATCTGTGCGAGGGAACACCCAAGGTCAGACGCCGGGGGAAGGGCGATTTGAGCGCGCTGGGCCTCTGATAAAAACGGACGGCAGCAATTCGAACCTTTATACTACACGGTTTTCGCGGAACAGCTCCCGGCCCGGACGATGCTCAACTGCGACGGGACCACGGGATGAATTGATGTTGGATGCTGCCTCCCTGATACAAAAAATCGTTATCTGGGCACCGCCCATTCTGTTCGCGGTCACCTTGCACGAGGTGTCGCACGGGTGGGCGGCGCGCTATTTCGGCGACCACACAGCCGAGCGCATGGGGCGGCTGAGCCTCAATCCGCTCAAACATGTGGACCTGATCGGCACCGTTGTTGTGCCGGCGGTGACACTGCTGGTCGGTGGCATCATCTTTGGCTGGGCCAAGCCGGTGCCGGTGGTTGCCAGCAACATGAGTCGCCCGCGCCAGGACATGGCAGTGGTAGCGCTCGCCGGGCCGCTCACCAACCTGGCCATGGCGCTCGCCTGGGGGGTGGTGCTGAAGCTGTGCATGATGGTGGGAGCAGGCGGATTCATTACCTATCCGCTGAGCCTGATGGCGAGGGTCGGCATCCCTATCAACCTGGTGCTGATGGTGCTGAACCTGCTGCCGGTGCCGCCACTCGACGGCAGCCGCGTACTCAACGGACTTCTGCCGGAGCGCTACGCGCAGATGGTGGACAAGGTGGAGCCTTACGGGCTGATCATTCTGGTGCTGCTGCTGTTCAGCGGTGTGCTTGGACGTGTACTGGGCTGGCCGTTGACGGTGCTGACGCAGGTCGTGTACCGGGTGTTCGGGGTTTGACGAAGATGATTCACAGGCCGGGAAAAAAGCAGTGACGGAGCCAACGTCGAAAGCAACGCTGTTCAGCGGTATCCAGCCCTCGGGCCGGCTTACCATCGGCAACTACATCGGGGCACTCAAGAGCTGGGCGGAGCTGCAGCACCGCTACGATTGCCTGTTCGCCCTGGTCGACATGCACGCCATCACGGTGCATCAGGACCCCGCGGCCCTGCGCGAGCGTTGCTACGAATTTCTGTGCCTGTACATCGCCTGCGGTATCGAACCGGAGCGCAACATCCTCTTCGTGCAGTCGCATGTGCCTGCGCATGCGCAGCTTGCGTGGATCCTGAACTGCTCGACCTATGTGGGCGAGCTCAATCGCATGACCCAGTTCAAGGACAAGTCCCGGCGTCACGGTGACAACATCAACGCGGGCCTGTTCGACTATCCCGTGCTGATGGCGGCGGACATCCTGCTCTACGACACCCAGCTGGTGCCGGTGGGCAACGACCAGAAGCAGCATCTGGAGCTCACGCGTAACGTGGCGCAGCGGTTCAACGGGCGTTACGGCGAGGTCTTTACGGTGCCCGAGCCCTATATTCCGGAGGTGGGCGCGCGCGTGATGAGCTTGCAGGACCCCAGCGCGAAGATGTCCAAGTCGGACGACAACGCCAAAAACTACATCGCGTTGCTGGATGAGCCCGGCGAAGTGGCCCGCAAGCTCAAGCGCGCCGTGACCGACACCGGCAGCGAGGTCCGCTATGATGCGGTCGACAAGCCGGGGATTTCGAATCTGATGACGATCCATGCAGCCGTCACCGGCGAGTCCATGGCCGCCATCGAGCGAACTTATGCGGGCCAGGGATATGGTCGTTTCAAACAGGATACCGCGGATGCGGTCGTCGCATGGCTGGAGCCGTTGCAGGCGCGCTATCGGGCACTGCGCGAGGATCGCGGCGCCCTGACGGCGATTCTGCGCCGCGGTGCCGAGGCGGCGGCAGAGCGTGCCGCGCGGGTTCTCGATCGGGTGACGGACGCGGTGGGTTTCCCGCCGCGTTGAGTTCAGTCCCCACTCCCGCGGTATCAATGGCGCGCCAGACGAGGTAACGGGACATGCAGACGAGCGCCGAAATTATCGAATTTCCCAACGTGCGCGTGCACGGAGAGCGGCTGGAGAAGCTGCCGCAGGATCTCTACATCCCGCCGCACGCACTGGAAGTCTTCCTGGAAGCCTTCGAAGGCCCGCTCGATCTGCTGCTGTACCTGATCAGGCGCCAGAATCTGGACATCCTCGATATTCCCGTGCAGCGCATCTGCGAGCAGTACATGGAGTACATTGCGCTCATGCGCGAGCTGCGCCTGGAACTGGCCGCGGAGTATCTGGTGATGGCGGCCTGGCTGATCGAGATCAAGTCGCGCATGCTGTTGCCGCGGCCCGAGCCGGCGGATGAAGAGGGCGACGATCCGCGCGCCGAGCTGGTGCGGCGCCTGCAGGAATACGAACGCTACAAGACGGTTGCCGAGTCGCTCGACACCCTGCCGCGCATCGGTCGCGATACCCACGTGGTGCAGGCGGCGCCCACCGGGGCACGGCCGCCGCCAGTGGCGCCACCGCCGCCGTTGCGGGATTTGCTGCTTGCCTTTCGAGACGTCATGTTGCGCGCGGAGCTGTTCGCCAGCCATCAGGTGCAGCGCGAGCCACTGTCCGTACGCGAGCGCATGAGCCGCGTGCTGAGCGCCTTGCAGGGCGGTGAGGTGGCATTCGTCGCGCTGTTTCGGCCCGAAGAGGGGCGCGCCGGCGTGGTCGTGACCCTGCTCGCGGTACTCGAACTGGTGCGCGGCGCGCTCATCGAGATCAGCGCAGCGGACCCGGTAACGGGACCGCGTGTGCGCGTGGCGGGTAGTGGCCTGGCCGGCGCCGGAGAGGCTTGAGCGATGGTAACCGCCGCCTTGCGCTCGATCGTGGAAGCGCTGGTGTTCGCGGCAGGGCAGCCGCTTTCGATCGATCGTATCCTGGCCTGTTTTGCCGAGGGTGAGCGGCCGGAGCGGTCCGAGATTCGCGCGGCGCTGGAGGAAATCGGCGCCGCGCTCGAAGATCGCCCGGTAGAACTGTGTCAGGTGGCTGGCGGCTGGCGTATTCAACTGCGCGCCGGCTACGCCGAATGGGTCGATCGCCTGTGGGATGAGAAGCCGCCGCGCTATTCGCGCGCGCTGCTGGAAACGCTGGCCCTGGTCGCGTATCGCCAGCCCATCAGTCGCGGTGAGATCGAGGCGGTTCGCGGTGTTTCCCTCAGCCAGTCGATCATCAAGACGCTGAGCGAGCGCCAGTGGGTGCGCGTGGTTGGCCATCGCGAGATCCCGGGGCGGCCCGCGTTGTTTGGTACCACGCGGCAGTTTCTGGACGATTTCAACCTGAAGTCGCTGGATCAGCTGCCGGCGTTGCCCGAGGTGCGTGATCTGGACAGCCTCAATCAGGCTCTGGAGTCGCTCGCGAATCCCGCAAATTCCCTCTCCCCCGCGGCGGAGAGCGGGGACAAGACCAATTCACCTTCTTCCCGACCCTCTCCCGCCAGCGGAAGAGGGAGCGTTTGATAGGCGCACCGCATGGCCGAACGCATTCAAAAACTGCTCGCCAACGAAGGCATCGGGTCGCGCCGCCAGGTCGAGAGCTGGATTCGCGAAGGGCGGCTGCGGGTGGCCGGCCGGCCGGCTACCCTGGGGCAGAAGATCGAGCTGGAAGAAAACGTAACGCTCGACGGGCGCCGCTTGCGTCTGCATTCGCCCGAGGCGGTTCCGCGCCGCGTGCTGCTGTATCGCAAGCCGGTGGGGCAGGTGGTCACGCGGCGTGATCCTCAGGGACGCGAAACCGTGTTCAAGCGCCTGCCGAAACCGCGGCAGGGGCGCTGGGTGGCAGTCGGGCGGCTGGACGTCAATACGTCGGGCCTGCTGCTGTTCACCACCGATGGCGAACTGGCAAGACGCTTGATGCATCCCCGCTATCAGGTGGAACGCGAGTACGCGGTGCGGGTATTGGGTACGGTCACGCCGGAAACGATCGCGCGCCTGGGCTCGGGTGTGACGCTCGAAGATGGCCCGGCGCGTTTCGATCGTATCGTGCCGGCGGGGGGCAAGGGGGCCAACCAGTGGTTTCATGTGACCGTGCACGAAGGGCGGACGCGCCTGGTGCGCCGGCTGTGGGAATCGCAGGGTTTGACGGTGAGTCGCCTCATTCGCGTCGGCTTCGGCCCCTGTGCCATACCGACCGGCACCAGGGTTGGGCGTGCCTACGAGTTGTCGCCGCAGGAAATGCAGCCATTGCTCAGACTGGTCGGGCTGGCGCCGCCGCGGCGACGACGCACGCGCGAATAGTTATCGACCCGGGGGCCTGCTGTCATCCGCCCCGTGAGGATTGTGCCGCTTGCTTGGGCGCCAGCTCGTAAATCGCAATTTCGGCCAGCAGGTTTGGGCGCAGGCGCATGACCAGACTGCGATGATGGGCATGGTTGACCATGCTGCGGCGAAGCATGCGCACATGCTTGTCCATGCACAGCCGCTCGAAATCGCGCACTGTGCAGAAGTGGATGTTCGGCGTGGAATACCATTCGTTGGGGATCGCCCGCGTGACCGGCATGAAACCCGCCAGGCCGAGCTGGAGCCGGTTACGCCAATGGGCGAAGTTGGGAAAGGTGACGACTCCGCGGCGCCCGATCCTGAGAATTTCCTCGACCAGGATGTCCGGCCGCTGCACCACCTGCAAGGCCTGCGTCATTACCACGTAGTCGAAGGATCCGGTCTCGAATGTCTGCAGTCCCTCGTCCAGGTCGGCCTGAATCACATTGACGCCGGCGCTGATACAGGCGGCCACGTTGTCGGGATCGATCTCCAGGCCGTAACCGCGCACCTGGCGAGTGTCGTGCAGATGGCTCAGCAGAGTGCCGTCGCCGCACCCCAGGTCCAGCACCCGCGCACCGGGCTCGATCCACTCGGCGATAATGGCAAGATCGGGCCTTAGGGCCTGTTGAGGTTTCATACGGCGCCGCACCGACGGCCATTTTGGCGCAAGTCAAGGCGCCGTGAGCGCCGCGTAGTGACTCTACACAAGCGAGCGGCA
>CAZYIP010000057.1:17350-19285 GCA_964646895.1 uncultured Salinisphaerales bacterium | reverse complement strand
GAGAGGGTGATGGGCGCTGCTCGCAGCCCCTCTCCCCAGCCCTCTCCCCGGTGGGGAGAGGGGGTTGTCAGCTGTGTCTCTTTCATTTCCATCGTCACCGGTCCACGTCCGCCATGACGAAGTCGATGCTGGCGATGATCGCGATCAGGTCGGCGATCAGGAAGCCGCGGCTGATGTACGGGATCATCTGCAGGTGCGGGAACGACGGCGTGCGAATGCGGGTGCGATACGACGCCGTGTTGCCGTCCGAGATCAGGTAGTAGCTGTTGAGCCCCTTGGTCCCCTCGACCGTCCCGCACACTTCGCCCACCGGCATCACCGGACCCCAGCTCACGCTGACGAAGTGCGTGATCAGGGTTTCGATGTCGTGCATGGTGTAGGCGTCCTTGAGCGGCGGCGTGGTCAGCGGGTGACGTGCCTTGTGCTCGCCCGGCGGCATGTTGTCCAGGCACTGCTGAATGATGCGCACGCTCTGGCGCATTTCCTCCGAGCGCACCACGCAGCGGTCATAGCAGTCGCCGCGATCGCCGACCGGAATCTCGAAGTCGAACTGGTCATAGCCACTGTAGGGGCGTTTCTTGCGGTAATCCCACGCATAGCCGGTCGCACGCAGATTGGGTCCGGTGATGCCCCATTCGATGGCCTCCGCGGTCGAGTAGGCACCGATGTTGCGGGTGCGCTGACGGATAATCTGGTTTTTCAGCACGATGCGCTCGTAATGGTCGATGCGCGCCGGGAACTCCTTGAGGAACCGCCGCACCGGCTTGTCCCACTCCCGGGGCAGGTCCGCGGCCAGGCCGCCGATACGAAACCACATCGGGTGCATGCGGCCGCCGGTGACGGCCTCGATCACGTCGTAGATGCGCTGGCGGTCGGTAAACATGTAGAACACCGGCGACATCTGCCCGAGATCCTGCGCGTAGGTGCCGTAGAACAGCAGATGGCTGGCGATGCGAAAGAACTCGCACAGCATGATGCGGATGACCTTGACCCGGTCCGGCACCTCGATGCCGGCCAGTTTCTCGGCTGCCATCACGTAGGGCAGCTCGTTCATCACGCCGCCCAGATAGTCGACGCGGTCGGTGTAGGGAATATAGGTGTGCCAGGACTGGCGTTCGCCCATTTTTTCGGCGGCGCGATGGTGGTAGCCGATGTCCGGCACGATGTCGACGATCTCCTCGCCGTCGAGCTGCAGCACCAGGCGGAACACGCCGTGCACGCTGGGGTGGTTGGGCCCCAGGTTGAGGAACATGAAATCCGTGTTTTCGCTTTCGCGCCGCATGCCCCAGTCCTCGGGCCGGAAGCGCAGGGCCTCCTGTTCGCGCTGCTCCTTTTCGTCCCACAGGGCGTAGGGCTCCATTTCCGTCGCGCGGGCCGGGTGATCCTTGCGCAGCGCGTGTCCTTCCCAGGTTGGCGGCAGCAGGATGCGGGTGAGGTGCGGGTGGCCCTCGAAGACGATGCCGAACATGTCCCAGCTTTCGCGCTCGTACCAGTTGGCGGCCGGCCACAGGTCGGTCAGCGTGGGCAGCGACAGATCGTTCTCGTCGAGTGCGACCTTGAGGCGAATGTCGTCGTTGCGCTCGAACGACATCAGGTGATACACGGCACTGAAGTCCGACCTGGGCTGGCCGTCGCGCCGGGTGCGTTCGCGCTCGTCGATCGCGGTGAGATCGTAGAGCATGCGATAGGGCTTGTCGGCCTTTTCCTTGAGGAAACGCGCGACGTCGTGGATGTGCTCGCGGTCAACCCACAGGGTGGGGAAGTCGTCATGCGTCCCCTGGGCGTGGAAGGTGTCGCTTCCGAACGCCTCGCTCAACTCGTCGGTTATGGGCTGTTCGCTCACCGTCACTCCTGGGGGAATCTGACATGTCCGGCCGGTCAGTCAGTGCCTGTATTCCTCGACCTGTTCCCGTTGGGCCACGTCCGGCTCGCACC
>CAZYIP010000057.1:15515-17250 GCA_964646895.1 uncultured Salinisphaerales bacterium | reverse complement strand
GCGCTCGCCGCGATGAGCGCGCGTTGTCGCAGCATCGTAAAAACCTGTACTGGCGCAGCGCCAACGCTCAGATCTCGTCCGGTGTACGCAGTTGCTGAGCGCGCATGCGCTCGTCACGCTTCAGATCACGCAGGCTGGGACGCGGCCACTTTTGAATGGGCCCGTCGGGGCCAATCAGCCAGCTCAGCGGACGCGGCTCGTTTTGCACCTGCTCCTGCAGCAGGATCAGTCCTTCGAGCAGTGACTCCGGGCGCGGCGGACAGCCGGGCACGTAGACGTCCACGGGCAGGAACTTGTCGACGCCCTGGACCACGCTGTAGATGTCGTACATGCCGCCGGAGTTGGCGCAGGAGCCCATGGAAATTACCCAGCGCGGCTCCAGCATCTCGTCGTACAGCCGCTGGATCACCGGCGCCATTTTTCGGAATACGGTGCCGGAGATCACGATGACGTCGGACTGGCGCGGCGAGCCGCGCATGACCTCGGCCCCGAAGCGCGCGATGTCGTGGGGGCTGGTGAAGGCGGTCGCCATCTCGACATAGCAGCACGACAGCCCGAAGTTGAACGGCCACAGGGAGTATTTGCGGCCCCAGCCCACGAGCTGATCCAGCCTTGTCATCAGCACGTTGTTGCGGACGCGGCGTTCGAGCGCGCTTTCGCTCCCGTCGCCGTTCTGCCCGTCCTTGCCGGGGGCTGCGGGTTTGTCGGGCGCCTCCGCCGGTGTCAGCGACCATTGCATCAGTGAGTCCCCGAAAAAGTGGTGGCCGGAATGGCGGCGCGGCCTTCCCTGGGCGCCCAGTCGAGAGCGCCCAGTTTCCAGATGTAAATCAGGCCCGCCACCAGTTCGGCCATGAAGATCAATGCCATGCCGTAGCCGGCCCAGCCGACCTCGCGGAAGGCGACGGCCCAGGCGAGGATGAAGACGGTTTCCAGATCGAACAGGACGAAGAACATCGCCACCATGTAGAACTGCACGGAGATGCGGAAACGCGCCCGGCCGATCGGGAGGATGCCGGACTCGAAGGGGTACTTCACCCGGCTGTGGTCGCGATGCTCGCCGAATGCGTAGGCCATCAGCAGCATCAGAACGACCAGGCCGACGACAGCGAAGAAGAAAAGGAGCAACGGCCAGATGGCCGCGCTTTCGCCAGATGCAGAGTGCATGGCTTGTGGCTCCGGATAGCGTTTCGAACCGGCTGCCGGTGCAACCAAACTTACTGTTTCAAATGTAGCACCCGTTTCGGGAGGCTGCCAAACACGCTGTTTTCACTGGGCATCGACAGGCCGCGGCCGATAACCGCGGCTGCATGCGAATGGCGGCCGCATGGCGGGTGTCCTATGGTGTTATGAGTTGCTATGCTTTGATGAGTCCCGTGCCCAAGCCGGGAGGAGTTCGAGCGATGTCGTATTACGGATCTTCCGAAGCCGTGCTGAATTTGATCAGGCAAACCTATCCCGCTCCCTGCTCGGCGTTTCGTGACCTCACTTCCGGTTTTACCGGGCGTGGCGGAACGTCGCCGCGGGTGTTGTACTGCGTCGGCGGGGCGCTTTACATGTTTATTCATGGCCTGGACCCGGCCACGGCGTCCGGGCGCGAGCGGTTTCCCAACATCGGCCGTATCGCCGACGCCCTGCGGGAACTGAACCCTGCCCTGGATCGGCCGCTCGCCAACAAATATGCGATCGGCATTACCCAGGCCAACGACTTCCTGCCGTGGGGCGGGCGCGAACGCGC
>CAZYIP010000057.1:0-15415 GCA_964646895.1 uncultured Salinisphaerales bacterium | reverse complement strand
CGATCGGCATTACCCAGGCCAACGACTTCCTGCCGTGGGGCGGGCGCGAACGCGCCTGGCGCCTGCTCACGCGTGCCATGCGGGAGCCGCGCAACCGCCGTCGGCGTCGCCGGCGCCAGTATTCACTGCCTGGCGGGTGGCGGCCCGGTCGATTCTCGCAGACGCGTACGACGGCGTGAGGGCCTTTCGCGCTTGCTGATGTTTTGTGGGAGACTCCATGTTCCCGGTCGAGGGAGCGGAACATTGTTGAGCCGCCTTTTCTCCCTCTCCCCGTAGAGAAGAGGGAACCGGTTTGTGGGAGCGGCTTCAGCCGCGATTTCCCGACGTGCAGCATCGCGACTGAAGTCGCGCCCACGATTCGACACCCGCTACCACGGGACCAGCCGGTACCGGTATCATCCCGGCCCGGAACCACCACAATCAATAACTTCACAGAGTACCGTTCATGTCCGAACTGATCGCCCCTCACGGCGGGAGGCTGCAAACGCTCATCTTGCCCGAAGGCGAGCGCGTGTCCGAGATGCACGCCGCACGCGATTACCCTTCATGGGATCTGTCGCCGCGCCAGGTGCACGATCTGGAGCTGCTGATGACGGGCGGCTTCTCGCCGCTCAACGGTTTTCTTGGCCGCGAGGACTACGAGCGTGTCTGTGCCGGGATGCGCCTGGCGGACGGCACACTGTGGCCTCTGCCGGTCGTGCTCGACGTCACGGAGGCATTCGCGTCGACACTCGATGCAGGTGCACGGGTGGCCCTGCGCGATCCCGAGGGCGTGCTGCTGGCGGTGCTCGAAGTGAGCGATGTCTGGCGTCCGGACCGGGAGCGGGAGGCGCATCAGCTTTTTGATACCGCGGATGAGGCGCATCCCGGCGCCCGCACCCTTTTGCAGCAGTCGCATCCATTCTATGTCGGCGGCCGGGTGCTCGGCATCGAGTTGCCGATTCACTACGATTTCAGGTCGGTGCGCTACACACCGACCCAACTTCGCCAGACTTTCGACCGGCTCGGCTGGCGCCGCATCGTTGCCTTTCACACGTGCAGCCCGATCCATCGCGCACAGCGCGAACTGACCTTCCGCGCAGCGCAAATCATCGAGGCAAACCTGCTGATTCATGCTGCGGCAGGGGTGGCGCGTGCCTCCGACATCGACCACTTTACCCGCATGCGCTGCTACGAACGGGTGCTCAAGACCTATCCGGAGCAGACCACGCTGCTCGGCCTGGTGCCGCTGAACTCGCGCATGGCCGGCGCGCGCGAGACGCTGTGGCACGCCATTATCCGCAAGAATTTCGGCTGCTCCCATTTCATCGTCGGGAGCGGTGGGGACGAGCCTTTCCACGACGCGGACGCCGCGCTGGCGAAGCGCTACGAGGACGAACTCGAAATCGGCATCGTTCCGCTTCAGGACGTGGGCTATGTTCCGGAGAAGGGCCGTTACCTGCCGCTGGACGAAGTAGGTCGCGAGGACACCGTGCTGCAGATTTCCGCGAGCGATTTCCACCGCCGCTTGCGTGACGGCCTGGACATTCCGGCGTGGTTCTCTTATCCGGACGTGATCGAGGAATTGCAGCGGAGCTGGCCGCCGCGCCATCGGCAGGGATTTACCGTGTTTTTTACCGGCCTGTCCGGCGCGGGCAAGTCGACCATCGCCAACGCGCTGATGGTCAAGTTGCTGGAGATGGGCGGACGGCCCGTGACGCTGCTCGATGGCGACATCGTGCGCAAGCATCTTTCCAGCGAGCTGGGTTTTTCGCGCGAGCACCGCGACCTCAACATTCTGCGTATCGGCTTCGTCGCCAGCGAAATCACCAAGAATCGCGGTATCGCCATCTGCGCGCCGATCGCGCCCTACCGTGCCACCCGCCGTGCCGTGCGCGAGATGGTGGAGGCGGTGGGCGGTTTTATCGAGGTGCACGTCGCCACGCCCTTGCAGGTATGCGAACAGCGCGACCGCAAGGGCCTGTATGCCAAGGCCCGCGCCGGCATCATCCGGGGTTTCACCGGCATCGACGATCCCTACGAGGAACCCGAACAACCGGAAATCCGACTCGACACCCGTACCATACCCGCCGACGAAGCGGCCCAGAACATCATCCTCAAACTGGAGAATCTGGGCTTCGTCCGCTGAGCCACAGCAAGGAGAGGGAGGGGTCAAGTCTGGCAATACAAGGTTTAAACTTTGGAAAGCAGAGTGTATCGGAGGCTGCTCCCTGATGATGGGCCCTGCCGCCACGGTTAAACCTTATATTGCCAGACTTGACCCCAGGAGCCCCAGAAGCCCAGCAGGGCGTGCGCGGGCGCCTTCCTGAGCTATCCTTGATAACATACGCATGTTTTCCCGTTTGCCACGATTGCCGTGGCTGTCCGAGGCATCTATCGTTACATTCATCACCGCATTCATGCTTTCAAACGAGAGGCGACGGCCTTTGCCCGCGAGTCTTGTCGGTTTGCGCTGATGTTCAGCAGAGTGCTGATCGTTTGTACCGGAAATATCTGTCGCAGTCCCATGGCCGAAGGGCTGCTGCGGGCACGTCTGGCGGGGCAGGGCGGCATCAACGTGAACTCGGCAGGCATTGCAGCACTGGCCGGGCATCCGCCGCACCCCCTCGCGACCAGCCTGCTGGCGGAGCGTCATATCGATATCAGCGCCCATCGCGCGCGCCAGATCGATCGTGTGATGCTGTCGGCGTCGGACGTGATTCTGGTTGCCGAGAGCGCACACGGCGCCTGGGTCGTGAGCCGTTTTCCCGGTACCCGCGATCGGGTGCACCGCCTGGGCAAATGGCGCGGCCTGGATGTGCCCGACCCGTTCGGGCGACCCCGCGCGGCGTTCGTGGATGCGCTGAAGCTGATCGACGAGTGCGTGGATGACTGGGCGGACTCGCTGCTGGGCGGCGGCCCACCCCTTTAAAATGCGTTATCCCTCCCCATATTGAAGGGGCGATGATACGCTATAGATTGGTTAACGGGAGAGGGAGCGGACTTCGCGCCTATGGCGGCTAAGTTATATATCAAGACGTTCGGTTGCCAGATGAATGAATACGACTCGGACAAGATGGCCGATGTGCTTGCCGAGTCGCATGGTTTGCAACTTGCCGGGGCGCCGGAAGAAGCTGACGTGCTGCTGCTGAATACCTGTTCCGTGCGCGAAAAGGCGCAGGAAAAGGTTTTCTCGCAGCTCGGCCGCTGGAAGGAATGGAAAACGGAGCGGCCCGATCTGATGATCGGCGTCGGCGGCTGTGTGGCGAGCCAGGAAGGTGAGGCCATCCTGGAGCGCGCCCCCTACGTGGATCTGGTTTTCGGCCCGCAGACCCTGCACCGTTTGCCGCACCTGCTGGACCAGGCGCGTTCGACCGGCCGGCCGCAGATCGACATCAGCTTTCCCGAAATCGAAAAATTCGACTGCCTGCCCGCGCCGCGTGCCGACGGGCCAACCGCGTTCGTCTCCATCATGGAAGGCTGCAGCAAGTACTGCACCTTCTGCGTGGTGCCCTACACCCGCGGCGAGGAAGTCAGCCGCCCGTTCGACGACGTCATCGCCGAAGTGGCGACGCTCGCGGCGCAGGGCGTGCGCGAGATCACTCTGCTGGGACAGAACGTCAACGCCTACCGCGGACCGATGCCTGCCGTCGGCGAGGCGGCAATCTGCGATCTGGCGCTGCTGATCGAGTACATCGCGGCGATCGACGGCATCGATCGCATTCGCTTCACCACCTCGCATCCGGTGGAGTTCTCCGACAGCCTGATCCGGGCTTATGCGGAAGTGCCGGAGCTGGTCAACCACCTGCACCTGCCGGTGCAGTCCGGCTCGGATCGCATTCTGGCAATGATGAAGCGCGGGCATACGGCGGCGCAGTACATCGAGCGTATCGAGCAGTTGCGCGCGGTGCGTCCGGGGATCAGCGTGTCGACGGACATCATCGTCGGTTTTCCGAGCGAAACGGCACAGGATTTCGAGGCTACCATGAATCTGGTCGCGGCGGTGGGGTTCGATCAGTCGTTCAGTTTCGTCTACAGCGAGCGACCCGGTACGCCCGCGGCCAATCTTGCCGACCGCATACCGATGGAGGAAAAAAAGCGGCGTTTGACCCTGCTGCAGAATCGGATCAACCTGAATGCCCGGGCAATCAGCGAGGCCATGGTGGGATCCCTGCAAAAAGTGCTGGTGGAACGGCCATCGAAGAAGAACGTCAACCAGATGTCGGGACGGACCGAAAACAATCGCTGGGTCAACTTCGACGCTCCGCCGGAGATGATCGGGCAGATTGTCGATGTCCGCATTACCGAAGCAATGCCCAATTCCCTGCGTGGCGTGCTCGAGGCCAGAGCGCTTTCCATGCTTCCCGATCCGCACATTGCTGTCTAAAATGCGCTCAGGCAAGGCGCGAGGAGTGAAGTTTGGTCATTCCAAATGAACGACGAGCAACGCCGCATGAGCGCATTTTAGACAGCAACCCGTTGGGGCGGCGGCCATTTTGGCGCAATGCGGCGTTGCGGCTCGCTTATGTAGCGGTGCTACACGGCGCTCGCCGCGCCTTGCCTTGCACCAAAATGGCTGCCGCTGTGCGAATCAGGAAGCATGGAGAGCGCTCTGAATATGCGGTGGCGGCGCCGGCCTGACAGCGACCTTCCACGTTCGTGAATACCCGAGACATCACCCTTGAACCGGTGGACAACGAGCGTCTGGCCAACCTGTGCGGCCGGCTCGATGAGCACCTGCGCCAGATCGAGAAGCGGTTGGACGTGGAGATCCACAGTCGCGGCAACCGCTTTCAGGTTCGCGGAGCGGTTGCGGAGGCGGACACCGCCGCGCACGTGCTGCGCGAGCTTTATGATGCGACCCGCGAGGAGCGATTGACACCACAGAAAGTGCATTTGCATCTGCAGCAGCCCGACCGGCCAGCGGCACCCGCCGCGGGCGACGAGGATACGCAGGAGCATGAAGTCGTCATCAAGACGCGCCGTGCCGTGGTGCGCGGGCGTGGCCCCAATCAGAAGCGTTACCTGCAGCGCATCCAGGACCATGACCTGAATTTCGGCATTGGCCCGGCCGGCACCGGCAAGACCTTCCTGGCGGTGTGTTCGGCAGTGCAGGCGCTGGAGCGCGAGGAAGTGCGCCGTCTGTTGCTGGTACGCCCGGCCGTGGAGGCCGGCGAACGGCTCGGCTTCCTGCCCGGCGATCTGGCACAGAAGATCGACCCCTACCTGCGCCCTCTTTACGATGCGCTTTACGAAATGCTGGGCTTCGAGAAGGTAACGCGGCTGATCGAGCACAATGTCATCGAAGTGGCTCCGCTCGCGTACATGCGCGGCCGCACCCTGAACGAAGCCTTCATCATCCTCGACGAGGCGCAGAACACGACCGTCGAGCAGATGAAGATGTTTCTGACCCGCATCGGCTTCGGCTCGACCGCCGTGGTCACCGGCGATATCACCCAGATCGACCTGCCCAGACAGATCCCGTCCGGTTTGCGCCATGCGATGAAGGTGCTCCAGGACGTGCCGGGGGTGAGCTTCACCCGCTTTGCCAGCGAGGATGTGGTGCGTCATCCGCTGGTGCAACGGATCGTCGAGGCCTACGATCGCTTCGAGGCGCAGCAGGAGGAGTAGGCCCCGTGAGCGATTGTGTGCAGGTGCTGGCGCAGGTGGATTTGCAGGTTGCCCCGGGTGTGACCGGCGCGCCGCCGAAGAGCGATTTCGTCGGTTGGGTCAGGGCTGCCCTGGCGGGGCAACGCAGCGAGGCCGAGGTTTCCATTCGCGTGGTGGATGCGGCCGAGAGTGCGTCGCTCAACCAGCAGTACCGGCACAGGACGGGCCCGACCAACGTGCTGTCGTTTGCGGCGGAATTGCCGGCTGTGGTGCCGCTGCCGCTGCTGGGCGACCTGGTCATCTGCGCGCCGGTCGTCGCGCAGGAAGCGGCAGCGCAGGGCAAGGAGCCCGCGGCTCACTGGGCGCACATGGTGGTACACGGCGTGTTCCATCTGCTCGGTTACGATCACGTCGAACCCACCGACGCCAATATCATGGAAGCGCTCGAACGCGAAGCGCTTGGCCGGCTCGGCTATGCCGATCCCTATTCAGTCCCGGTGCCGGCCCGGGCATAACGGAACCTGCTCATTCATGAACGATCAGCCCCAACCCGTCAGCGACGAATCCGATTCTAGTCAGGCGCCGGACTCCTGGGTCCGGCGCCTGGGCAAATCCCTGGTCGGCCCGCCGCGCAGCCGTAACGAAGTCCTGGACATGCTGCGCCAGGCGCAGCACGACGGCATCCTCGAAGGTGACGCGCTGTGGATGATCGAAGGCGTCATGGATGTGGCGGAAACGCACGTGCGGGACATCATGATCCCGCGTTCCCATATGGTCGTGGTCAACCGGGACGCCACCGCCGCGGAAGCGCTTTCGGTGGTGATCGAGTCCGGCCACTCGCGCTTTCCGGTGATCGGTGAAAGTCGGGACGAAGTGGTCGGCCTGTTGCTGGCCAAGGATCTTCTTCGCTTCGTGATGGAAGCCAACGGTTCGCGAATCGATGGCGAGCGTTTCGACATTGCCGCCATTCTGCGCCCGGCGGTGTTTGTCCCGGAAAGCAAGCGCCTCAACGTGCTGCTGAAGGAGTTTCGCAGCCGGCGCAATCACATGGCGATCGTCGTGGACGAATACGGCGGTGTTTCCGGCCTGCTCACCATCGAGGACGTGCTGGAGCAGATCGTGGGCGAAATCGACGACGAGTACGATCAGGATGAGGGCGCCTGCATCCTGCGTCAGGAGCGGGGCCGTTACCTGGTCAAGGCGCTGACACCGATCGAGGAATTCAACCGCCAGTTCGGTACCCGTTTCAGCGACGATGAATTCGACACGGTGGGCGGCCTGGTGACGCATGAATTCGGGCGCGTGGCCAAGCGTGGCGAGAGCGTCACCCTGGACCGCTACCAGTTCAATGTCCAGCGTGCGGACGATCGTCGGATTCAGCTGTTCCAGTTGACGGTGCTGCCGGAGCCCGAACCACAGCGACCCCAACATTGATGGCGGAGCGAGCGGCGGCGCTGCGAGCGATCGCGTTGCGGATCGCCGATCTGGGATGGCCGCTGGTTCTGGGGGCGCTGACCACCCTCGCGTTCGCGCCGTTCAATGCAAGCTTCGTCAGCCTGCTGACGCTGGCCGCGTTGTACGAGTTGTGGTTTCGCGCGACGCCCGGTCAGGCATTCCGGCGCGGGTGGCTGTTTGGTGCGGGCCACTTCGCCACCGGCGTGTACTGGGTCTACATCAGTACCCATGTGTTCGGCGGTGCGCCGATCTGGCTTTCCGTGCTGCTCACCGCCTTCCTGGTGGCTTACCTGGCGCTGTATCCGGCGCTCGTCGGCTATATCTCCGCCCGCTGGCTGACAACCGGTCCGATCCTGCGCGCGCTGCTGGTGTGGCCGGCGCTGTGGACCTTTTCGGAACTCGTGCGCGGCTGGCTGTTCACCGGGTTTCCGTGGCTCAGCGTCGGTTATGCCTGGGTTGGAACGCTGTTCAAGACAGTCGGGCCGGTGCTGGGCGTTTTCGGCATGAGCTGGCTGGTGGCGCTGCTGGCGGGCCTGCTGTGGCTGCTGTTTCGGGCGCCGCTATGGTTCCGGCCCGTGGCACTGGCTGCTGGCGTTGCAGTCGTGGCGGCTTTTCTGCTGCTGCCGGGCCCCACCGTGTGGACCCGCGATACCGCCGGCAGTCCGATGACCGTCACGCTGATTCAGGGCAACATCTCGCAGGACGAGAAGTGGGCGCCGGGCACCCTGGAGCTGACCATGCGCCGCTACCGGAGGCTGACCGAGGCGTCCGAGCACGCACGGCTGGTGATCTGGCCGGAGGCGGCCATTCCCGCGCTGTTCGATCAGGTCAAGGAGATTTATTTCGCCGACATCGTCGATCTGCTGAAATCCCGCGGGCAGACCCTGCTTACCGGCATGCTCGTGCGCGATCCGTCCAGCGGGCGTATCTACAACGGCGTGATAGCCATGGGCGAGGACATCGGCCTGTATCTGAAGCGCCATCTGGTGCCGTTCGGCGAGTATTATCCGGTACCCGATTTCGTTCACTCGCTGATGAAGAACTGGCTCGGCCTGCCCTACGACAACATCAGCGCCGGCCGCTGGCAGCAGTCGCCCGTTATGGTCGGTGACGTGCCGGTCGGCATTTCCATCTGCTACGAGGATGCCTTCAGCGGCGACATACGCAGCCTTCTGCCACAGGCGCAGCTGCTCGTGAATGTCTCCAACGACGCCTGGTTCGGCGACTCGATCGCCCCCGCCCAGCATCTGCAGATCGCGCGCATGCGTGCCCTGGAGACCGGGCGCCCGTTGCTGCGTGCCACCAACACCGGCATCAGCGCCGTGATAGGCGCCGACGGCAGCCTGCGCAGCACCACCCCACAGTTCAAGGTCGAGCGCCTGCGCGCGGACGTGGTGCCGCGTACCGGCACCACACCGTTTGTACGCTACGGCAACCTGCCCCTGTGGATCGCCTCCGTGCTGTGCTGCATCGCCGGCTTCCTGCTGGCGCGGCAGCAGTCTGCAGCCTCGACGCGGCATCGGGCGGCCTCCCGTTCGCGCCGGCCGGACACACGCCGGTGAGATTCCAGGGCGATGCTACAATGCGAGAACTGACCCCGGTGTAGGGGCTACAAAAAAGCAATCCCCGTTGCCGGGGATTGCTTGCGTGTTGGTCAGGACGGTATCGGATCAGGAATAGCGGCGCCGCGACAGCATGGCGAGCAGGCCGATCAGCATGACTCCGAGGCCGAGCATGCCCAAATCTTCCGGTTCGGGGACGGGATGGGGCGGTGCCTCGCCGTTCACGATCCACGCACTGTCGCCGCCGGTGCCAATACCCTGCACATGCGCCACTGACTCATAGCCGCTACCGTTGGCCACAAAGGGGTTGCCAGTCAATGCGCTCGCGAAAGTCAGGTTGTACACAGCCGAATCGGTGCCGCCGAAGCGGTTATCTTGATCCCATCCAAAGGCAAGATTGAATGTTCCGGGTACCGGGCCGGAATTGTAGCTTCCACCGAACAGCGTGCTGTCTGCACATGTTCCTGACGAGCAGTGCACGCTTGCCAGTGACTGATCGAGGTAAAACGCCCAGCCGACGGTGCTGTTCGCACTGTTCAGCCCCTGGACGAAATCGGATCCACCAAGCCGGGATGTCAGGGTCAACGTTCCCGTACTGGAGCCCGTTTCGCCGGAGAACGTGGCTACGAGCCAGGGCGCATCGCCATCCGGCGTGGCGCCTGTGAAGATCTGGCTCATGTTGATCGTAGTCGAAATGGGGGTCGCGAGCGCAGGGGCCGAGAGCGTGAATGCTGCAAGGGCCGCAGCTGCCGAAAGTCCGGCGATTACTTGCTTGAACATGGCAACAATTCCCGTTGAGTGCAGACACCGATCTGCTGAACGGCCCACTAAGCAATTAACGTGCCGAAATGCAAGTTATTGATGTTGCAGGTGCGTTTTTCGGGAGGTGCACATGAAGAGGTGTGATATGTAAACAGTCGCGACATCCGCTGGCCAGGGCGGGTGACGTCGGATCATGTCTAGTATTTGTTTGTAAATGGTTTTCTGCTTTTGGGGTCGTCTCATCATGTGTAAGCATCCCCGACAGACCCGGCGACCTGATGGGCAAGCGCTATCACACTGCACGGCGGTGAAATTCGGTGCTGGCGCACTTGGGGCAGGGCGGGATACGGGCCGGTCTGGAAAACTGCATTCGCGCGCCGCAGGCATCGCACACCAGTGTGCCTGCGCCGGCCATCTCGCCCGTGTAATAAGTGCTCGGCAGCGTCTGGTTGCGCTTGAACGCCATCCACTCCAGCTGCGTCTGATCGGCCACCGACAGCAGCAGGTCCTTGAACCGGGTTTCCAGAAACTCCAGGTCGAACTGCAGCCAGTCGCGCATGTCGCGTCCGCTGCGCGCGAGATAAGTACCGGCATCTTCCAGATCGCGCCATAGAAAGACGCCAATGATGCGTGCTTCATCGCGGGTGAGTTCGCCCAGGTCGACGGCCCGCTCGCGGGCCCAGTCCAGCGCCTGCTGCAGGCCGCTGGTTTCGCTCTCGGGCGACGGTTTTTCGTAGTGCTCGCGCACCCGTTCGAGCATGTGTTCGTAGGCATCGGCAAGCCGCCGTTCGCGGTCCTGCTCGCTCTCGTCGTTGTTCCCGTCGCGTTTGCTCATGCTTTGTCCGTGCCGGTGCGCCTGCGGAAACTGTTTTCCGCACAAGCGCTGCGGTATGCTTGTCCGCCTGAAAATGCAGGATAACTCAGCCTGCATCCGTTAACAGGTTTCGTAGCCATGGATTCCCAGTATCACCCCGAGACAGTCGAGCACGAGGCCCAGGCGTACTGGACGGATCACGCCTCATTTCATGTCACTGAGTCCGCGGACCGGCCAAAGTTCTACGCCCTGTGCATGTTTCCGTACCCGAGCGGCAAGATGCACATGGGGCACGTGCGCAACTACACCATCGGCGACGTGCTGTCGCGCTATCTGCGCATGCGTGGCTACAACGTGCTGCAACCGATGGGGTGGGATGCGTTCGGGCTGCCGGCCGAGAACGCGGCGATCAAGAACAAGGTGCCGCCAGCGGACTGGACTTACGCCAACATCAACGCCATGCGCGCGCAGTTGCAGCGGCTCGGCTTCGGCTACGACTGGTCGCGGGAGATAGCGACCTGCCGGGTCGAATACTATCGCTGGGAGCAGTGGTTTTTTCTGCAGCTCTACGAGAAGGGCATCGCCTATCGCAAGACCGCGGCGGTCAACTGGTGCCCGCAGTGCGGTACCGTCCTCGCCAACGAGCAGGTGGTGGATGGGCGTTGCTGGCGCTGCGACACGCTGGTGGAACGGCGCGCGGTGCCGCAGTGGTTTTTGCGCATCACCGACTACGCTGACGAGCTTCTCGCCTGCCTGGATGAGCTGGAAGGCTGGCCGGACGCGGTGCGCACGATGCAGCGCAACTGGATCGGGCGCTCCGAAGGGGTGCATCTGCACTTTCGGCTGGACCGGCCTGGCGCCGACGAGAGCGATCGCATCAGCGTGTTCACGACGCGGCCGGATACGCTCATGGGGGTGAGCTATCTGGCAGTGGCTTCGGAGCATCCGCTGGCGCTGGAGATGGCGGCCCTGAATCCCGAGCTGAAGCGTTTCATCGATGAGGCCCGCCATTCCCAGGTCAGCGAGGCGGCGGTGGAGACGATGGAAAAACGCGGCATGCCGCTGGGCGTGGACGCGATCCATCCGATTACCGGCGAGCGCTTGCCGGTCTGGGTGGCGAATTTCGTATTGATGGGGTACGGCACCGGCGCCGTCATGTCCGTGCCGGCGCACGATGAGCGCGACTGGGCCTTCGCGCGCAAGTACGACCTGCCGATTCCGCAGGTGATCGAGCCGGCGGACGGCTCCAGCGTCGACCTGAACGAAGGGGCTTACAGCGAGCACGGCGTGCTGGTCAACTCCGGCGCGTTCGACGGCATGAATTTCGAACAGGCGTTCGACGCCATCGCCGACTGGCTGCAGGCACGCGGGCAGGGGGAGCGGCGGGTGAACTACCGCCTGCGCGACTGGGGCGTGTCGCGCCAGCGGTACTGGGGCGCGCCGATTCCGATCATTTACTGTGACGATTGCGGCACCGTGCCGGTGCCGGCAGAGGATCTGCCCGTAGTGCTGCCGGAGGATGTGGAAATCTCCGGCGGCGGGTCGCCTCTGGCGCAAATGCCCGAATTTTACGAAGTGACGTGCCCCCGCTGCGGCAAGCCGGCGCGTCGTGAAACCGATACGTTCGATACCTTTTTCGAATCCTCCTGGTACTTCGCGCGCTATGCCTGTCCGGACCAGAACGAAGCGATGCTGGACGAGCGCGCGGACTACTGGATGCCTGTGGATCAGTACATCGGAGGCGTGGAGCACGCCATCCTGCATCTGCTGTACGCCCGGTTCTTCCAGAAACTCATGCGCGACCTGGGATTGACCACGGTCGGCGAACCATTTACCCGGCTGCTCACCCAGGGCATGGTGCTGAAGGACGGCGCCAAGATGTCCAAGTCCAAGGGCAATACGGTGGATCCGGAGGCAATGATCGATGCCTACGGCGCGGACACGGTCCGGCTTTACATCATGTTCGCAGCGCCGCCGGCGCAGGCGCTGGAGTGGTCGGATGCCGCGATCGAGGGCCCGGCCCGCTTTCTCAAGCGCTTGTGGCGCCTGATTGTCACGCACCAGGAGGCCGGGCCGGTTGCCGCGCTGGATGTCGCGCGACTGACGCCGGCCCAGCGAGAGCTGCGGCGCAAGCAGCATGCAACGCTGCAGAAGGTGACCGACGACATCGAGCGCCGCCGCACCTTCAACACGGCGATTGCAGCGGTGATGGAGCTGGTCAACGATCTTGGATCCTTCGACGATAGCGGCGAAAACGGCCGGGCGCTGGCGCGGCAGGTTCTCGAAAACATCGTGCTGATGCTGGCGCCGGTGGTGCCCCACATTGCCCATGCGGCCTGGTTCGCGCTGGGCCATGAACGCGCCGTGGTGGACGAGCCCTGGCCGGTGTTCGATCCCACCGCCCTGCAGCGCGATGTCGTTCCGCTGGTGGTGCAGGTGAACGGCAAGGTGCGTGGCCGTGTCGAAGTGGCGGCGGACGCTGCGGTGGAAGAGATCGAAGCCGTGGCTCTCGACGATGCGAATGTGCGCCGTTTCGTGGAAGGCAAGACGATTCGCAAGCGGTTTCTGGTGCCGGGCAAGCTGCTCAATCTGGTGGTCTAGTGCGCCGGTTGCGGGTTGCGGTCGCCGCTGTCGTTGTGCTGCTTGCGGGTTGCGGATTTCACCTGCGCGGGCAGGGGCCGCTGCCGCCGGCATTGCACCAGGTCTATGTCGATTATCATGCCGGCTACACAGTGCTGGAGCCGACATTGCAAAAGGTGCTGGTCGCGCGGCTGCGCGCCCGCGGCGCCAAGGTCGTGGACAGGCCCGCCGACGACGCTTCGGTACTGAATCTTTACGGCGTGCGGCAGTCGGAGCGCGCGGTTTCCATCGGCCCTCAGGCGCAGACGCTCGAATACGAACTCACGGTGAGTACAAGCTTCGACCTCAAGCGGCGCGGCGAGACATTGATACCGCGCTCGAGCCTGAGTTCGGCTCAAAGCTACACCTATACCGTGGGCCGGTTGTTGTCCAAGGAAGAAGAAAGGGATCGTCTCAGCAAAGGCTTGCAGACGGATCTGGCGGATCGGATCCTGTTGCGGATAGACACCATGCTGCCGCAACGCTGAGAAAGCGCTGAAACGCCATCACATTCGCGATATTTTCAGCGCCTTGTGGCTTTCTTTCTCCTGGAGGGCGCGTGCTGAAGCGAATCCCGATTCTATTGATCACACTCATGTTCGCCTCGACGCCGGCGTATGCCGCGGGCACCAGCGGCAGTTTCGAACTCGGTTATCAGGCGACGAGCGGCAACAGCGACACGTCCAGCGCCAACGCCAAGCTGGAGCTGAAGTACAAGTCCGACACCTGGCAACACACGCTCAAGCTGGGTGCCGCCGGCGCATCCGACCACGATGAGACCACGCAGGAGCGTTATACCGCATTAGGCAAGACGGAATACGACTTTTCGGAGCACAACTACGTGTTTGGAGCGGTCGATTACGCCAAGGATCTGTTTGGCGGCATGCGTGAGCGCGTGTCGGAAACGGTGGGCTACGGGCGCCGCATCATCAACACCGAGCAGCAATCGCTGGATGCGGAAATCGGTATTGGTTACCGGCAGACCCAGGAGCAGAAGCCGAGTCTGGAGCGCCACGATGACGGCATCCTTCGCAGTGTGCTGGATTACCAGTACAATATTACCGATACGAGCTTCTTTGAGCAGACTTTCACCGTTGAGGCCGGCAACAACAACACGTTCCTGGAATCGGTGACCGCGCTCAAGCTGATCGTCATCAAGAACCTGTTCGCACAGCTTTCCTATACCGTGGATCACAACACCAGCGTGGCCAGTGGCGTAAAAAAGACGGACACCTACACCGCCGTCACTCTGGGCTATGCGTTTGGTGACCAATCATGAGCTATTACCGACATCATCTGTTCTTTTGTTGCAACAAGCGCGAAGGCGGCGGCCGTCCATGTTGTGCCGATGCCGACGCCGAGGAAATACGCGCCTACTGCAAGGCCCGCATCAAGAAGCTCGGGCTGGCGGGGCCCGGGCAGGTACGGGTCAACAAGGCGGGGTGCCTGGACCGCTGCGAGGAAGGGCCGTCGCTGGTGGTTTACCCGGAGGCGGTGTGGTACACGTACGTCGATGAAGAGGATATCGAGGAAATCATTCAGGAGCATGTGATCGGCGGCCGCGTGGTCGACCGGCTGCTCATGTAATGTTTGCACTGATGGCGTATATCCGGTAATATTCCGCGTTCTCTAGCGTGCGTTTTTACCTTTATTAACGAGCCCCAATGAAGACCTATTCCGCAAAACCAGGCTCAGTGAAGCAGGACTGGCTTCTGGTCGATGCCACCGACAAAACCCTGGGCCGGCTGGCCAGCGAGATCGCGCGGCGCCTGCGCGGCAAGCACAAGCCCGAGTTCACGCCCCATGTGGATACCGGCGACCATGTGGTGGTGGTGAATGCGGAAAAGGTGCGCGTTACCGGCAACAAGCTCACGCAGAAAATCTACTATCGCCACTCCGGTTACGTGGGCAACATGAAGCAGCTCACCCTTGAGCAGCAGCTTGAGAAAGCGCCGGAGCGCGTCATTCAGACGGCCGTCAAGGGCATGCTGCCGCGCAATCCCCTGGGCCGCGCGATGTTTCGCAAGCTGAGGGTGTACGCGGGCTCGGAGCATCCGCATACCGCGCAGCAGCCCCGTTCGGTCGATCTTTAAGGTTATAAACTGACATGGCATTGAACCAGAGTTACGGTACCGGTCGGCGCAAGCGTGCGGTCGCACGGGTTTTCCTGAAGCCCGGCAGCGGCAGCGTCACGGTCAATGGCCATACGCTGGAAGACTATTTCGGCCGCGAAACCTCGCGCATGGTGGTGCGTCAGCCCCTGGAGCTGATCGACGCGACCGGGCGTTTCGATATTTTCGTCACCGTCAAGGGCGGTGGCGCTGGTGGTCAGGCGGGAGCCATTCGCCACGGTCTGACCCGCGCCCTGGTCGATTACGACGAAACCCTGCGCGAGCCGCTGCGCAAGGCCGGCTTCGTAACCCGGGATGCGCGTCAGGTGGAGCGCAAGAAGGTCGGTCGCCACAAGGCCCGCAAGGCGCCGCAATACTCCAAGCGCTGATTCGACAAGAATCACAAGCTCGTACTTGGGGGATCGTCTAGCGGTAGGACTACGGACTCTGACTCCGTCAACCCAGGTTCGAATCCTGGTCCCCCAGCCAATTTGAAATCAACA
>CAZYIP010000056.1:0-19566 GCA_964646895.1 uncultured Salinisphaerales bacterium | reverse complement strand
CTAGTGCCGTTCCCGGCTGGTAAACCGCAGGCGGTACGGCAGACAGCGGATGAGTTGCGCCTGAACGCAATTGAAAATGCCAGCATCATGCTCCGCGATCGCGCGCGGGTGCGGGTGTTGGCTGAGCGCATTCGGGAACGTCTGAGCCAGCACCTTCGGGTATCGCGCGATCTGGAGCGCGCGGCACATCTGGCGGAACGTTCCGCGAAGACCTTGCGCATGCGACGGGAACGCATACCCGAGCGCATCGAGTTTCCGGCCGAGTTGCCCATCAGCGCCCGGCGAGAGGAAATTGCGCAAGCGGTACGCTCGCACCAGGTAGTCATCCTGTGCGGGGAGACCGGCTCCGGAAAGACGACGCAACTGCCGAAACTGTGCCTGAGCCTCGGCCGCGGCGCTGCCGGCCTGATCGGGCATACGCAGCCGCGCCGCATCGCTGCGCGCACTGTAGCGGCCCGTATCGGTGACGAGCTCGGTGACTCCGCACTGGTCGGGTACAAGGTGCGCTTTCAGGATGCCACGCGGCCACACAACCTGGTCCGCGTCATGACCGACGGAATCCTGCTCGCCGAGGCGCAGGGTGATCCGGACCTGTTGACCTACGATACGCTGATCATCGACGAGGCCCACGAGCGCAGCCTCAACATCGATTTTCTTCTCGGTTATCTCAAGCGACTGTTGCCGCGCCGCCCGGACCTGCGGATTATCGTCACATCGGCAACGATTGATCCCGAGAGCTTCTCGCGTCATTTCGAAGGCGCGCCGGTCATTCGCGTTGGCGGACGGACATATCCCGTCGAGGTGCGCTACCGGCCTTTGCAAGGCGAGGACGTCACGCAGGACATGGACGTTGCGGTGACGGAAGCGGTCACCGAACTGTGGCGGGATGGCCCGGGTGATGTTCTGGTATTCCTGGCCGGCAGCCGCCAGATCCGCGAGGTTTCCCGCACCCTGGTCAGGACGCTGGGCGGTGGCGCCGAGATATTACCACTTTATGGCCGCATGCCGGCCGCAGAGCAAAACCGCATCTTTCATCCGAGCGGCAACGGCCGCCGTGTAGTGCTTGCGACCAACGTCGCGGAAACCTCGATTACCGTGCCCGGTATCCGCTATGTGGTGGATACGGGCGAGGCCCGCATCAGTCGCTACAGCCATCACAGCGGCGTGCAGCAGTTGATGATCGAGCCGGTTGCACAGGCGTCCGCGGATCAGCGCGCAGGGCGCTGCGGGCGGCTGGGGCCGGGCGTGTGCATCCGCCTGTACAGCGAGCAGGACTACCAGGCCCGCGACGCCTTCACGATGCCGGAGATTCAGCGCGCCAACCTCGCGGGCGTGATCCTGCAGATGCATCATCTGGGTCTGGGAGAGATCCAGGACTTCCCGTTTCTCGACCCGCCACAGCGCCGCTACGTCAACGACGGCTATCGGCTGCTGGAGATTCTCGGGGCGATGGATCGAACGCGGGCATTGACGGCGACCGGGCGGGAGCTGGCGGCGTTGCCCCTGGATCCACGGATAGGTCGTATCGCTCTCGCAGCTCGCGATAATCCCTGGCGCGCATCGGTGCTGGTACTGGCGGCCGCGCTGAGCGTTCAGGATCCGCGCGAGCAGCGGCCCGGCGGCACGGACAGTGACGCGGACCCGCCGTTGTGGCGACACGAACGCTCCGATTTTCTTGGACTGCTCCGGGTGTGGCGCAGCTATGCCACGTGGCGCGGCACGCTTTCGCGGACCCGAACCCGCAAGCTATGCGTTCAGCATGGCCTGTCCTGGATACGCATGCGTGAATGGGAAGCCGTGTACCAGCAGATCAGCGAACTGTTGCATGTGCCGCCGGACGACGACACGGAACGCGATATGGACGCAGGTTATGCAGCGATCCATCAGTGCCTGCTTGCCGGTCTCGTCGACCATGTCGGAATGCGCGGAGAAGGCTTCGAGTACCAGGGCCCGCGCGGTCGCCGCTTCCATATCTTTCCCGGTTCGGCCCTGTTTCAGAAACCGCCGCGATGGGTAATGAGCGCGGAAATCGTCAGGACTTCCCGGGTGTTTGCCCGCACCAACGCCCGGGTGCAGCCGGAGTGGATCGAGCGGGCCGGCGCACATCTGGTTCAGCGTGAGTACAGCGACCCACGCTGGGACACGAAGGGAGCGCGAGTGGTAGCCACGGAGCATGTATCCCTGTTCGGGCTGCCGCTGGTGACGCGCACGGTTCACTATGGCGCCCTTGCGCCGGGCGAATGCCGGGAACTGTTCATCCGTCACGCCCTGATGGCGGGTGAATATCACCATCAGGGGCAATTTTTTGCCCACAACCGGGGCCTGATCGACGACATTCGTACGCTTGAAGCCAAGGCCCGGCGACCCGATCTGCTTGCCCACGAAGACGAGATCTTCGAGTTTTACGACCGCCGACTGCCCGGTGATATTTGCACCGGGCGGGCGTTCGAGGCCTGGCGCCGTCGGATTGAACGCGACGATCCACGCCTGCTCTTCATGCGCCGGGAAGATATCCTGCGCGCAGAAAACCTCAGCACCGGCGCCGATCAGTTTCCGGACGAACTGAGCGTGAACGGGCAACATCTGCGCCTGTGCTACGCGCTGGACCCGGGCAGCGCGCGGGACGGTGTGACTGTAGAGATACCGGTCAGCGTTCTGCCGCAACTCGACGTGGCTCCGTTCGAATGGCTCGTACCCGGCCTGCTCGGTGAGAAAATCGAGAGCCTGATCCGTTCGCTGCCAAAGCGCCTGCGACGCGGGTTCGTCCCGGTGCCAGAGTTTGCGCGTGCCTCTCGCGAGGCGCTGGCGGATGCGCGAGGGAATCTTTACGTGCGCCTCGCCGCAAAGCTGCACGCAATGACGGGCATCGAAGTCGCGCCAGCCGATTTCGACCCGGCGCGCCTGCCCGCGCATTTGCGCATGAACTTTCGGGTGCTTGCCAGCGAAGATGGCGAAGTGCTCGGTGAAGGCGACGACCTGAACGTACTGCAACAGGATCTCGCGCAGGTGGCACGCGAGCGTCTCTCGCAAATTGACACCGGCGAATGGGAGCGCGACAACCTGACCGACTGGGACTTCCCCGATCTCCCGGAACGCGTCAGCCTCGGCCGTTCCCGGGGGCGGGTGTACGGATACCCGGCGCTTGTGGTCGGGGAGGGCGGCTGCGTCAGCTTGCGGCTGATGGAGGGTCCGGAAATTGCCGCACGTTCGCACCGGGAGGGCTTGCTGCGATTGCTGCTCGCCAGCCTGCCGGAACAGGTGCGATACCTGCGTCGACAATGGCGCAAGACGCGCGAGCTGGCGTTACGCTATCGCGGGATAGGCGGCGTCTCTGTCGAGGACGAACTGCTCCATGCCGCGGCGGCGCGGGCGTTCGAGCTGAATGACGCCGCGTCGGTACGTACGCGGGCGGCGTTCGAAGCCTGCCGGGACGCCGGGCGCCCCGAACTGGTCGCAAACGCCGAACGGCTGGCAAGGGAGACGATGGCTCTGCTGGAGCAGCACGCTATCCTGCGAGACCGACTCGAACGCGGTCGGTTTCCGCAGGAAAGCCGCGACGATATCCATGCGCAACTGGAGGCGCTGATCTACCCCGGCTTCATTAGCGAAACGCCACCAGCCGCATGGCCCCGCCTGTCCGTCTACCTGCAAGGCATCGCATTGCGTCTCGACCGGCTGCCAGGCCGGCCACAACGGGACATCGCACTGGTGCTGGAGATCCGCCCGCTGACAGATGCCTGTCGTGCGCACATCGAGGCCCGACCGGAGTGCGCCGCGGACCCGTCGTTGCGGGATTTCCGCTGGCAGCTGGAAGAGCTGCGAATCTCCCTTTTCGCCCAGGAGCTCAAGGCCCGCGGCCCGGTATCCGTGCTGCGCCTGCAACGGCAACTGGCATCTATTCTTTCGGATTGACCGATGGCGGTTTCTGCATGCCCGCTCCCTTGTTCAGCCCCAGCAATGGCCCGATGAGATCGAGCGGCAGCGGGAATACCACGGTGGTGGATTTGTCGCCCGCCACGTCGATCAGGGTCTGCAGATAGCGCAACTGGATTGCCAGCGGCTCCTCGGCCAGCTTGTTGGCCGCTTCCTTCAGCTTCTCGGAGGCCTGCAGTTCGCCTTCGGCGTTGATCACCTTGGCGCGGCGCTGGCGCTCTGCCTCGGCCTGGCGCGCAATGGCGCGAATCATGCTCTCATCGATATCGATGCGCTTGATTTCGACATTGCTGACCTTTACGCCCCAGGGTGCGGTCTGCTTGTCCAGAATTTCCTGAATCGCCAGATTCAGCTTGTCCCGTTCCGCCAGCATTTCGTCCAGATCGTGCTGGCCCAGTACCGAGCGCAATGTCGTCTGCGCAAGCTGGCTGGTGGCTTCGTAGTAGTTTTCCACCTCCAGGGTAGCGTGCGCCGGCTCCAGCACGCGGAAGTAGAGAACCGCGTTGACCTTCACCGAGACGTTATCGCGCGAGATGACGTCCTGTGGCGGCACGTCCATGACGATGACCCGCAAATCGACCCGGGCCACGGTCTGGACGAACGGTATCACCAGAATCAGGCCTGGCCCCTTGGCACCGGTGAAACGGCCCAGAGTAAATATCACCCCGCGCTCGTATTCCCGGAAAATCTTGACCGAACTTGCGATCAACAGAATGATGATGAATACGATAACGCCTATGGCTGTCCACATTACTACGCTTCTCCCTCGCCGGTCTCGGGCGGTTTGGTCGATTGACCGTTGTCGGCTTCGACGATCAGTGTGAGACCATCCATGGCTGCAATACGCGCACGCTCGCCCTTGTGCAGGGGCCTGCTGGTCCTGGCCCGCCAGATTTCACCGTGCACACGCACCCAGCCTTCGTCGCTGAAGTCTTCCAGGGCCACCACGTTTTCACCTTGCATGGCCTCGTCGCCGGTCACCACGGGCCTCCGGCGCGAACGCCACAGCATGGACAGAATCAGGGCGAGTGCCGCTGCGGCAGCGGTGGAAATGCCCACGATCAGCCCTATCGATATGCTGTATCCGGGAATATTGGTATCCATCAGCATGACTGATCCAAGCACGAAAGCGACAATTCCACCAAAGCCGAGCACGCCGAAGCTGGGCACCAGCGCCTCTGCGATCAGCAACGCGAGCCCGAACGCGAGCAGCGCCAGGCCCGCAAAATTCACCGGCAGCACCTGGAATGCGAACAGTGCCACCAGCAGGCAGATGCCGCCGGCAACGCCGGGAAAAATCAGCCCGGGGCTGAACAGTTCGATGGCAAGGCCAAAGATACCCGCCAGCAGGAGCAGGTAGGCGAGCGTCGGATTACTGATGACGCTCAGCGCCTGCACGCGCCAGCCAGGCTGAATCTCGACCACCTGCAGGTCTGCCGTGTGCAGTGTGATCGTACGACCGCCGATTTCCACCCGCCGGCCATCGATCGCCTTGAGCAGGGCGGGTACGCTGTCCGCCTTCAGATCAGCGACGTTGTGCGCCACTGCCTCGTCCGCGGACAGGCTCGCGGCATCGCGTACGGCCTTTTCCGCCCAATCGGCATTGCGCCCGCGCCGCTCCGCGAGGCTGCGGATGAAGGCGACGGAGTCATTGAGGATCTTGCGCCGCTCCGCGTCACCGCTGGATGAGGGCTCGTTCTCGCCCTTGTCTTTCGACTTGTCCGACTTGTTGCCTTCGTCCGGCTGTTCCGAGCCACCGCCCATGGCGCCGCCGATGGAGACCGGTGTCGCCGCGCCAACGTTGGTGGCCGGCGCCATGGCGGCGACGTGGGTCGCATAGAGGATGTAGGTGCCGGCGCTGGCGGCGCGCGCGCCTGCTGGCGCCACGAACCCGATAACCGGGACGGGAGAGGCGAGGACATCCTTGATGATGTCACGCATGGAAACGCTCAGGCCGCCCGGCGTATCCATTCGCAATATGATGATGCTGGCGCCCATCTTCTCGGCCCGCTCCATTGCGTCCTGCACGTACATTGCGGTAGGGGGGCCGATAGCGCCGTCGATAGTGACCAACGCTGCGGTGTCCGCTCCCAGCGCCGGCCGACCGAACAGAAGCAGGGCGCCCAGGAGCACCGTCATCATGAGCGGCCAGCCCCGGTGTCGTGCGCGTTCCCTATCCGCAGCCACGGCCACGAACATCATCTCCTCCCGGAAAGTACGAAGAACCAGGCTGTTGCGCATCAATTGTCAGCCAATTCCTCATACAAACGCACGAAAGCCTGCGTGACCTTGTGGCGCGGGCGCAGGTAAATCAACGGCAGCGAGCGGTCGTGCGACTCCTTGACGGCCACCGACGAGGTCACATGCGTTTGCAGCAACGGATGTCCCTCTTCCTCCAGCTCCGCCACAAGACGGCCCGGTAAACGCGCCTGGGTCTGAAACTGATTGACCACGATACCATCGACCTGCAAGTCGGGATTGTGATCCTGCCGGATTTCGCCAATGTTATCGAACAGAGTGTACAGGGCCTGCCGGGAGAAGTCATCGCAATCGAACGGGATCAGGACCCGTTCGGCGGCGATCAATGCAGAACGGCTATAGAAATTGAGTGCGGGCGGAGTATCGATATAAATTTCGTCGAAATCCGGCAACTCCTGCAGTGCCTGCTTGAGTTTGTAGATCTTGTGCCGCGACTCGAGCTTGCCCTGCAGCGAGTCGAGATCGGCGTGTCCCGCAATCAGCGCGAGATTGGGGAAGGGCGACTCGACGATAAAGTCCCTGACGTCCGGGGGTTGCATCCGGAAGCGTAAAAATTCCGCGAACAGGTCGGCCACCGTCGATTGTGCCCGGATATCCCTGGAGCTGAGCAGGTACTGGCTGGCGTTGCACTGAGGATCCAGATCGACGACCAGGGTACGGCGATCGCGTGCGGCACCGATGGCAGCCAGGTTGCAGACGATCGTCGTTTTGCCGACCCCGCCTTTCTGGTTGAAGATTACGCGGCGCATGATCGGCTAGTCCAGGAACAGGTCCGGCAGGAGCCGGTCGCCCGCCTGATAGGCATATTGGGTCATATCCGTTACACCGGCGTCCCGCAGTACGTCCTCGTCTATGCAAAAGCGGCCCGTGTACTTGCGGCTGTCGCGAGTCAGGATGTGGTGCGCGGCATCGGCCACGATTTCGGGCTTGCGGCAGTTCTCCGCCTCCACACCGGGAATGTTGTTGAGCGCCGCCGTGTGAATGACCGTACGCGGCCACAGCGCATTGATCGCGATCCCCTCGTCGCGAAACTCTTCCGCCATGCCCAGCACGCACAGACTCATGCCATATTTGGACATGGTGTAGGCAACGTGGGGTGCGAACCATTTGGCCGCCATGTTCAGGGGCGGAGCCAATGTGAGAATATGCGGATTGGGCGCCTGGCGCAGATAGGGGATACAAGCCTGTGAAGCGGAGAAGGTGCCGCGCACGTTGACGTCGAACATCAGGTCGAAACGCCTCATCGGCGTATCCAGGGTGCCGGTGAGGCTGATGGCACTGGCATTGTTCACCAGGATATCGATGCCGCCGAAGTGGTCGGCCGCCTTGCGCACCGCCGCCCGCACGTCTTCGTCCGCGCGTACATCCATGTGGATCGGCAACGCCTGTCCACCGGCGTTCTCTATGGATTCAGCAGCGGTATAGATCGTTCCCGGCAGCTTGGGATGGGGCTCGACGGTCTTGGCGGCAATGGCGACATTCGCCCCGTCGCGCGCGGCGCGCAGGGCGATGGCAAGGCCAATGCCACGCGAACCGCCGGTAATGAACAAGGTCTTGCCGTTCAGGGACTGCATATCGGACCCGAGTATCGACGCCTTGATCTCGATGGTGGATCGAGTACGCATTTCGCGGGAACGGCGCGAACCGCTCCCACGGCAATGCGTACCACGGCAATAATCGTCTGACTCTCAATCCCTCGCCAAATTCCGCAGGACATAGTGCAGGATACCGCCGTTACGGTAGTAGTCCCACTCTTTTGGCGTATCGATACGCACATGCGCCTCGAAAGTGGTCTTCCTGCCGTCTTCACCGGTAGCGGTAACGGCAACCGTTTTGGCGCCGGGCTCCAGACCGCCGATATCGAATGTCTCCTTGCCGGTCAGGCCCAGGCTTCCGGCGCTGTCACCCTCTCCGAACTGCAGCGGCAGCACGCCCATGCCAACCAGGTTGGAGCGATGAATGCGCTCGAAGCTCTGTGCGATCACCGCCCGCACGCCCAGCAGCAGGGTGCCCTTGGCCGCCCAGTCGCGGGACGATCCGGAGCCGTATTCCGTACCGGTAAGCACCACCAGCGGCACACCGTCCGCCTGGTAGCGCATGGCAGCGTCATAAATGCTCATCAGCTCGCCGCTGGGCTGATGCGTGGTCCAGCCACCCTCGGTGCCGGGCGCGAGCTGGTTGCGCAAGCGAATGTTGGCGAAGGTACCGCGCATCATCACTTCATGATTACCGCGCCGCGAGCCGTACGAGTTGAAATCACGTGGTTGAATGCCACGACCAATGAGATACTCGCCCGCCGGACTGTCTGCCTTGATGGCCCCGGCCGGGGAGATATGATCGGTGGTGATGCTGTCGCCGAGCAGTGCCAGCACGCGCGCACCGGTGATCTTCGGCAGATCGGGCAACTCCATGCCCATGCCCTCGAAATAGGGCGGATTGGCCACATAGGTCGAATTCGGATCCCACTCGTAGAGATCGCCCTCGGGCACGTCAAGGCTGTTCCAGCGCTCGTCGCCGTCGAACACCTTGCCGTAGCTGTTCCGGAACATGTCGGAGTCGAGTGCGCCGGCGAGGGTGTCGTGGATTTCCTTCTGACTCGGCCAGATATCCTTGAGATACACCGGCTGGCCGTCCTGGCCTGTGCCGAGCGGCTCGGTAGTCAGGTCGCAATCGACCGAGCCGGTGAGCGCATAGGCCACCACGAGCGGTGGCGATGCCAGGAAGTTCATGCGAACTTCAGCGTGAATGCGGCCTTCAAAGTTGCGGTTTCCGGAAAGCACCGCGGCCGCCACCAGGTCGTTTTCCTGAATGGCGTCGCTGACGGCAACCGGCAGCGGTCCGGAGTTGCCGATGCAGGTGGTGCAGCCATAGCCGACCAGCGAAAATCCGAGCGCTTCCAGATCCGGCAGCAGGCCGGCCTTTTTGAGGTATTCGGTGACCACCTTGGAACCGGGGGCGAGCGAGGTCTTCACCCAGGGCGCGCTTTGCAGCCCCTTGCTGCGCGCGTTGCGCGCCAGCAGGCCGGCGGCCACCATCACTGCCGGATTCGAGGTATTGGTGCAGGAGGTGATCGCGGCAATGACGACGGCGCCATCGCGCAGCTCGAAGGTCCGGCCGTTCATGGAGACCTCGACGGCCCCGTCGGCGAGCGGGTGGGCACCGACCGCGGTGCCGCCGCCCTCACTCTCGAAACGGGCGTCAGCGCCACTCGCGGCGTTGCGCGCTTCGATCATCGGTTCCACGTTCTTCCGGTAGGCGGAGCGCATGTCGCCGAGCAGAATGCGGTCCTGCGGCCGGCGCGGCCCTGCCAGGCTGGGCTGAACGGTGCCCATGTCCAGCTCCAGAACATCCGTGTAGGCAACGTCCGCTGTGCCTTTTTCATGCCACAAACCCTGGGCTTTCGCATAGGCTTCGACCAGGGCGATCTGGGCCTGCGAGCGGCCGGTCAGCTGCAGGTAGCGGATGGTCTCGCCGTCGATCGGGAAGATCGCGCAAGTGGCGCCATACTCGGGCGACATGTTGCCGATAGTCGCGCGATCCGCCAGCGGCAGGTTCTCCAGCCCGTCGCCAAAGAACTCCACGAATTTGCCGACCACGCCGTGGCGGCGCAGCATCTGGGCGATAGTCAGCACCAGGTCGGTGGCGGTCGCGCCTTCGGCCAGCTTGCCGGTAAGGCGGAAACCCACCACCTGCGGGATCAGCATGGTAATCGGCTGCCCGAGCATCGCGGCTTCCGCCTCGATGCCGCCGACGCCCCAGCCGAGCACCCCGAGGCCGTTGATCATCGTGGTATGGGAATCGGTACCGACAAGGGTATCCGGGTAGGCGAGGGGGCGCCCATTGTCCTCCGCTGCGAAAACCACGCGGCCCAGATACTCCAGATTGACCTGGTGCACGATGCCGGTGTCCGGCGGCACGACCGCGAAGTTCTGAAATGCATTCTGACCCCAGCGCAGGAAAGCGTAGCGCTCCTTGTTGCGCTCGAATTCGATGCCGGCGTTCAGCTTGAATGCGTCGGCCGTGCCAAAGTGGTCCACCTGCACGGAATGGTCGATGACGAGCTCGGCGGGCGAAAGGGGGTTGATGCGGTTGGGGTCGCCGCCGAGCTGCTTCATGGCGTCGCGCATGGCGGCAAGGTCGACGACCGCTGGCACGCCGGTAAAGTCCTGCAGCACCACGCGTGCCGGCGTGAAGCCGATTTCGCGGCTGGGTTCCGCTTTGGGATTCCAGCGCGCGAGCGCTTCGACGTCGTCACGGGTGACGTTGACTCCATCCTCGTGGCGCAGGAGGTTTTCCAGCAGAATCTTCAGCGAAAAAGGCAGGCGCGCAATGTCGTATCTGTCCTGCAGGGCGTCGAGTCGGTAAATGTCGTAGCGGCTGTTGCCGACCTGCAGGCTCCCGCGAGCTTTGAAGCTGTCCGTCATTGCGTGCTCTCCCAGGTGATTGAAACGAGAATTGACAGGCTGGCACCGCCGACGGCCATTCCTGCCAGCCGCGGTCCAGAGTGAATCTGCGCATTATAACCGACGCGAAAGCTCGTGCGCCTGCTCAAGAATACGATTGCGTTGCAGGAGCAGACGCCACATGCGCCCGCCACATTGCCTCCAGAGCACGCCGGAGCGCACGCCGCACAGCAGAAACAGGCGAATGGTTTCCACGAAGCCGATATTCTCCAGGTTGACCTGATCGCCATTCACCATGACCCGCGGCGTCTGCTGGCTGATCGTGCGTGTGTACAGATCGGCCAGACGCGTACGCAGGACTTCCGTCGTCGCTCCCATTCGCCGCGCCTCCTGCGCCTGTTCCAGTCCTTCCCGCAACACGCTGGCCAGGGAAGAATTGCGCTGGACCTTGCCAGCCAGGCGCAGCAGCTGCCCCATGTAACGGGACACCTCCGCCAGCTCCGCCGCTTCCAGCCGGCACGCTTCCCTGCCAAGCTGGGCATGCAGTATTTCGAGTCCGTCACGGATGCTGGCGACACCGCCGTACACCGCATCGGCGGTTTCGGGGTCGATGCACAGAATGGAGTCGATCGCGTTGTCCATGCGCTCGACGCGGTAAACGCCACGCTTCGCCACGTCCTGTACCCATAACGCGCACTGGGCAACACTGGCCAGGGCCAGGGTCTGGTGGCGTTTCACGCGGCACCGTTGCATGAAATACCCAATACCCCCGGCGTTCGCGAACGGGGGTCGTTCACGAAACCGCCGCGCGCAGTGGGGTAGCCATGGGTTCACGCGCCGCAATGATGCCGCCGCCGAGGCAGCGTCGACCCTCGTAGAGTACGGCGAACTGGCCCGGAGTCGCTGCCCGTTGGGCCTCGTCGAAATCCAGCACCCATCCGCCAGCACCATCGCTCCAGGCGATGCAGGAGCTGTCCTGCTGGCGATATCGAATCCTGGCCGTGCAGCGGAGCCGGCGCACCGGCGGCGGGCCGATCCAGTGCATGTCGGACACGTGCAACCGGGTACTCATGAGCTGCGGATGGCACGGGTCCTGGGCAACCCAGAGAACCCCTTCGGCCGGGTCCTTGTCGATCACGTACCATGGCGCGTCGTCGCCGCCGGAGTAGCCACCGATACCGAGTCCCTTGCGCTGGCCGAGCGTGTAGAACATGACACCGCGATGCTCGCCGAGGACGGTGCCCGTGCCCCAGGCGCGGATGGGGCCCGGGCGAGCCGGAAGATAGCCGGCAAGAAAGTCCGCAAACGGACGCTCGCCGATAAAGCAGATTCCCGTGCTGTCCTTTTTCGCGAAGTTGTCGAAGCCGGCCTGTTCGGCGATGCGACGAACCTCCCGCTTGACGAGATTTCCGAGCGGGAACAGCGTGCGCGCCAGCGCTGCCTGCGCAACCGATGCGAGGAAATAGGTCTGGTCCTTTCCGGCATCGCGCGCCCGCAGCAACTCCGCCCCGTGCGCCGCCTTGCGCACATCCGCATAATGGCCGGTGGCGATGGCATCCGCCCCAAGCCGCAGGGCATGGTGCAAAAACGACTTGAACTTGATCTCGCGATTGCACAGCACATCGGGATTCGGCGTGCGCCCGGCGGCGTATTCCGCGAGAAAGCGGTGGAACACACGCTCACGATACTCGCGCGAGAAATCCGCCCGATGCAGCGGAATGCCGAGTTCGGCGCAGACCTGCCGTGCATCCTGATAGTCGGCCGCAGCCGTGCAGTAGCCGCTCTCGTCGTCGCTCCAGTTGAACATGAACAGGCCTTCTACCTGAAAGCCCTGTTCGCGCAGCAGCAGAGCGGCCACTGACGAGTCGACACCGCCGGACATGCCAACGATGATTCTCTGCCGCGTTGTAATCTTGCCGGCACTGGTCATTGCGGGATTCGATGCTGTGGCGATAGGGATCGCGAATGCCTGTCGATATATGACATTATGCCACGGCAACGCCATCGCCCGTCCGCCTGCTGCACGAGGGCTCGCGACAGCGGCACGCGGCGGTGGTAAGATGCGATCCGGCGTGCGTACTTGACCGGGAAATGCTTAGCTGGCCAAATAGGCGAGGCCGGTAACAGGCGCACTTTTGTATATTTTGATAAAATCCAATAATACCAAACAGTAGGGCTTAATAGCTGATGCAGTTTGCTATGCTATTCCCCGGGCAGGGATCGCAGTCGATCGGCATGCTGAGTGAATTGGCGCAGGAATTTCCGATCGTGGAAAAGACCTTCGACGAGGCTTCGGCCGCGCTCGAATACGACATGTGGCGGTTGACGCAACAGGGACCGGAAGAAAAGCTGAACCGCACCGAATACACGCAGCCCGCGCTGCTGGCGGCGGGGGTTGCCGCATGGCGGGCGTGGCAATCGGCCGGGGGAAGCCAGCCATGTGCCATGGCCGGGCACAGTCTTGGGGAATACACTGCGCTGACCTGCGCTGGCGCGCTGCGCTATGCTGACGCCCTGCGCCTGGTCGCGGAGCGTGGGCGCCTGATGCAGGCGGCGGTCACCGAGGGAGAAGGCGCCATGGCCGCAATTGTCGGCCTGCCCGATACCGAAGTGGAGACGCTGTGCCGCAACGCAAGTCAGGGGGAAGTGCTTGAAGCCGTCAATTTCAATGCACCGGGTCAGGTGGTGATCGCGGGTGCGCACAGCGCGGTGGAACGCGCGCTCGGGCAGGCCAAGGCCGCGGGTGCAAAGCTCGCACGCGCACTGGCAGTCAGCGTGCCGGCGCATTCAAGCCTGATGCGACCGGCCGCGCAGCGTCTGCGTGAGGTACTGCAAACGGTGGAGTTGCAGACGCCAACCATTCCGGTCATACACAATGTCGATGCCAAGCCCCGCGCGACTGCGGGCGACATTCGCGAGGCACTGATCGCCCAGCTTCACAGCCCTGTGCGCTGGGTGGAAAGCGTGCGCCATCTGCTCGCGAGCAATGCCAATCCCATGTTTGAGTGTGGCCCCGGCAGAGTCCTGACCGGCCTGAGCAAGCGCATCGACAAGGCCATCGATGCACTCGCGCTGGGTACACCCTCGGCGCTGCGCAAGGCGGTCGACCGCACGTGCGCGGGCCACGGAAACCAACCCTAGAGCAGGCTCCTGCATTTATGCTGCAGAATGAAATCGCGCTGGTAACCGGCGCCTCGCGCGGCATTGGGGAAGCGATTGCCCACGAACTCAGCCGCCTTGGCGCTACACTTGTCGGCACGGCGACCACGGAAGCGGGCGCGAACCACATCGGTGCCGCCTTGAGCAAGGCGGGTCGCCCGGGTGCCGGACGTACCCTCGACATTACCGATATAGCCGCAATCGACGCGCTGGTGCGCGAGGTGAGCCGCGAATTCGGACCGCCGACGATTCTGGTCAACAACGCGGGCATCACCCGCGACGGGTTGTTGTTGCGCATGAAGCCGGAGGACTGGGACACCATCATCGCGACCAACCTGAGCGGCGCCTGCCACTGCTGCCGGGCCGTACTGCGCGGCATGATGAAGGCGCGGCATGGCCGTATCATCAACATCGGTTCGGTGGTCGGCAGCATTGGAAACGCGGGCCAGAGCAACTATGCGGCCGCCAAGGCCGGGCTGGCCGGCTTCAGCCGCTCCCTGGCTCGCGAGGTTGGCTCGCGCGGGATTACCGTCAACGTCGTAGCGCCCGGTTTTATCGATACCGCGATGACCCGGGACCTCCCGGAGCAACAACGTGAGGCGCTACTCTCCCAGGTGCCGCTCGGTCATTTCGGCACGCCCGCGGATGTCGCCGGCGCGGTTGCCTTCCTGGCTTCGCCGGCCGGAGCGTACATCACGGGAGAAACCCTACATGTCAATGGTGGCCTGCATATGGCCTGAACCGGCGATGGACTGCCCGACTTGGGTATTTATCGCGTGTGTTGTAGATTGAATCGCCACTTTTCATCTACAATGCGCGCGGCTTGAGCACACTCGATCCCTGTTATCGATGAGGAGATGCAAAGAATGAGCAGTATTGACGAACGGGTAAAAAAAATCGTTGCCGAACAGCTGAGCGTCGGTGAAGAGCAGGTAACCAACGAAGCTTCCTTCGTTGACGATCTGGGCGCCGATTCCCTGGATACGGTCGAACTGGTGATGGCGCTCGAAGAGGAATTCGAGATCGACATTCCCGACGAAGAAGCCGAAAAGATCGTCAGCGTTCAGGATGCGATCAACTACATCAAGACCAACAGCAACTCGGAATGAGCCCTGCCGGGCCGGTCAACACGCTGTAGGCCGCGACCCGCCGGCACATGCCCGCAGGTGTTTTCCCAATGACAAGGTGAAACATTGAGTCAGAGACGAGTGGTAGTTACCGGCCTTGGGCTGATTTCGCCGGTCGGCAACGATGTGAACTCGGGCTGGGCCAGCATTCTTGCGGGCCGCAGCGGGATTACGCCTCTGGATGCGTTTGACGTGTCGGCTTATTCGACCCGTTTCGGAGGCGCCATCCGCGATTTCGACGTCACCCGGTTCATGTCGGTCAAGGATGCGCGCAAGACGGACCAGTTCATTCATTACGGCGTGGCCGCCGCGATGGAAGCGGTACGCGATGCCGGTCTCGAAATCACCGAGGAAAATGCCCGGCGTATCGGCGTTTCGGTGGGATCGGGCATTGGCGGCATCTCGAACATCGAGAAAAACACCATCGCGCTGGAATCCACCGGCAATCCCAAGCGGGTGTCGCCGTTTTTCGTGCCCGGCAGCATCATCAACATGGTATCCGGATACATTTCCATTCTGCTCGGCCCCAAGGGCCCCAATCTGGCGACAGTAACCGCGTGCACCACCGGTACCCATAACATCGGGCTGTGCGGCCGTCTGATTGCGTATGGCGATGCCGACGTGATGCTCGCCGGTGGCGCGGAAATGGGCTCGAGCCCGGCCGGGCTGGCCGGTTTTTGCTCGGTCAAGGCGCTTTCGACCCGCAACGATGATCCACAGGCGGCCAGCCGCCCATGGGACAGGGACCGGGACGGGTTTGTGCTCAGCGACGGGGCCGGCGTCCTGGTGCTCGAAGAGTACGAACACGCCAGGGCACGGGGCGCCAATATTTATGCAGAGCTGGTTGGCTTCGGCATGAGTGCCGATGCGCACCATATCACGCAGCCGGCGCCGGGCGGGGAGGGCGCCATCCATTGCATGCGCAATGCGCTGAACGATGCGCGCATCGAGCCGGCGGCCGTGGACTACATCAACGCCCATGGCACATCCACGCCGGTTGGCGATATCGCCGAGACGGTCGCGATCAAGAAGACGTTTGGCGACAATGCCGGAAAAATGGCAATCAGCTCCACCAAATCCATGACCGGGCACATGCTGGGAGCCGCGGGCGGCGTCGAGGCGATATTCAGCGTGCTGGCCCTCAGAGACCAGGTTGCCCCGCCGACTATCAATCTCGATCACCCGGATCCGGAGTGCGATCTCGACTACGTGCCGCATCAGCCCCGCGAAATGAACATTGACGTGGTCATGTCCAACTCCTTTGGATTCGGCGGCACCAACGGCACCGTGATTTTTCGCCGCCTGCGCTGAACGGTCGCGCCGGGGCCTGGCGCGTTGCGCCGCGAAGATGGCGTCACAGGCGGTGACATGATATCGGGCGGGTGACAACGTGCGCACGGCTGCAAAAATCGCCCTGTCGATTCTGATCGTCGCGGTGCTTCTGGCGGGTGGACTCGGTGCGTGGGATTTCTCCCGTTTTCTCCATGCTCCGCTGACGTTGCAGTCGCCGCAGCTGATTCAGATTTCCCCCGGAACAAACATGACAGCGCTGGCCGGACAGCTGGCGGCACAGGGGTTGCTGGCGCACCCGCGTTACGCTCACTACCTGGACTGGTACGCGCGCGCCACCGGCGAGGCCAGGCACCTGAAAGCCGGCGAGTACCAGGTTGAGCCGGGAATGCAACCGCCCGACCTTCTGCAACGGATAACGTCCGGCAAGGTCTATCAGCACCGGTTGACCGTGGTCGAAGGCTGGACATTCGATCAGATGATGCGGGCAATCGACCGCAACGACGCAATCAAACACACCCTGCGAGGAGACAGCGGTGCCGAGATCATGAAAGCGATCGGTCAGGCTGGCAAAGACCCCGAGGGACTGTTTGCGCCCGACACGTACTTCTTTCCGCGCGGTACAACCGACGTACAGTTTCTGCAGCGGGCTTACCGCAAGATGCAGCGCACGCTGCACGATGCCTGGGAAAACCGTGACGATGACCTGCCGTTGCAAACCTCCTACCAGGCGCTCATTCTGGCATCGATCATCGAGCGCGAAACCGGTGTGGCGTCGGAGCGGCGCCGGATTGCCGGCGTGTTCGTGCGCCGCCTCGAACGCGGTATGCGCCTGCAGGCAGACCCAACGGTAATTTACGGCCTGGGCAGCACATACGACGGCAACCTGAGCCTTCGGGATTTGCGCCGCGACACGCCCTACAATACCTATACCCGCCGTGGGCTTCCCCCGACCCCGATCTGCATTCCGAGTGCCGCATCCATCAAGGCCGCGGTTCACCCGGCGCAGGGCGATGCCCTGTACTTCGTGTCCAGGGGCGACGGCACCCATCATTTCTCTGCGACGCTCGAGGAGCACAACCGCGCGGTGGCGAGATACCAGCTTGGGAAGGGCAACTGATGAGCCGGCGACGAGGGGTTTTCATTACTCTCGAAGGCATCGAGGGTGCTGGCAAATCCACCAGTGCGGAGTTTATCCGCAATCACCTGCGAGCGGCCGGCCTGCCGGTCGATCTCACACGCGAACCAGGCGGTACGCCGCTGGCCGAAGCCATTCGCGAACTGGTCCTCGACGACTGGGCCGAGGGCATACCGCTGATGACCGAGTTGCTGCTGGTGTTTGCCGCCCGCGCAGCACACATCGAGAATCGCATACGCCCGGGGCTGGCGCGCGGCGAGTGGGTGGTGAGCGATCGTTTCACGGACGCGACCTACGCTTACCAGGGCGCTGGGCGCGACCTCGGCACGGATGTCGTCGCCACGCTGGAGGGGATGGTACAGGGTTCGTTACGCCCCGATCACGTGCTGGTCTTTGACCTGCCGGTAGAGCAGGGACTGGCGCGCGCGGCACGACGCGGCGAGGGTAACCGCTTCGAACGGGAGCGGCACGAATTCATGCAGGCGGTTCGCCAATGCTACCTTGAACGCGCGCGCGCCGAGCCGACGCGCTATCACATCATCGACGCCAGTCTGGAGCAGCCGGCGGTGGAAGGGCAACTGCAGACATTGCTCGACGATATCGTCATCCATCATCGTGCAAACTGAAGCGATCCTGCCCTGGCACGCGGCTCTGTGGAGACAGATCCAGAGCGGCCTTTCCCGCGAACGCTTGAGTCACGCCCTCATGTTTGGCGGCCCGGCCGGGCTCGGCAAGCAGGTATTCGCACGTACTCTTGGGCAGGCTCTGCTGTGCGGTCAGCGCGATGGCGACGGTTTCGCCTGCGGCCAATGCCCGAGTTGCGTGCAATTCGTCGCCGGCACGCACCCGGACTTCGCGCAATTGGCGCCCCAGGGCGCGGGCCAGAGCATACCGGTCGACGCGGTGCGCGAATTCTCGGGTCAGCTTCATCTGACCAGCCGGCACCGTCGAGGCCGTGTGGGCTTGATCTGCGATGCCGAGCGGATGACCATCGCGGCATTCAACAGCCTGCTGAAAACGCTCGAAGAGCCGCCCGCCGGCAGCTACCTGTTGCTGGTTACCAGCCGGACGACGGCCATGCCGGCAACCGTTCGCAGTCGCTGCCAGATCTATCGCTTTCAGCGCCCGGACGACCAGACGCTGCGCGACTGGCTGACCGATCAGGGGATCGATCCCGCTCTGGCGCCGCAGCTTGGCAGTGCGCCTTTGCTGGCCGCCGGGCGCATCGGCGAAGGGTATCCCGACCGGCGTGCCGCCTGGATCGACGGGCTCATGACGCTGGCCAGGGACCGCGGCGATGTGGTGTCGGTGGCTGAGGCCTGGCTCAATGACGATCTCACGGACATTCTCGACTGGTTTTATGTCTGGTTGCTCGACTTGCTGCGTTTGCAGGTGGGGCTTTCGTCCACAGTATTGACAAATGCCGACAACACCGCGAATCTGAACCAGCTGGCAGCGACAGCCGCCAGTGCGGACCTGGAACGCCTGGCGTGCGCAACCATTCAGACACGCGCGCTGGCAGAAACCCAGGCCAACAAGCAGCTTCTCATCGAGACGCTGCTGATCCGCTGGCGACAGACCTGGCAAAAGGCGATGTAATGGACGCAGGGACTACAAACGGCGCGCGACCGGGTATCCTCAACATGGCGATCCCGGATAAGCAGGCGCTCTACAACGCGTATATGCCGTTCATCAAGAACGGCGGTCTTTTCGTGCAGACCAACAAGACATTCCACATCGGCGACGAAGTGTTCGTGCTGGTCACGCTGGTGGAACAGGACGAGCGCCTGCCGCTCGCCGGACGCGTGGTCTGGGTGACGCCGGCAGGTGCACAAGCCAAGCGCCGCCAGGGGATCGGCATTCAGTTCAGTTCGCAGGACCGGGGCGAAACGCAGAAGAAGATCGAGACCTTGCTTGCCGGCATGCTTGGTTCGGACAAGCTTACGCAAACCATGTGACCAGGGCGCGGAGAGATCGATGGCAGGCTCCAGGTTCAAGGTGGGCGATCATGTCAGCTGGAATTCCGAGGCGGGACGCGTCAGCGGAACCATCATCAGGGTTCACACGGCGGATTTCGACTACAAGGGCCACCGACGCCGCGCCAGCAAGGATGACCCGCAATACGAGATCAAGAGCGACAAGACCGATCATATTGCGGCCCACAAGGGCTCCGCATTGACCGCACTTGACTCATAGCCAGATTTAGAGCGCTCTCTCCGTGTGTCCACAATTATATTGCGCATAATACATATTATGT
>CAZYIP010000055.1:12209-19575 GCA_964646895.1 uncultured Salinisphaerales bacterium | reverse complement strand
ATGCGACAGTCGGTCCGCAGGGCGCGAAGCTCTGGATCAGGGATGCGCCCCTGCTGCATGCCGATGTGGGTCAACTGCCCGAATAGGAACCGGGAGTGCGAACCGCAGCCGGGTGGCGGATTCATGCCGCGACCGGACATGCCTGGGCACCGGCTTGTCGATCAGACGACATGTGCAGCGATCAGACGCCATCAGGCGTCGCTGTCGGATCCGGAAGAGTGCTCGCCGGCTGTTTTCGGTGCAATACGTCGTAACGTGGCTGCAAGGCTCGCCCCCGAAAACTCCCCGATGTGAGTCCTGATCAGCGTACCGCTGGCATCGAAGATCAGCGTGGTCGGCAACGCCCGAGAGCCGACTGTCCGGCCTACCTCCCCGAATGGATCCAGCAACACATTCTGTAACTGCAGATGCTCGGTACTGAGATACCGCTGGATTTTCTCGTGCCCCTCACCCTGATTGACGAAAACGAATGTTATTCCGGACCGCGTTTGCTGCGCCTCAGCCAGCAGCGGCATCTCACGCCGGCAGGGCGGGCACCATGTCGCCCACAGGTTGACCACCATGGGTTTGCCTTTCAGGGCGGCAAGGGTTGTCGTCGAGCCGTCGAGCCGGGCGAGCTCGGTCACGGGCAGAGGAAGTGCCGTCTGGTTTATCAGAAACAGCGAGCCGCTCAAAAGGGCCCAGGATGCCCACCCGGCAAGCATGGCCGCGCCCAGCGGACGCCGGATGGCCGGTGCCCGGCGTGCGCGCCAGATGGCGAAGGCGGTGGCTGCGAGAACGCCCGGCCATATGGCGAAGCCGCCGTCGTCGATGCGCAGAATCGACCACGGAGCTTCCAGGTAGCGGGGCAGCCACTCGATCACGAAACCGATGCGAGCCGCCAGCAGGCCGATCAGCACGATGTCGAGAATCAATGACGCCACGCCCGGCCTTGCCCGCACGGAGTGCCGGCGCGCCACCATGGCGCCGACGATCGCCGCGATCGCAACCGCGAGTGCAAACACGGCGACGGATACCGACACAGGACCGACACTGAGCATTGACTCAACTCCAAGGCAATCGGATGGTGAGCTCGCCGGGCGCCAGGCAAATTCCGTTATCGCTACACGATTGAGTTCGCACGACGATATCCAGCGCGCCCGCCGTCCGGACAGCTTCTACTACCGGGGGCGTGAGCACAGCGTTGATGATAGCGTCGTCTCCGTAGACCTGGACGGTCGTGCCTTCCAGGTAAATGCCGCTGTCCCTGCCCGGTGGGTAACCAACCTCCAGGGGTACGGCCTGATCCCCGGCCCGTGCTCGCACCGTCGTGGGAATGAGAGATTCGAGCGATGCCGGATTCGCGTTTACGTGCCATCCCTCATCGATATGCAGCTGCACCCGCAATTCGCGTGAACCGTCGTTTGTCACCGAATCTGGAAACCACGCGCTGACGTTGACCTTGTCGGTTGAATCCGGCAGGCCGCTCTGCCCGAAGGCACTATTGTCGCGGTCAGCGAATATAGCCGATATGTTGCCACCGTTCGGCGCGCTTGTATCATCGCCCGCTGGCTGCAAGACCAGATAGATGCCTGCGATCAGCGCTGTAGTCACTGCCGCGATGGTCAACGTCGAATAGAGCACCTTATTCTTCATGATCGATCCCCGTCGTTCTGTTGATCGCCCGAGTCAATGCGTTGGCGGTAAACATCCCCGAAAAACGTTGTACGACCTGCTCGTCGCCGTTCAATACCACCGCAAAGGGGAGGGCGGCGCCGTCGTAGGCGACGAGCAGGCTCTCCAGCCGCGGGTCGGGGCGGGTCAGGTCAGCTTGCAACGGGATCACCCGGTGGTCATGCACGGCTCGCACGACTTGCTGATCGGCATAGGTCGTTTTTTCCAGAACCTTGCAGTTGATGCACCAGTCGGCTGTGAACTCGATCAGGATCGGTTGCCCCGTGGCCCGCGCCTGTTGCAGTACCCCGGAGTCCAGCGGCTGCCAGTCGAGCGGTCCGGCCTGCGCGGGCATGGCCAGTCCGCCGCCGTAAACCATCGCAACACCGGCGATGGAGAAGCCAGCGGCCACGGCTTGCGCCGCCCGGCCTGTGGCGCGCACCGCTACATGGATGCTCCACAGAATGAGAAGCGCCAGCCAGACGAGCCAGATCCAGTGCGCAATATCCGTCGGCAACAGGCTTTGGGCGAAAAAAACTGCCGCTGCCAGCAATACGAAGGCAAGCCCCTGGCGTACGTGCTCCGCCCAGCGGCCGGCCCTGGGAAGCTTGTCCAGCAAACCGGGCCGCGCCAGCAATACGATGTAAGGTAGAGCCAACCCCAATCCCACAGCCAGGAAAATGGCGATGATGACTGCCGGCGGCCGGGTAACTGCAAATGCCAGCACGCCCCCCAGAAACGGGCCCGTGCACGGCGTAGCCAGTAATGCGCTAAAAAGCCCGGACAGGAACGGCTCGAAAAGGCGACGTCCGCGCATCGCTTGCGCGAACTGTGGCACCGGTATGCCGACGTCCCGAAACGTGATGAAAGCAAACAAACACAGCGCGGCGATCAGCAGAATCAGAAAGATGCGTGACTGAAACAGTGCGCCCCAGGTCCAGTGCAACGTTGCGGTGGCGATGCCCAGGCCCAGGAAGAAAAGCAGCGAACCCGCCGTGAATATCGTTGCTGCCATGATTCGCTCGCCGGCCCCATTTCCGGATTCGTACATGATGGTACGGATCTTGACCGGGATAGCCGGCAGCACGCAGGGTGTCAGATTCAGCAACAGTCCTCCGACGATCGCCAGCAGCATCTCGCCCGCAAATTCCAACACGGCTGTCTCCACCATGGATGGCATTACATTCGAGTGAACAAACCGGATTGCAGCTATTGCAGGCTAGGGGCGTGCGATTAAGCCAACGTTAACCGTGGTTGATCCGATACGATTTACGGTGTATTCGAGTACGTGTGAGCGGCGTGGCGATCACTGCCGCCGTGCATCAGCCGCCGGAGACCTGCTGTAATGAGGATTCTTGTCGTCGAAGATGACACCCTGGTTGCCAAGGGTATCGTCGCGGGTTTGCGCGCCTACGGGATGACAGCCGACGCCGTGGGCACGGCCAGAGAGGCCGAAACGGCACTCGCAATGGGTGGTTGCGATGCCGTGGTGCTGGATCTGGCGCTGCCCGACGAGGATGGCATGCATGTGCTGCGTCGGTTGCGCCAGCGCGACGACCCCCGCCCGGTGTTGTTGCTGACGGCCCGTGACGCCGTGGAAGATCGCATTGCGGGTCTTCACGGTGGCGCGGACGATTACCTCGTGAAACCTTTCGATCTCGAGGAACTGGTTGCGCGGCTGCATGCGCTGATGCGCCGCGCCGCCGGTCGCAGCGTCAATCTGATCAGTGCCGGAGCGCTGAGCCTGGATCCGACCAGTGGCGATACCTGGCTCGATGGTGAAAGGGTCGCATTGACCCGACGCGAAACCGCCCTGCTGATTTGCCTGATGCAGGCCCGCGGCCGTTGCGTGTCGACCGAACGGCTCAAGGATAGTCTTTATGGGTTCGATCTCGAGGTCGAAAGCAATGCGCTCAGCGTGCACATCCACAACCTGCGCCGAAAGCTGGGGACCGACATCATCGAAACGGTGCGCGGCCTGGGTTATCGGTTTGGTCAGTCTCCGCGATGAGCCTTCGACTGCGACTGGTCCTGATAATCGGCCTGGCAGTGGCCGTGTTGTGGGGCGCAGCGGCGGCATGGATGTTGCGCGATCTGGATCATAACCTCCAGCACACGCTCGATGACCGCCTCGCGATGTCGGCACGCATGGTTTCCGGGCTGCTCGACCAGAGAGCGAGTTTGGCGCATGACGATGCCGGTACCCGTTTGTCGGATGTGGTGCAGGTACCCGGTGGCCACGGCATCGCCTGCCAGATACGTTCGCTGCGCGGCGAAGTGGTCGCGACCACGCGCAATGTATCCAATGCGCTTTCGGCCGGGGCCATGGCGGGCTATCACACGCGAACGGTCGACGGCAAGCAGTGGCGCACCTTCACCTTGCATACCGGCGGCCTGAGTATCACCACTGCAGATCGTATCGACGAACGTGACTCGTTAAGGCGCCAGATTGCAGTAGCGGCGGGCGTCCCGTTTCTCATCGCCTCCATCGGTGGCCTGCTCGCCCTGTGGTTCGGTACCACCCGTGGTCTGGCGCCGCTGGGACGGCTGCGTCGAGAGCTTTCTCATCGCCGGCCCGATGCTCTGACTCCGCTGGCATCAGCGAATCTCCCGTCGGAGCTGCTACCTTTGGTCCGGACTCTGAATCGTTTGCTGCAGCGTGTTGCCGAGGCCGTGCTGCGCGAGCGCCATTTCACCAACGATGCCGCGCATGAGTTGCGCACGCCCCTGACGGCCGTCAGTACACACCTGCAGGTGGCGCGAATTACCAGCGGGGAGGCATCCGAAACCGCCCTGGCGGATGCAGCGGAGGGCGTTCATCGCATGCGCTCGACGCTGGATCAATTGCTGCTGCTGGCGCGTGTCGAAGGACAGCTGCCATTTGATGGTGACGACTGCATCGACGCGGACGAGACTTTGTCCAGGGCCATAGCGGACAGTGGCAAGGATGCCGCGGCACGCGTGATGCGGTGCGGTGAGGGCGGATCTTCGGTACTTGCCGTGCCGCCGGCATTGGCGATCGTGGCGTTGCGCAACCTGATCGACAATGCACTGCGCTATTCGCTGAAAGACGCCAGGGTGGATGTTTCGATCCAGGCTGATGACAGCCTTGTTTCGTTCCGCGTCGTTGATCGCGGACAAGGCTTGGCGCCTGATGATATTGCCCGGGCGAAACAACGGTTCTGGCGCGGTCGACAAGGGGGTGGCAGCGGACTTGGCCTGACCATCGTCGATGCTATCGCCCACCGGTATGGTGGTCGCCTGCAGCTTTCCGCGGGGGCGGGTTCCGGCGTGGTCGCTCAGTTGGAGTTGCCTCGGCTCGTCGGATGTCACTCTTGATGGTCGTCGGGCCCCATCGAGAGCGCAGCCTGGCTGCACGCGACCGGGTATTGCGGCGCAAGTTGGGGCAGTTCAGCGACGAAGTGTAATCCAGAGGCGTGAAGGCGAATCTGGGCCGCTTGCTGTGACCGGGATCTGCGGGAGGCCGCTTGTCGCAAATGGGATATGATGACCGGCCTGTACGGCTGGCACTGGTTACCGAAAGCAAGGAATCCGATTGATGAGCGTCATGAAAACCATCAGCAAATCAAGAAAACTGGCTAACGTTCTGTACGACATTCGCGGTCCCATCATGGAGCGGGCCAAGCAGATGGAGGACGAAGGCCAGCAGCTCATCAGGCTCAATATCGGCAACCTGGCAGCCTTTGGTTTCGACGCCCCCGAGGAAATCCAGCTGGACATGATCCACAATCTGCCCGACTCGGCGGGTTATTCGGTCAGCAAGGGCATCTTCGCCGCACGCAAGGCGGTCATGCACTACACCCAGCAGCAAGGCATAGCGGGTGTGACGCTGGAAGACATTTACCTGGGCAACGGCGCATCCGACTTGATCGCGATGGCGACGAATGCGCTGCTCGATGATGGCGACGAACTGCTGTTGCCGATGCCCGATTATCCTCTATGGACGGCAGTTACCAGCCTGTCGGGCGGTACGCCCGTACACTATCTCTGCGACGAGGCGAATGGCTGGATTCCCGATCTTGACGACATTCGCGCCAAGATTACGCCACGCACCAAGGGCATCGTCATCATCAATCCCAACAACCCGACCGGCGCACTCTACCCGGAATGGGTGCTCAAGGCCATCGTCGATCTTGCCCGTGAAAACGGCTTGGTGCTCCTGGCCGACGAGGTGTACGACAAGGTGCTGTTCGACGGTGTCAAGCACACGGCGCTGGCCAGTCTGTCACCCGACGTGGTCACGCTCACCTTCAACTCGCTGTCCAAGAGCTACCGCGCTTGCGGCTACCGCGCGGGCTGGCTGATTGTCTCGGGCGACAAGCACGCCGCTCGCGACTATATCGAAGGCCTGAACATGCTGGCCAACATGAAGCTCTGCGCCAACGTGCCGGGCCAGTGGGCGATCCAGACCGCGCTGGGCGGCTACCAGAGCATCAACGATCTGGTGCGGGAGGGCGGGCGCCTGCGCCGCCAGCGCGACCTGGCCTATGAGTTGATTACCGCAATTCCCGGGGTCACCTGCGTCAGGCCGCAGGCTGCTCTCTACATGTTTCCACGGCTCGACCCTGCGGTATATCCGATCGAGGACGACCGCCAGTTTTTTCTGCAACTACTCGAAGCCACGCGCGTAATGCTGGTGCAGGGCACCGGATTCAACTGGCCGCACCCCGATCACTTCCGAATGGTGTTCCTGCCATACGAGCCGGATTTGCACGAAGCCATCGGCCGTATCGCCGCCTTTCTTGAAGATTACCGCATCAGGCGCCGCGCGAGACATTCGGTGCCCGTTGATGTCGATTCTGAAGACAATTCTGCCGGTGCGGCAGCCAGGTTCGTGACGAGAATCGGCTAGACGGGAAATGGCAGCGGCGTCAGAAATGGGCTAAATAGCCGCCATCGACGGCGATGACCTGTCCGGTGATGTAGGAGGCCGCGGGAGAGGCGAGAAAAACGACAATCCCGGCGATTTCATCGGGACTGCCCCAGCGGCCCAGGGACGTGCGCTGCTTCAGCCATTCGGCGATGTTTTCATCCGCCCTCATGGCCGCGTTGGCATCCGTCGCGAAAAACCCCGGCGCCACGGCGTTGACCGTTATCCCGGATGGACCGAGTTCAGCGGCCAGGGCGCGCGTGAGTGCTTCGAGACCGCCCTTGGCGGTGGTATATGCGGCATCGCCTGCGCGGGCGATGGGGCCGGCGATCGAGGTAATGTTGATGATGCGTCCGCCCTGGTTGCCAACCATCAGTCGAGCGCATTTCTGACAGAGATCGAAGGGGGCGAGCAGGTTGACTTCGATCAGCCGGCGCACGGACGCTCTGTCGAAGTCCAGTAACGCGCGGCGATCCCGGATACCGGCGTTATTGACGAGAATGTCGATGCGCCCGTGGGTGTCTGACATCGCTTCAAAAGCATCATCGACGGCTGCGGTGTCTGCAATGTCGAATGGCAGTGAAAAGGCTCGCCCGCCGTCGGCCTCGATGGCCGCCACAGCGTGTTCCAGCTTTTCGCCGTTGCGTCCGTTGACTGCAACGATTGCACCGGCTCCCGCCAGCGCCTTTGCAATTTCCAGCCCAAGCCCTTGGCCGGCGCCGGTGACCAATGCGATTTTGTTGTCCAGCGAAAATGCTGATGCGCTCATTGTGCTCCCTGAAAGTAACCGGGCGTGCCGATGTATGGGCACCGAGTCCGATG
>CAZYIP010000055.1:7377-12109 GCA_964646895.1 uncultured Salinisphaerales bacterium | reverse complement strand
ATTGTGCTCCCTGAAAGTAACCGGGCGTGCCGATGTATGGGCACCGAGTCCGATGTATGCACGCAGTGTATAACAGCGGTTGTCCACTGCGCCTGCGTCGTCATGTGATACGCAACGTTTAGTCAAGGGCCAGATACAGCCAGGCCTGGCTCGGAGGGGCGGCGACGGATCTTGAGCCGGCCGCCAGGACCAGGGTCGAACGTCTACATTGATCCCGGTCAATCCGGGAGCTGTTGCAAGGGCTATAGTGCGGGATGAGTGCCTGGGTGTGTACCCGGGCACATTTCAGGGCTTGCTTGAGGATATCGTCATGGGCTATGCAAGTTTCGTGGTTCACGTCGATCAAGCCGTTTATACGGAATCGCTCATGGAAGTCGCGTTGAGACTCGCCGTCGCTTACGACGCTCACCTGACCGCACTGCACACGTACACGCCCAGCTACTACGTAGCTGGAGGCTATACGAATGTTCCGGCCTGGGGGACGGTAGAAGCCGCACTGCGCGCGGAAGAGAATGAGATTCGGCAGCACGACAGCGATTTCAAAGCGATCTTCGAATCGCAGGTGCGCCAGTTCCGTGCTGCGAAAACCCAATGGTCCTATAAAAGGGGTGAGTTGGTGCCAATTGTAGCCGCACATGCACGGTGTGCGGACATGGTGCTGATGCGTCAGCGCGACGCGGATGACGTGGCCGGCATGGGGGTATTTGATGCGCCAGCACAGGTGGCGCTGCTGTCGGGGCGCCCGGTGCTGGTGGTCCCGTACGCCGGGCATTTTGATGTGGTCGGCAAGCGGATCGCGATTGCCTGGAAGAGCACTCGCGAAGCCACCCGGGCCGTCGCGGCAGCGTTGCCGCTACTGAGCCGCGCCGATTCGGTTGATATTCTGATAGTCGGCGAGGAAGAACACGCGGGCGTGCTTCGCGACGACAGCCCCGGAGCCGACGTTACACTTTATCTGGCGCACCACGGCATCAAGAGCTCGCTTTCGCATATTCCCCGAGGCGACATTCGAATCAGCGATGCCCTGCTGTCCTCTATCGCCGACCGTGACATCGATCTGCTGTGTATGGGCGCCTATGGACATTCCCGCTGGCGCCAATTGGTGCTGGGCGGCGTCACCCGAGATCTGATGTGTCATATGACCGTGCCGACGCTCATTGCAGGCTGACGCCAGACGCTGCCCGCGAACCTGGCGAGCTGTTCTCTATCGAGGTTGACTGGTACGCAGTCGAGTTTGAAACAGCAGGCGAGACAATCGGGATATGAAGCTGGCGTCGAGATGGAGGGCGCCGAACAGGGGCCGGCGGTGTCCGGTGCGACCCCGGGCGGATCGACGGCAGCAGGGCTCCGATCGGGCATGATGAGAACCTCCTGCCATGACCGCGAAGATGAAGTGCCTGATAAAAAACCCATACCGGGTGTCGGCGCGAATGACGCCTTGATTCGCAATCATCATTCGTTTACCACCTCCTCGGTTGCTACGTCCGCGCGATGCCGCAATCCTCTTGTAATCTCCCTCAGTGCCGCTTCATCCAATGTCTCGACCTCCAGCAGTCGAAGGGCAGCCCGGTCGAGGATGTCGCGATTGTCCTCGAGGATTTCCAGTGCCTCTTGCTCAACGTCTCGCAGGATGATGCGGACGGCCTGATCGATGGCCTCGGCAGTGGCCTCGCTGTAGCTGCGTTCCAGGTAACCCGGCCGGCGCTCCCCGAGAAAACCTGGCTTGTCACTGTCGTAGCTGACGCTGCCGAGGTCGGCATCCATGCCATAGCGCGCCACCATCGAGCGAGCGATATCGGTAGCGCGGGCGAGATCGTCTGATGCCCCGGTAGAAAGATCACGGAAGACGAGGCTTTCCGCAGCGCGCCCGGCCATCAGCACCGCAATCTTGTTGCGTAGTTCCCGTTCCGTCATCAGGAAGCGATCGTCCGTCGGACGCTGGATGGTATAGCCGAGCGCGCCCACTCCGCGTGGGATGATGGAGACCTTGTGCACCGTGTCGGCGCCCGGCAACGCCATCGCAACCAGGGCATGGCCCATTTCGTGATAGGCGACAATCCGGCGCTCTTTCGGGTTGATGAGGCGATTGCGTTTTTCCAGACCGGCAACAATACGCTCGATGGCATGCGTGAAATCCGCCATGCCCACCGCCTTGGCACGCCGTCGCGTCGCCAGCAGTGCGGATTCGTTCACGAGATTGGCGAGATCGGCGCCGGACATGCCGGTGGTCATGGCCGCGACCTGCTCCAGGTCGACGTCCGCCGCCAGCGTGATCTTGCGTATGTGGACCTTGAGGATCTGCACCCGCCCGGCGCGGTCGGGGCGGTCGACCAGGACCTGCCGATCAAAGCGCCCCGCGCGCAACAGCGCCGGATCGAGGATCTCCGGCCGGTTGGTGGCACCCAGCAGCACCACGCCCTCGCTCGGATCGAAACCGTCCAGTTCCGACAACAGTTGATTGAGCGTCTGCTCGCGCTCGTCGTTGCCGCCGTGCATGACGCCGGCATTGCGTGCCCGTCCGAGTGCATCGAGCTCGTCGATGAAGACAATGGCAGGCGCGGCCTTGCGAGCCTGTTCAAACAGGTCACGCACCCGCGCCGCACCAACGCCGACGAACATCTCGACGAATTCCGATCCCGAGATCGAATAGAAGGGCACTCCTGCTTCGCCTGCTACGGCACGCGCCAGCAGCGTCTTGCCGGTGCCGGGGGGACCAACCAACAGGATTCCCTTGGGCATGCGTGCCCCGAGCGTGCCGTATTCCCCGGGATTCTGCAGAAAGTCAATCACTTCCTGCAACTCGGCCTTGGCCTCATCCACGCCGGCGACATCCGCAAAGGTGACCTTGGTGTCGGTCTCGACAAAGATCTTCGCCTTGCTCTTGCCGATCGACATCAGGCCGCCCATGCCCTGGCGGCCTGCCATGCGGCGGATGATGAACAGCCAGATGCCTATGAAGAGCAGTGCCGGCAATACCCAGGACAGGAGTGTGGTGAGCCATGTATTGTCGACCGCGCCGGTATAGGTGGTACCGGTGCGCTTCAGTTGCGCGGCAAGTTCGGGCGGGACTCGCGTGGTGACGAAGTTGGTCTTGCCATTCTGCGGCGTGACGAAAGTTCCGCGAATCGTGTCGGTACCAACCGTCACATCCTTGACCGCGCCCTCGTCCAGATAGGTTTCGAACTGGCTGTAGGGAATGCGCTCGACCGTCTGGCTCTGTACCCAGGCATTGTGCAACAGGACCACCCCTATCACGGCGGCGACAATGTACCAGGCATTGAACTTGGTAGAGCGGTTCATGCTGTGAGCCTCTTCTCTCGTCGGCGCGGCGCATGCCATTACGGTTGCATCATGGGGGCTGTGCGGAGGAGTCACAAGCACGCTTCGGTGCGTGGAAGGAGTGGGGAGGTACGGACAGCCATCAATCCGGCACTTTCGCGAAGTGACTCGTTCGAAGCGCATAGGCGCACTCACAATGGACCACTCCGTGATGGATGGTGATGGTTTTTCATATGTCGCGGCCGCGGCCTTCCGCATGCCTCGGGAGGAGGTCCTCACCCGGCTGGGCACGGACGCAACGCGTGGTCTGAGTGAGGCGGAGGCGGCGGCGCGGCTTCGGCGCTTCGGACCGAATCGGCTGGCGGCGGCGCATCCCGTCCCTCGCTGGCGCAAGTTCCTGGCACAGTTCGCTGACGTACTGATGCTTCTCCTGATCGCCGCCGCAGCCATCTCGACAATTCTCTGGTTTGTGGAAAGCGCAGCCGGGTTGCCCTACGAGGCGTTGGCCATCTCGGCCATCGTCCTTTTGAACGCAGTCATGGGGTATGCGCACCAGGCGAGAGCGGAAAAGGCCGTCGAGGCACTCCGCAATACGGCAGCACCGCAGGCATCGGTCATTCGCGCCGGTGTACGGCGCCGCATCGCGGCCTCGCTGCTCGTGCCGGGCGATATTGTCCTCCTGGAAGGCGGCGACACCGTTGCAGCGGACACCCGACTGATCGAGACGACCTCTCTGCAAGCGACCGAGTCCGCGCTAAGCGGCGAGAGTGAGCCTGTCGCCAAGGAGACCGCTCCGGTTGCGGAGCATGCGCCCCTGGGCGATCGGCGCAACATGGCATTCAGCGGTACCGCGATCTCTCACGGGAGAGGCGTTGGTGTGGTAACCGCTACGGGAATGGCGACCGAAATGGGGCGCATAGCAGGAATGCTCGACGCGGCCCCAGCGGAAACCACACCGCTGCAAAAAGAGCTCGATCGCGTTGGTGGTCTGCTGGGCAAGACCGTTGTCGCGATCGCGGTAGCCATGATTGGCACCATCCTGCTGGTGGCGGAGATCGAAAGCCTGGGCGAGATCGTCGACGTGCTCATCCTTGGCGTGGCGCTCGCCATTGCGGCGGTGCCCGAAGGGTTGCCCGCGATCATCACCGCCGTACTGTCGATTGGTGTACAACGCATGGCCCGGCGCAATGCGATCGTGCGCCGCCTTTCGGCCGTGGAAGCGCTCGGCTCGGCCAATGTTATTGCTTCCGACAAAACCGGGACACTCACGAAGAACGAAATGACGGTACGGCGCATCGTGACGGCCAGCGGAACATTGCATCTCGCAGGATCCGGCTACGCCCCGCAGGGCGAAATCCGTCTGGAACCGCTTGACGGCACCGAGGATGCCCTGCGGGAAGAGGCGATCCGTGCTCTCGTGGCCGCTGATCGCGCGAACAATGCGACCCTCCAG
>CAZYIP010000055.1:0-7277 GCA_964646895.1 uncultured Salinisphaerales bacterium | reverse complement strand
AGAGGCGATCCGTGCTCTCGTGGCCGCTGATCGCGCGAACAATGCGACCCTCCAGCGCAGCGATGGCCATTGGACGGTTCAGGGTGATCCCACGGAAGGTGCCCTCATCGTGGCGGCCCGCAAGGCGGGACTGGATGGAGCGTCACTCGATGCACGTTTCACGCGGGTCGCCGAAATTCCCTTTTCCTCCGAGCGCAAGCTGATGAGTACGATTCACAGCGATGCCGATTGCGATGCACACCTGTGCGTCTTTACCAAGGGTGCACCGGACGTGCTGCTCGGGCGCTGCACCTCCGAGCTTTTCGGCAACGCGATACGATCGCTGACGCCGGAGCGACGGGCCGAGATCGCCGCGCACAATGAAACACTGGCCGACGAAGCCCTCCGCACTCTTGCCGTCGCTTCTCGGTCCCTTCCCCCGCAGTTCGAAAACCGGGCCTCGGTTGGCGGCGACGTTGAACACAACCTCGTGTTCCTTGGCCTCATCGGCATGATGGATCCGCCGCGCGAGGAAGCCGGGCTGGCCGTCGATCGGGCCAGGGCGGCCGGCATTCGTACGATCATGATTACGGGCGATCATCCCCGTACCGCCTCGGCCATCGCGGCCGAACTCGATATCGCGCAGGACGCGCGCACGCTATCCGGGCCGGAAATCGAGACGATGGAAGACCCGGAACTGGATCGGATCGTGCAGGAAGTTTCAGTTTATGCACGCGTCGAACCGGTACACAAGCTGCGCATTGTCGGTGCGTTGCAACGAAATGGCGCTATTGTGGCCATGACCGGCGATGGCATCAACGACGCGCCGGCACTGAAAACGGCCGACGTCGGCATTGCGATGGGTGTGACCGGTACCGATGTCGCCAAGGAAGCCGCCGACATCGTACTTGCCGACGACAATTTCGCCACGATCGTCGACGCCATCGAGGAAGGTCGGGCGATCTTTTCCAACATCAGGAAGTTTCTGCGCTATCTGCTGTCGTCCAACATCGGCGAGGTCATGACGATGTTCTTTGGGGTGCTGCTGGCCTGGATGATCGGTCTCGCCGCGGCCGGTGGCGGTTTCGCCCTCCCGCTGCTGGCCACGCAGATTCTGTGGATCAATCTCGTCACGGACGGTGCACCAGCGCTGGCCCTGGGCATCGACCCCGTCAGTCCCGACATCATGACCCGGCTTCCCCGCTCGCGCAGGGAGGGAGTGTTGACAGGTCGCATGTGGTCCGGAATCTTTCTGGTCGGAGTGGTCATGACGGCGGGAACCCTGGCGGCAATTGATGCGGCACTGCCCGGTGGTTTTATCGAAGGGTCGGGTACGGTCTCTTATGCACAGACCATGGCTTTCACTACATTGACGCTCTTCCAGCTCTTCAACGTGTTCAACGCACGCTCGGACGAGCACAGCGCATTTTCCCGAATGTTCGTGAACGGATGGCTTCTCGCCGCCGTCGCCCTGTCGCTGGCGCTGCACGCCGCCGTCCTGTACGCCCCGCCACTTCAGAAAGCGTTCTCGACGGTCGGCCTGAGCCTGACCGACTGGCTGCTTTGTGCCGGGATAGCGAGTTCGGTTCTGTGGGTACGGGAGTTTGGCAAGCTGATCGAACGCTACGCGCACCGCCATAGCCTGCGTTTACCGTGATGGCGAACTGGTCACGGCGCTCCGGGGCGGAGCGTCGGGCGGCTACGCTCATCCTGCTGGGCAATCATCAAGTATTCACTACGCTCTATAGCGGAATCATCCTGAATCACCGGGACGGAGTTGCCACCGACTCTGGCCGGGAGCGGGGCGGGCCGAAGGCATGAATACCGCGCCGCAGCGCCAAAGCAGCGCCGGTGGCAGGCCCCGGTCCCTGAGCAGTGACTCGTAATGAAATGCGTTGTAGTGACATGCAGGCAAGAGGCTGCACTTTGACCTGAATCAACGTAACGCCCTGCAAAGTGACTTAGGCTGAGGTGACATGATCGCCCACACGTGGCTGGAACCAGGAGGCTCCCCATGGATACTGCCACTGCATGTTTTCGGAACGGGCACCGTCATATACGGCGATTGCTGGAAGTTTTCTCGTATCAATTGAATGCGTTCGAGCATGGATGGTTGCCAAATGTATCGCTGATGAGCGATGTCGTGTCCTGTCTCGACCGCTATGCTGGCACCGGTAGTGAGGCCTACGAAAGCCGCCTGCTTGATAGGCTGGCCGAGTCGGATCGGCGCTTTGCGCCGGCGAGACTGGTGCTGACCACCGAGCACGGGATGATTCATGAGCTTGGCGAACGTTGTCTTGCGATCCTTCGCGGCATCGACCGGGGCGTCTTGTTCGCGCGTTCGGAGTTGCTGCTGCCGGCCCAGCGCTTCCAGAGCGCCTATCGTGCTCATTTGAGGCGCGAAGAACGGTATCTGCGTCTGCATCCCTGCAGAATCGAGTACAGTCTTGCGCGCATCGCGGCGGAACAACTGTCGTTGCCGGAACAGCCAATCCGCGATTTTCCCGACCTTCATCATCGGATCACGCAGGCCATGACTCGATGGGGGATTGATCACTCGGGGCAGTTGTTATGTTCCGCGTGTGCGGCGGACGCTGAATTTGAAGACGCCAGGGTGGTCGTTCGACCGTGACGAGCGGGTGCCGGCGGAATCACGTATCGCGGTAGGGGACTCTGCTGGCTACGCTTCACGGGGTTCACCAGCGGGCGCAATATGCGCCAGGGAGCGCTCGCTGATCGTGTGCGGTGATGGTGAAACCGGCCCGGGCCCTGGGATCGTTCAGGATCAGAGCTGGTCGCTCGGCAGGGGCATGGCAGCGTTTGTAGCCAAGCGAAGGAGATATTGAGCGATGATTATCAAGTCCTCAAACCAGCTGCCGCGTAGAACGCTGCTGAAGCGGTTTCCGGTACCGCGGAACATTCACACCAACCCGCAATCGCGGATCGAGCGCGGCAAGACCTGGCGCGCCGCGTCGAGTGCGGTTCGTGTCAAGCGCTTCGAGATCTATCGTTACGATCCGGACAGCGGCCACAATCCCCGGATCGATACCTATGAAGTCGACCTGGATCGCTGCGGCCCGATGGTGCTCGATGCGCTGATCGTGATCAAGGATACGATCGACCCGACGTTGACCTTCCGCCGCTCGTGCCGCGAGGGCGTGTGTGGCTCATGTGCGATGAACATCGATGGCACCAACTGGCTCGCCTGCATTCGTTCGATCGACGAAACGGATGATGTCGCAAAGATCTATCCGCTCAATAACCTGCCGGTCATCAAGGATCTGGTTGGCGACCAGAGCCACCAGTTCGCTCAGTACGCATCGATCGAACCCTGGATTAAAACCGGATCGGCCGAGCCGTCACGCGAACGCCTCCAGTCGCCAGAGGATCGGAAGCGTATCGATGGCTATTATGAATGCATTCTCTGCTTTTGCTGCACTTCAGCATGTCCAAGTCACTGGTGGAACCCGCAGCGATTTCTGGGACCGGCGGTACTTTTGCAAGCGTACCGCTGGTTGGTCGACAGCCGTGACGAAGCCACGGGCGAGCGCCTGGACGATCTTGAAGATCCATTCAAGCTCTATCGCTGCCATACGATTCTTAATTGCACCCGGACCTGCCCGAAGGGATTGAAACCGGGCACCGCGATAGCGAAGATCAAGCGCATGCTGGTTGAGCGCCGTGGTTAGATATCGCTGGCGGCCTTGACAGCGGTTTTGTGGGGCGGCTTGAAAGGCGCTTCGAGCACAACCGGCATGACGTCTGTCGCCTGTCTGCCGGCTCACAGGCGTCCCAACCAAAACATGAATCCTGGCGCTCAGGCCACCGCGCCAGCGCCCGAGCGCTTGCGGACCGCTTTTGGGTCGCCCACGCCATGCTGACGGAGGTGCACGACGGTGGAATCCGGATGCATCTTTTCAGGGCCAGCATCGTGGCCCAGCTCTTCGATCACTCGATACCCGACACCTTTCGCCTGCCATCGGGAGAGGCTCATACACCGGGCGGTCAGATCAACCTGGAGTAGATGGCGTCCCGCGGGCGATTCAGATACTGATCGAACACCATCGCCAGCGCGCGTACGAATACACGCCCTTTGGGCATCACCTTCAAGCCCTGAGCATCTCGGCTGATCAGACCAGCGTCGGCATAGGGTTCCAGACGCGCCAGTTCGTCCCGAAAACAGGTTTCAAAGCACTCGCCATGGCGCGCCTCGAAGGCGGCAAAATCCAGCGGCGCGCCGCACATGATCGCCATGATCACCTCACGCCGCATGGCATCCTCACGGCTCAGGTCGAAGCCTTTATCTGTCGGTAGTTCGCCGCCAGCAAGTCTTTCGCGATAGGCTTTCAGTGAATGGTGATTCTGCACGTACGCATCGCCGATCCTGCCAATCGCCGAGACCCCAAACCCGATCATGTCGCACCCGGCGCGCGTCGTATACCCCTGAAAGTTGCGGTGCAACCCGTTGCGCAACCTGGCGTGATTCAACTCATCGTCGGGTTTGGCGAAGTGGTCCAGGCCGACATAAACGTATCCAGCCGCCAGCAGACGGCGAATCGACATGAGGAAAATCCGTATCCGGGTCTCGGCCGAAGGGAGATCTTCAGCGCGGATCAGGCGTTGGGCCTTGAAGCGGCTCGGCAGGTGTGCGTAATTGTAGAGCGCAATGCGGTCTGGTGAGAGTTCGATCAACTGATCCAGCGTATGGCTGAAGCTGCTCACGGACTGTTTGGGCAGACCGTAAATCAGATCGGTATTGACCGACTCGAAGCCGTTGTCGCGACAGGCTCGCAAGGCCGTGCGTACCATTTCGTAGGGCTGCACCCGGTTGACTGCGGTCTGCACATCGGGATCGAAATCCTGCACGCCGAAACTGGTACGGTTGAAACCCAGCCCGGCCAGCATGGCCAGGGTGTCGGACGTGACCGTACGCGGATCAATCTCGATGCCCAGTTCCGCGTCGGGCGCGAACTCGAAATGACGGCGGAGCTGATCCATCAGGGCGCTCAGTTCGGCTGCGCTCAGGAATGTGGGCGTGCCACCTCCGAAGTGCAGTTGCACGGCTTGCCGGTGTTGCCCCAGGTGCGGGCTGAGCAATGCCATTTCCTTGAACAAGTCGTCCAGGTATCCGGCAGCCTTGGAGTGGTCGTGGGTAATGATCTTGTTGCACGCGCAAAAGTAGCAAAGCGACTCACAAAACGGCAGATGCACATACACCGACAGTGGGGCAACCGGATCCGCGCCGGCGCGTTGCGCGAGATGTTCCAGATAGGAGGCTGTCGGGTAGTCGGCCTGAAAACGGTCGGCGGTTGGATAGGAGGTATAGCGCGGCCCGGTCTGATCAAACCGCCGAATCAGCGCTTCAGATATTTCGAGATCAGGAAAAGCGATCATCTGCGGGTCCATATGCCAGACTCTCCGACGAAGCAGCGCCCCCGGCGCATTGGGCCCATTGTTCTCGAAACCCCGTTTGATCGACTTGATCCGGGTCAAGCAGGCGCTTGCACACTACCTGCAGCGCGGATACGTCGCTCACTGCGCCGGGTCCGCATAGTTACGTTCATTAAATTGATGATGCAATGCATGCTTCGTTGCGATCTGGATCGAGGTCGGAACAGTACGAACGCCAGGTTCGACGGCCTGCTGTCCGCCTTGTGGTTACTCTGCCGGACGGAAGGGCGGACATTTTGCCTTCACCGCCGCGATCGTCGCCGGGATGCTGCCGGAAGCGTCGATGCGCGGCCAGTCGATCGTACCCGGGTTCACGTCGAGCTGTTGCTCGAGAACGGCCCGATCGGCGTCCGATGCATCCCCATGGCGGTCGTGAATGCGTTTGGCGAGCATGTCCGGCGGTGCTTCCAGCCACAGGCCGGTAAAGGGCAGGCCGGCCCTTTGGGCCAGTTCCGCGATCCGCTGCCGCTCTGCCGCCGAAAGGAACGTGGCATCGACGATGACCGTGTATCCTGCCGCCGCGATGGCCATGGCCTCCTCGCGCAGCGCCTCGTAGACTTGCCGCGACGCGCTCGGGACGTAGCTTGATTCCGGCAGGCGCGTTTCGAAGGACACCTCCGACCGACGCTTGCGCAGCACGTCGCTGCGCAGCACGCGCGCGCCGGGCTGCGGCGCAAATTCGGGGGCAATGGCCTGGGCTATCGTGGATTTGCCGGTGCCGCTGAGCCCGCCCAGCGCCAGCAGCTGCGGTCGGTGCTCCTGGAGCAACGCCAACGCCAGCGTGAGATATGCGCTGGCGGCGCGGGCCGCTGCCGACTGTTCATCAGATGCCGTCCGTGCCAGGGTGCCCTGTACATGGGCGCGCACCGCCGCTCGCGTGGAAAGAAATAATGGCAGGGCCGGGAGTGCGGATTGCTCGCCGGTGCGGTCGAGGTAACGGTTGAGAACAAGGTTGGCCAGATCGGTACGGGCGCGGTAAATCAGATCCATGAGCAGAAAGGCCAGATCGTAGAGGACGTCGATGCAGGAGAAATCGTCATTGAACTCGATCGCATCGAACAGCGTCGGGCGTCCTTCGTACAGGCAGATGTTGCGCAGGTGAAGGTCGCCGTGACATCGCCGTACCATGCCGCCGGTGCGCCTGCGGTCGAGGAGCGCGCCGATTTTGCGCAATTGAGCCCATGAAGCGTCATGATGCCGTTCGATGAGCTGTCGATCGAGGGGCGGTGATGACAGGGCGAGGTTCTCCCAATTGCCTGTGAGGGTGGCGCCGAATCGTTCCGCGCCGCCCTGATGCGGCGTTGGCTCGGCCTCCTCGTGAAAGCAGGCAATGTGGTCCGCCAGACGACGCATGAGTGTCGGCGTCAGGCGATCGCTCTCCGCCATGCGCTCGAACAGGTCTTCCTCGCGAAAGCGGCGCATCTCCAGAACCCAGTCGAGCACCTTGCCGTTGCCGTCGAAGGTCAGGGTGCCTTCAGGTGTGCGGTTTACCGAGCGCACACGCAAATAGAGCGCCGGCGCCGTTCGCTGATTGAGTGCAAGCTCGGCACGGCAGAATTTCTCTCGCAAGGCGACGGTGCTGTAGTCGAGGTAGGAATAGCGGACGGCGCGCTTGAGCTTGTAGGCCCGCTCGCCGGTCAGGAACACGATCGAGCAGTGGGTGTCGATTCGATCCACGGGTCCGGCCGTGCCGTGGCTCGCCGCTTCAGACAGAAAATCGACTACCGCGCTTTGATTGTCGCTTTCGGCCATCTCCATCCCTGCATCCCTTCAACTTCTGAATTTGAGGAGGCAGCGCCCCGGAAGTTTCGTATCGAGCGAGACGAAGGACAAGCACCCACGGCCGA
>CAZYIP010000054.1:0-19841 GCA_964646895.1 uncultured Salinisphaerales bacterium | reverse complement strand
TTCGCGCGAGCCGCGTTAAACCTCCAGGATATCGACAATCCATATAAAGAACTCAACCTGAAGCAATACTGCCGCCTTTTTGAAGAAGCAGCCCGGCAGACGGCGAACGACAACTTCGGCCTGCGCTTCGGCAATGAATTCACGCCGAAACGTCTTGGGCCCATAGGCTATATTGCCGTGAACTCCCCGACGTTAGGGGCGGCGATCCAGAATCTGGTCAAATATTTTCTTGCCCATCAGGACCATTCGATTCTTATGCTAAAACAGGACGGTGATGTCCTGTACCTGAATTATCAAATCGTCGATCAGCGCATTCCGTTGCGCCGTCAGGATGCGGAATTGTCGCTGGGAATGTTCAGCAACATCTTCAAACATTGCCGCGGGGCTCACTGGGCGCCGCTTGAGGTTCATTTCGAACATCCGGCCCCGGATGGAGCAGGGGAGCATGAGCGTTGCTTCGGGGCCCCGATTCTCTTTGGGCAACCTACGAATTCCATCGTTTTTGAGCGTCGCGATCTGGGTGCCATCATGCCCGACGCTGATCCTTATCTGCTGAGTATCATGGAATCGATGCTCGCTGAGCGTCGTGCGCTGCGCACGAATCCCGACTATTTTCTCGCGTCCATTCGCGAACACATTCGCGCCCGCCTCGGCCGTGGCGGTTTGACCATGGCAAATTTGGCGGGCGAACTGGATGTGTCCGTGGAGGCGCTGCGGCGCTCACTGAAGGCGCATGATGTCGCGTTTCAGGATCTGGTCCGCGGCGCGCGCCGGGATCTGGCGCTTCACTATGTAAAACACTCGGATATGCGCCTGACGGAGGTTGCCCTTGCCCTCGGCTACTCGGAACAATCCGCGTTCTCACGCGCGTTTCGCCACTGGACCGGCATGTCTCCCCAGCGCTACAGAAACATGGTTTTGCGAGGCCATGTGCGCCACGGGTCTGCTCAATTCCGGAGCACATCGGAAAGGCGTCTGTAGCCAACGAGATTGAGCGCCGGCGAGACACGGGGACCCAATCGGCGCTACGCGAACGAAGATCGCATTGGCCCGGTTCGTTTTCTTTCGCCAATCCAGCATTATCCCTCTCCCGACAGACTCGCAGGTTGCCGAGTACTCCTTATGCTTCCGGTAAATCGGCCGATGTCAAGTTTCTGCTGCGCAATGTCAAGCGGCAGCCGGCGGAAGCTCCGAAAGTGGCCGGAAAGACAACGTGGCTTTGTCAACTCCATGAGTTGCTTGACAGGCTGCGATCAGAATCCTCGAAACCTACGAGAAGAACCGGATGGAGGAGAAGGCGATGGTAACTCGCAGAAGGTTTATCCAGAGTGCGGCGGCGGTTGCGGGTGCGGCGGCATTGGGGCCCGTCGGGCGGAGCTGGGCAGCCAGCGACGAACTCAACATTCTTTGCTGGGAAGGATACAACACCGACGATGTGCTCGGCCCATTTCGCAATGCGCATCCGGGTGCGAAAGTCCGGGCTCAATCCGCCAGTTCCGACCCCGCGATGATCAATGAACTCAGGGCCGGCGGGACGAAAGTGTGGGATGTACTCAACGTCAATCAGCCGTGGGCGCAGAGTGTGCTCTACCCGCAGGATCTGATCACTCCGCTCGACCGTAAACGTTTCGAACCATACTTCAAAACGTACCTGGAGGAATTTCGGCATTATCCTCTCGCCTATGACCCTTCCGGAGAGCATCTGCTCGGGATGCCGCAACGCTTCGGGCCGTTTAGCTTCGTAGTCAATACGGACAAGATATCTCGGGAAACCGCAGAGGATCAGGGCTGGAATCTGTTTCTCGACAAAAAGATGAAGGGTCGCTATGGCGTCCTCACATACGATAATTGGAACCTGATTCACATCAGTCTGGCTGCCGGGCTCAATCCGTTCAAGGAGATGGACGAGGCCGACAAGAAGCAGTTCGAGAAGACGGCGAAAGCCATTTTCGCGAACTCGAAAATGCGCAGCGACGATCTCGTCGGTTTGAATCTTGCGCTGGTCAACGGCACGATCGATGCGTATTTCACCGGTGGCACCTATTCCGCTTCGCCCGCACGCCTGGCAGGTTTCTCCAATATCCGGGGTATCACGCCGAAGTCGGGGCCGGTCGATGGCAAGGGTGGAATCGTCTGGATAGAGCTGACGTCGCTTGTCAACAATCCTGCTCCCACTCCGCTCGCGGCTGACTTTCTCGAGTTTGTCCAGCGGCCGAAGATCGCCAAGAAAGTCGCCTTCGCGGAGGGAACGTATAGCCCCGTCACGCAAATGGGTGATCCCGATCTCTTCAAACTCTTTACCAAAGATGAGTTGTCCGCGATCCAGTGGGACAGCCTGTCGGAAGAGCTATCCCGTTGTATCGATTACCAGGCCGTCAAATCCTACGATGACCTGGTCAAGATCTATACGGTCGCCAGGCGCGCCTGAGCGTTGTTTCGGCGTGCGGTGCCCCCGGCCCCTTATGATCGGGGGCACCGGGCAAGCGTGAATCCGAGTCGGGTGAGCGGGAACCATGAGTGATGCAGTTGTTCTTCGAATGCGTAACATTGTCAAGCGGTTCGGTGGGTTTACCGCGCTGAGGGGCATCGATCTCGACGTCCATGACGGCGAGTTGCTTACCATTGTCGGGCCATCGGGTAGTGGGAAAACGACGCTGATTCGCCTGTTGGTAGGAATGGATGCCCCGACCGAAGGCACCATCCATCTCAACGGGGCGCTCATCAATGACGTTCCCGCCAATCGCAGGCCGACCTGCATGGTATTCCAGTCGCTGGCCCTGTTTCCCCACCGCAGCGTCGGCCAGAATATCGAGTTCCCGCTCAAGATCCGTGGTGTTGTGCCCGCCGAACGTCGGGCACGGGCCATGGAACTGCTCGATCTGCTCCGGCTGCCGCGGGACTATTACCACAAGAGCGTGATGCAGTGCTCCGGAGGCGAGCGTCAGCGCGTCGCGCTTGCCCGCTCACTCGCGTTTGATCCCGAGATCCTTTTTTTTGATGAGCCGCTTTCGGCGCTCGATTACCGCTTGCGCAAGGTTCTTGAAAAGGAACTCAAGGATTTGCAGCGACAGACCCGGAAAACCTTCGTCTATATCACCCATTCGCTGGAAGAGGCGATGGTTCTGAGCGACCGGATTGCGATCATGCACAACGGGCGTTTGATCCAGGTCGGCACGGCGGATGAAATCTACTCGGCGCCCGGAAGCCGCTTTGCCGCAGAGTTCATGGGAGAGGTCAATCTTTTTGACGTTGTGGGGACGCCGGAGCGGCGACTTTCCCCGTTGCTGGATGCCATGCGAATTGACGGTGAGGCCATGGACATAGAGCCCGACGAGCGCGCTACGCTCATGGTTCGACCGGAGTTCATCAGCTTTCTGCCGCCGGAGGGCTCGGCAGATTGCATCGTGGCAGGCACGGTGCACGAGGAATTCGCGCTTGGTTCCCGCATTCAATACGAGGTGGATATCGGCGGCGGACAGCATGTCACGGTCGAGAGGCTGCGCGAGGATCGTTTCGTCGGCGCCATCCGCGACAATGTCGTGCTGGGATGGGATCTGTCGAAATGTCACCTGATCCGGGCCGCCGGCGAGCCTTGAGCGATGCAGCACCTGGAGCAACGTCGGGGTTTTCTCAGCGCTGCGCCGCTGTGCTTGCTGCTTGCCTTGATCTTCGTGGCCCCTTTGTTGCTGGTGGCCGCATTTTCGCTGATGCCTCCAAACGTCTTCAATATTCTGCACCTGCCGACGTTTGCCAACTACCGGACGCTGTTCGCGGAAGGCTATTACCAGGCCCTGTTATGGTCTCTTGGGCTGGCCTTCTTGTCGACGGCCGTCGTGTTCGTCCTGAGCTATCCGCTTGCCTACGGGATGGCCAAGGTGTTCCGCCGATTCACGTTGATCCTGACAATCGGCATCGTGATCAGCCTCCTGGTTTCAGAGAACATCCGGGTTTTCGGGTGGGTGCTCACTCTGATGAAGGGTGGCTTGTTCCTGGGCCCGTTGCAGGCCTGGATGGGGATATCCCTCGATAGCCCGCTCTACAATGTTCCGATTATCGTCTTCGGCCTCGCCTACAGTTACTTCCCGTTCATGCTGTTCCCGCTTTGCTACGGCATCGCGGCGATTCCCGATGAGGTCAGACTTGCAGCCAGCGACCTGGGCGCCTCGCGCACACGGATCTTCTTCGAGATCGATCTGCCGCTGGCAATGCCCGGTATTGTGGTTGGCTGGTTGTTAACCTTCGCGCTCGCCGCCGGATCGATTACCGAATCGAAGCTCTTGTCCGGTCAGGCCGTGATCGTTGCGGCGCAGGAGATCGAGACCGCTTTCACCTACGCACAAAACTGGCCGCTTGGTTCAGCGCTGGCCATGGGCTTGATCGTGATTGTCAGTGCGATCGCTTTCATTGCGCTCGACAAGGTCGACCTCGACGGCATCATGGGGCGGAGGAGCTAGCGCAAATGCACCACTCTCGCACCACGCGCCTGGGGCTGCTGATCTATGGAGTGCTCTGTCTCCTGATCGTCTATTTGCCGCTTATCGCCATCGGGTTCGCCTCGCTTGCGCGGAGCCCGTACCTGACCTTCCCGCTGCGTCGCTATGGCGTCGATTTCTACGTCAAGGCCTACCACTCATCGACTGTCGCCGGGCTGGTTGCAACATCGTTGCGTATCGCCATCGTGGTCATGGTGGTGTCGATGGTTATCGGTTTTTTTGGCGCACTCGCCTTTGCTCGCTATCGGTGGCGGTTTCGCAAGGCGTTTCAGAAGTTTGTCCTGTTGCCGATTTTTTTCCCGCAACCGGTTCTGGGGCTGGCACTTCTGATGTGGTTCAGTGCACTCGGTATCGTTCCGACCTGGAAAACCGCCATTGTCGCGCATCTCGTTTGGATCGCGCCGATCGCGACGCTGATTGTCGCGATCCAGGCTTACAGCTTCGATCCGGATCTCGAGGATGCCGCCCGCGATATGGGCGCGAACTCCTGGCAGATTCTCACCAATATCACGCTACCGCTGCTGTGGCCGGGCACGGTGGCCGCGGGATTGTTCTCGTTCCTGCTGTCATGGGGCAATTTTCCGCTGTCGCTGTACACCGACGGTGCTGATGTGACCCTGCCGGAGTGGCTGTACGCAAAGATGGTTTCCGGATACTCGCCACTGGTGCCCGTGGTGGGTACCGCATCGGTCATCATTTCGGCCGTCGTGCTGACAGCCGCCATTATCTTCGTGCGCTGGTATATGCGCATTCATTCTGCACCGCGCGCATCGAAAACAGGTGCGTCGGTGCAACGAGATTACGGAATTCAGAATCAACACGTTCAAAAAGAGGCTAGCGATGCTTAAGTCGATCGAAGGGTGCAGCGTCATTGTCACCGGGGGCAGCAAAGGCATTGGCAGAGGAATTGCCAGGGTGTTTGCCACTCAGGGCGCCAACGTGATGATTGCAGCGCGAGGGAAGGAGGACGCCGCCAGGGTTGTGCGGGAACTCAAAGAGCTCGGCAACGGCGAGGCGCGCCATTGCACGGCGGATGTAACCCGGCCAGAGGATGTTGAGCACCTTGTAGGGGAAACGGTCAGGGCGTTCGGCGGTGTCGACATCCTGTGCGCCAATGCAGGCATATTCCCGCAGAAAAAAATGGCGGAGATGACTGTCGATGATTGGGACCACGTTCTGAATACCAATTTGCGAAGTTCGTTTCTTTGTGTGAAGGCAGCGATGCCGGAGCTCAAAAAAAGCGGTCGTGGTCGCGTGATACTGACTTCCTCGATCACCGGGCCGGTGACCGGTTTTCCCGGCTGGACCCACTATGCGGCATCCAAGGCCGGGCAGCTGGGCTTCCTCAAGACGGCAGCCATGGAGCTTGCACCGCTGAATGTGACCATCAATGCAGTGATGCCGGGCAACATCTTTACGGAGGGTCTGGAGGGGCTTGGCGATGAATACCTGAAGACGATGGCGGCGTCCATTCCACTCAGACGGCTCGGCAAGGTGGAGGACATTGGTTACGCCGCGTTGTTCTTTGCATCCGAGGAGGCGGCGTATATCACCGGCCAGTCCATTGTCGTCGACGGGGGGCAGATTCTGCCCGAGTCGATCGAGGCGCTCGCCGAGATGTAAACGCTGGGCAGGTGGCAGCCGGCGCTTTACCGTCGGCTCCCGCGCTGAATCCATTATGCCCTGGACGAGGGAGGCTCAATGAACTCATTTGCTATGTCCCGCGACGAACTGGAGGGTCACCTGACAAACCTCGCGTCGCGCTCACTTGAACTCTGGGATCTCGGGCCGTCCGCGACGGCAGACTTGTGGAGTCATTCGGAAAGCGCGATTTACCTGGTCCGGGATGGGCAGAATGAGAGAAAGGCAATCCTGCGGGTAAATCGCGAAGGCTATAACAGCACGAACGCGATCACCTGCGAACTGGCGTGGCTGCGCGCGCTCCGCGAGGAGGCAGGCGTGAAGACACCCACACCGATTCCGGGACGCAATGGCGCTCTGGTACAGAGCGGTTCCGTCGATGGCCTCGCCGTGCCGCGCGATATGGTGATGTTCGAATTCATCGACGGCAAGGAGCCAGACGAGAGTCAGGATCTCGTTGCTCCCTTCGAGCGATTGGGCGAGGTATCGGCGCGAATTCACAATCACTCCCAGGGTTGGAAACGGCCGGCGAATTTCGAACGCCTCGTCTGGAGCTTCGAGAACATCCTTGGCGGCAAACAGGCTCTTTGGGGTGATTGGCGCGCGGCTCCCGCGATGGATGGCCCGGCACTCGAGGTGCTGGAGCGGCTCGCCGAGACCCTTCGGCAGCGCCTGCACGCATTTGGTCAACCAGCACACCGCTGGGGGCTGATTCACGGCGATCTGAGGCTGGCAAACCTGCTTATCCACGACGGGGATACGCGGGTGATCGACTTCGATGACTGTGGACTGGGGTGGTATGTGCACGACTTCGCGACGGCACTGTCCTTTATCGAGGATCACCCGAACAAGACTGAGCTGACGGAAGCCTGGCTCAAGGGGTATCGGCGCCATCGCGATCTGCCCGCCGACGATGAAGCGGAAATTCCCACCTTCATCATGCTGCGGCGCATGCAGTTGCTGGCATGGATCGGCTCGCATGGCGAGACCGATCTCGCGCGGGAGCAGGGGCCGGCGTTCACCAGGGGCTCCTGCGAGCTTGCCGAAGAATATCTGAGTACCACTTCCGCCTGAACAAACGAACCGCCGCGGCCTGTCGGGTGGCCAGCAGGCTCGCGCTGTCAAGTTATGCGTGCTGGCGGTCAAGCATACCGTCGGCTGCAGCGATAGAGTCCGGGCGGATGGAGGTGAAGTACCATGAGTGCGCAAAAGCAGGACTTTCTGGAGCGGTCCAAAACGTTCTGGAATCCAGGCAAGACCCAGTCCTGGCAGGACATGGGCGTCGATCTCGTCATAGACGCCCGCGAGGGTTACTACCTCTATGATATGGACGGCAACCGATATATCGACGCCCATCTCAACGGTGGAACATACAATCTGGGCCACCGTCACCCCGAGCTGGTAGAGACCCTCAATCGCGGCACCCAGCGCTTCGACATGGGCAACCACCATTTTCCGTCACTCGCGCGAACGGCTCTGGCGGAAGCGCTTGCCGCATGCACACCCGGGGATCTGCAATATACGATCTACGGCTCCGGCGGCGGCGAGGCCATCGATATCGCGATCAAGACTGCACGCAACGCCACCAGGAAGCGCAAGATCGTCTCCATCATCAAGGCATATCACGGTCACACCGGCCTGGCGGTCAAGGCCGGCGACCAGCGCTTTTCGGAGCTGTTCCTGTCGGAAGACACCAGCGGCGAGTTCGTGCAGGTACCCTTCAATGATCTGGATGCAATGGAGGATGCGCTCAAAAAGCGCGACGTCGCCGCGGTCCTGATGGAAACGATTCCGGCCACGTACGGGTTTCCGATGCCGGAAACGGGCTATTTGCCCGCCGTCAACGCGCTATGCAAGCGCTACGGTGCGCTGTATATCGCGGACGAGGTGCAGACCGGGCTGATGCGTACCGGCGAGATGTGGGGGATTACCCGTTACGGGGTCGAGCCCGACCTGCTGGTCACCGGCAAGGGTATCTCCGGCGGTATGTATCCGATCGCCTGTACGGTGGTTTCCAGGGATCACGCGGAATGGCTCAAGGAATATGGATTCGGGCACATGTCGACCATGGGCGGGGCCGAACTCGGCTGTCTGGTTGCGCTGAAGGTGCTCGAGATCTGTCAGCGCCCGGAAGTTGCGTCGACGGTGCGCTACATCGCGAACTACATCCGTAACGGCCTGAACGAAATTCAGTCGCTGTATCCGGATTTCTTCGTCGGCATACGGCAGCACGGCGTCATCATGGGGCTCGAGTTCGGGCACCCTGAGGGCGCGAAGATCGTGATGAAACATCTCTACCGTAACGGCGTCTGGGCCATTTTCTCCACGCTGGACCCGAGCGTGCTCCAGTTCAAGCCGGGCATCCTGATGAGCCAGGCGCTGAGCGAGGATCTTCTGCGCCGGGTCGAGGTGGCTGTGGGGATGGCTTCGGCGGAGGCCCTCGGCAGTCGGCGGATGAGCGCATGATGGATCCTGTAATCGCCAATCTCCTCGATACGTCCGATACGCCGGAGGCGCTGCGGGCGCAGGCCGAGATCATGCTGGAGAGGGCGCGCTGGGCAGCCGAGATTTTCCGGGGATATGGCCACGAGAAAACGCTCGCCATTGCCGATGCTGTCGCCGAGGCGGCCTTCGCAAAGGCTGGGGAATACGCTGAGTGGGCAGTCCGCGAGACCGGCTTCGGCGTCGTCGAGCACAAGAAGCTGAAAGGCGAACTCACCAGTCGCGCATTCGTAGAACATTACCGCAACCATGACTTCGTCAATCCACACATTGACCACGAGGCGATGATAGTCGAGGTGCCGCGTCCGGCGGGCGTGGTGTTTGCGCTCGCTCCCGCGACCAATCCCGTTGCGACCGTGTTTTTCAAGATTCTCTCGGCGCTGATGACCCGCAACGCCATTGTGTTCAGCGCGCACCCGGCCGCGCGCGAGTGTTGCAATCATGCGGCGCAGATGCTGGCGGCGGTTGCCGAGGAGGCAGGTGCGCCGGAGGGCGTCATTCAGGTCATCGACCAGCCGAGCATCCCGCTCATCAACGAGTTCATGAAGTCGGACAAGACCGATGTCATTCTCGCCACCGGCGGGACCGCGATGGTGCGTGCCGCCTATTCTTCCTCGAATCCGGCGCTTGGCGTCGGCCCCGGCAACGCGCCGGTGCTGGTGGACGACAGCGCGGATTGCAAGCAGGCGGCCCGTCACATCGTCGATTCCAAATCGTTCGATAACGGCGTTCTCTGCACCGCCGATTCGGTGGTCATCGCGCACACGGCAATCGCCAAACAGTTGCGCCGCGAGATGGAGCGCGTCGGGGCGTATTTCTGCGAAGGCGAAGAGATCGAGCGGATGCGCCGTTATCTCTTCCACGAACGCGGCCTGAATGTGGAAGTCGTTGGCCGTGACGCGACGTGGATTGCCCGCGAAGTCGGCATCCGGGTACCGCACCGAACCCGGATCCTGGTCACGCCAATCGATAAAATCGGTGTGGACGAACCCTTGTCGAAGGAAAAGCTTTCCCCCGTACTTGGCTGGTACGAAGCCGCGAGCAAGGCGCGGGCGCTGGCCCAGGCGCGTGGTCTGCTGCGGCTGACCGGTGCCGGGCATTCGGCGGCGATTCACAGCACCGATCCGCAGACAATCATCGACTATGCGACCAGCGTGGAAGCCTATCGCGTCATCGTCAATGCCCCGTGCAGCCAGGGCGCGTCGGGGCTGGCAACGCACCTCGCACCTACCATGACAGTCGGCACCGGATACTTCGGCCGCTCGTCGGTCGGCGAGAACGTGGGGCCGATGCATCTCGTGCACTGGACGCGGGTGGCGTATCCCGTTGGCGCATCGGTCGACATGAGCGTTTTTGCCACGGCGGTACCCAGATTTTCCGGCGCTCTGCCGGAAGCGCCGTCCGACGGTGTCCCGACAAGGGGCGGGGGACAATCGAGCGGCCCGGCGCCGCGTGCCACGACGCGTCCGGTTTCGCATACCGAAGGCGATCGGCTGCGGGAGGAGATTCGCCGCCTGATTGCCGAGGAACTGCGCGCGGCGCTGAAGGAATGACACGATGGCGGAACTGAGATCCTTCCTGTTTATCGACCAGCTGCAGCCGCAGACGCTGTGCTACCTGGCATCCTGGATCCGCGGCAGTTTGCCGCGAGCCCGGGTCGCCGCGCAGATTATCGAGATTGCGCCCGGTCTCGACATCGAGCCGCTCACCGACGTCGCGCTGAAATACGCCGAGGTCGCGGCCGGCATCCTGGTGGTCGAGCGCCAGTTTGGCTACCTGGAATTTCATTCGCGTTCGACTGCGCAGGTGAAGGCTTCCGCGCAGGCGGTGCTGGAGGAACTGGGCGCGCGGCCCGAAGATGCGACCCGCCCCAAGATACTGGCGTCGAAAATCGTCACCCGAGTCGATCATCAGCAGGCATTCCTGATCAACCGCAACAAGCTGGGTTCGATGATTCTTGGCGGCGAATCGCTGTTCGTGATGGAGATGCAGCCGGCCTCCTACGCGATCATCGCGGCCAATGAAGCCGAGAAGGCTGCGAACATAAAGATCGTCGACTATCGGATGATCGGGGCCAACGGGCGCGTCTTTCTGGCCGGGGACGAAGCGGAGATTCGCAATGCGCGTGCTGCAGCCGAAGGTGCGCTCGAAGCGCTGGGAGCGCAGTGACGCGATGAGCACTGTGGACTCGCAAGCCCTTCGACAGCTCATTCGCGAGGTGCTGGCCGACGAGCTGGGACAGCTCAGGCGCGAATCCGGCGCGTTTGCGCAGACGGCGCCAAAGCCGCAGATCCGCGAAGAGACGGTGGAGATTCGGTCGAGCGCCGATCTGATGGCCTTCACGCAACGTCTGCTCGAAATCGCGAAGGACGGGCGTGCGCGGCGCGAGATCGAATCCGGCCGCTGGATTTTCCGGCTTGCCGGGGGTAGTGCCGATGCCATGCGCCAGACGGCCTACCCGGGCACGCATTCCGCAAGCGCGGGCGGTGCCGTACGGTTTGACCATGGACTCGTGAGCGAGCGTCAGGTTGACGCCATTCCAGCGGACACCGAGCGGCTGGTACTGGGCAAGCGCGTTCGTCTGACGCCACTGGCGCGTGATCGCATACGTCAGCGTGCAATCAGGATCGAGAGGACTGCTTAGATGGTACGTGGACGGGTAGTAGGCCGATATTGGGCAACGAAGCGCATACACAGCCTCCCTCAGGGCGCATTGCTCGATGTGGAGCTGGAAAACGGCGTGCGGCTCATTGCATTCGATCCTCTGGGGTGCGCCGAGGGCGAACAGGTTCTTGTCACGCAAGGCTCCGTGGCGGCCGGGTACTTTGAGAAAGTTCGTGCGCCGGTGGATGCACTCATCGTCGGTTCGCTCGATGAACAGGGTACGTCGCCGTAGTCAGCGGCGCCGATTTAACGGGTTTGCAGCACAATTCCACCATAAAGCGAGGATAAGCAATGGCTAACCAGGCCTTGGGGATGATCGAAACAAAGGGCTACGTCGCCGCTCTCGCGGCAGCGGACGCCATGGTTAAAGCGGCCAATGTCACCATAACCGCTCGTCAGGAAGTGGGCGACGGTCTTGTCGCGGTGGTGATCCACGGCGATGTGGGCGCGGTGAAGGCAGCGACAGAGGCGGGTGCGGAGACGGCGAACCAGGTCGGCGAGCTGGTGTCCGTTCACGTGATCCCGCGTCCGCACCCGGATCTTAGCGCGCATTTCGACGGCACGCCGCGCGGTAAATAGGTGCATGCGGCCGGCGCACCGCCCGCATCGGTTATGTTGGCGACGTGCCGTGCGCAGCGACGGTGAGAGAACGCTATGATCGAGCTACGGGCCTATCTTCCGATTCGTGATCTGCAGCCGCAGCTGGCGGCGTACTTGAGCACGCCGCTACGCGCGCGGGGCTACCCGCCGTTCGAAGGCGAGGACAGCCTGATCATCGAAGTCGCGCCGGCGCTTGCCATCCATCGCATTGTCGATCTCGCGCTGAAGGCAGCGCCGGACATGGAGCCCGGTATCCTGTACACGGAGCGCCAGTTCGGACTGCTGGAACTGCATTCCTCTGATCCCGGGATCCTCGACGAGGCCGGTACGGCGATTCTGAAGGGCATCGGCGCCAAAGCCAGTGACCAGATGGCGCCATCCACGCTGATGACGGATATCATTGCGTCCGTGTCGGATCAGCACGCCATTATCCTCAACCGTATGCGCACGGCCTCGATGATCCTGCCCGGGCAGTCGCTGCTGCTCTACGAGATGACGCCAGCATTGTTTGCTACGGTAGCGGCCAACGAGGCGGAAAAGGCAGCACCAGCCGCGACTCTCGTGGATGTTCAGATGATCGGCGCATCCGGGCGGATTTTCATGGCCGGTGATGAAGCCGATCTGGTTGTAGCCCAGAAGCGCATCGGGGAGACGCTGACTGCGGTGGTAGGGCGCAAAGCCTAAATATGGCATCCGTGCTGCGCCAAAACGAATTCATGCGATTGTTTCGCTGTATGGCTTGACAGGCTGAGCCTGACGCGGCACGCCTCTCTACCGCCGGATTTCAGTCGGCGGCGCATACGCTACTGAACATCAGCACGGGCTTGGTGTATCTTTACCGTGCGCATGTCGCCCCAGGCGCGCCAGTTGATCATGGCATAAGCCGCCTCGCAGGGCGTGTTTGCCGTATAACGATTGCGGGCTTCTCAGATGCAGCTACCCGATGGCCGGTACGGACGCCGTGTCATCCCTCGCCTGCGGATAGTTATGACGCCTTCAGGAGATTGTAATGAGCGAAAAAAATATTAGCGCGGGCCTTGCGGGCGTCACCGCAGGCACCACCGCCATCGCCACGGTAGGCAAAGAGGGCTCAGGCCTGACCTATCGCGGTTACGGCATCGATGGCCTGGCCGAAAACGCATCGTTCGAGGAAGTCGCTTACCTGCTGCTGCACGGTGACCTGCCGAATCGCAGTGCACTGGAAGCTTTCCGCAGCCGGCTCAGGGGGCTGCGCGGGCTGCCCGCGGGCCTGCGCACCGTGCTGGAGCAATTGCCGGCGGACGCGCATCCCATGGACGTCCTGCGCAGCGGCTGTTCGGTGCTGGGGTGCCTGGAGCCGGAGCGGGATCCGGCGCGTCAGCTTGAAGTCGCGGAACGCCTGCTGGCGGTTTTCCCGTCCATGCTCATGTACTGGTATCACTTTGCCCGCAATGGCCGCCGCATTGAGGTGGAAACCGACGACGACACGACGGCTGGCCACTGCCTGCATCTGCTGCACGGGCGCCAGCCGCCGGCACTGCACCAGCGCGCCATGGACGTGTCCCTGATCCTGTACGCCGAGCACGAATTCAACGCATCCACCTTCGCGGCACGGGTGTGCATCGCCACCTTGAGTGATTTCTATTCCGCCATTACCGCCGCGATCGGCACCCTGCGCGGGCCGTTGCACGGCGGGGCCAACGAGGCGGCGATGGCGCTGATCGAGCGCTTTGCCGACCCGGACGCGGCCGGGAAGGGCCTGCACGAGATGCTGGCCAACAAGGAAAAGATCATGGGCTTCGGTCATCGGGTCTACAAGGTGTCCGACCCGCGCAGCGATATCATCAAGGGCTGGTCGCGGCGCCTTTCGGACGAGGCCGGTGATCGCACGCTGTTTGCCGTGTCGGAGCGCATCGAGCAGGTGATGCACGACGAGAAAAAGCTGTTTCCCAACCTGGATTTCTACTCGGCGTCCGCATACCATCTGCTGGGCATTCCCACCGAACTGTTCACCCCGATATTCGTGATATCACGGATCACCGGCTGGTCCGCCCATGTGATGGAACAGCGGGCGAACAACCGTCTGATCAGGCCGAGCGCCGAGTATAACGGCCCCGGCGAGCGCCCGGTGCCGCCATTGGACGAACGCGGTTGAGATCCCGCCCACAACGCAGATGAGAGCAATCCCGTGGAAGCGGCTGAAGCCGCTCCCACGAATTGTGTGTTCCCTACGATGGGAAAGCTTGCGTTGTGGGAGCGGCTTCAGCCGCGATTGATGCGGTGTATTGGCTTGCGGTTGTTATCGCGCCGCGGCCCTCCGCTCCAATAGAATGCCGATATCCGCTGACAGGCATCCAAACCAACAGGAGTTTCCCCCATGGCCGAAGACATTCGCCAGGCCCGGCGACCGCAGCCCGACGCGTTGCTGGTCGAGATCGCCGACTACGTTTGCGACTTCACCATCGACAGTCCGGAGGCGCTGGAGACCGCGCGCTACTGTTTCATGGACACCCTGGGCTGCGGCCTGCTGGCCCAGTGCTATCCCGCCTGCACCAAGCTGCTCGGGCCGGTGGTGCCGGGGGCGAGCCTGTGCGACGGGGCGCGCGTGCCGGGCACGTCGTTTCAGCTGGATCCGGTGCAGGCGGCGTTTTCCATCGGCGCCATGATTCGCTGGCTGGACTTCAACGACACCTGGTTGGCGGCGGAGTGGGGACATCCCTCGGACAATCTGGGCGGCATTCTGGCGACGGCGGATTATCTGTCGCGCCGCGCGCTCGCCCGCGGCCAGCCGCCGCTGCAGCTGCGCGCGGTGCTGGAGGCGATGATCAAGGCGCACGAAATCCAGGGCGTGCTGGCGCTGGAAAACGCCTTCAACCGGGTCGGGCTGGATCACGTGCTGCTGGTGCGCGTGGCGACTACCGCGGTGGTCACACGCCTGTTGGGCGGCGACCGGGACGATGTGATCAATGCCGTCTCTCACGCCTGGATCGACGGCGGCGCCCTGCGCACTTACCGCCATGCCCCGAACACCGGTCCGCGCAAGAGCTGGGCCGCCGGCGACGCGACGAGTCGCGGTGTGCGCCTGGCGCTGATCGCGCTCAAGGGCGAGCTGGGCTATCCCTCGGCGCTCACCGCGCCCACGTGGGGATTCCAGGATGTTCTGTTCGATGGGCAGCCGCTGAAGCTGGGACGCCAATTTGGCAGCTACGTGATGGAAAACGTACTGTTCAAGATCTCCTTCCCGGCGGAGTTTCACGCGCAGACGGCGGTCGAGGCGGCGATCGCCCTGCATCCGCAGGTGCGCGAGCGGCTGGACGAAATCGACAGGATCGTCATCGAAACCCAGGAATCGGGCGTTCGCATCATCGACAAGGTGGGGCCGCTGCACAACCCGGCCGACCGCGACCACTGCATTCAGTACATGACCGCCGTGCCGTTGATCAAGGGCTCTCTCGACGCCTCCGACTATGAGGACGACGTCGCCGCCGACCCGCGCATCGACTCGCTGCGCGATCGCATGGAAGTGGTCGAGAACAAGACCTTCACCCGCAACTACCTGGATCCGGACAAGCGTTCCATCGGCAACGCGGTGCAGGTCTTTTTCAGGGGCGGTGACAAGACCGACCGGGTCGAGGTGGAGTATCCGATCGGGCATCGCCGGCGTCGCGAAGAGGGCATCCCGCTGCTGAAGCGCAAGTTCGAGCGCAATCTGGCGACCCGCATCAGCCCGCGGCCGGCCGCCCGCATCCTGGAACTCTGCGCCGATCAGGGGCGGCTGGAAGAGACGCCGGTGAACGACTTCATGGATCTGCTGGTCGTTTAGGGCCCGCTGACGTTTCATTCGACGCCGAACCGCCACCGTACCCGTTCACTCGGACGGTGGTGGCTCCGGTCCGGCACTGTCGCCCGGGTCGTCGCTGGCCTCGGTGCCGTCCGACTTGTCGCCCAGCAGGCGCCGCACCACCACGTAGAACACCGGTACGAGCATCACGCCCAGCACGGTGGCGCCGAGCATGCCGCCGATCACCCCGGTGCCGATCGAATGACGGCTGTTGGCGCCGGCGCCAGTGGAGACAGCCAGCGGCAGCACGCCGAGGACGAAGGCGATCGAGGTCATCAGGATCGGGCGCAGGCGTATGCGCGAGGCCTCCAGTATGGCGGCGATCAGCCCCTTGCCTTCCTTCTGAAGCTCCACGGCGAACTGCACGATCAGGATCGCGTTTTTCACCGACAGGCCGATGATCGCGATCAGGCCGATCTTGAAATACACGTCGTCCTGCAGCCCGCGGATGGTGGTGAGCGCAACCGAGCCCAGAACCCCCAGCGGAATCACCAGCATCACGGCCGCCGGGATCGACCAGCTTTCGTACAGTGCCGCAAGGCACAGGAACACGACCAGGATCGACAGCCCGAACAGCATCGGCGCCTGCGCTCCCGACAGGATCTCCTGCAGGGACTCGCCTGACCACTGGAATCCGAACCCCCTGGGCAGGGACTTCGCCGCCAGCTGCTCCATTGCCTGGATGGCTTCGCCCGAGCCGTGGCCCGGCGAGGCGGTGCCGGTGATCTCGATCGAGCCCACTCCGTTGTAACGATCGAGTTCCGGTGACGCCAGCGACCATTGTGTGCTGACCACGCTGGAAAGCGGCACCATGGCACCGGCCGAAGAGCGCGTGTAGAAGCTGTCGATGTCGGATGGACTCATCCGGAACGGCGCATCGGCCTGCACTTCCACGCGCAGCACGCGGCCCTGGTGATAGAAGTCGTTGGCGAATACCTGCGACAGCATCAGCTGAATGGCATTTTGCACATCGCTCACCGACAAGCCCATGGATTGCGCCTGCACGCGATCGATGCGCATGTCCACGGTCGGCCCGTCGGGCATGCTGTTGATGTGTACGTTTGCCAGGCGCTTGTCCTTTGCGGCTGCCGCGATCAGCTTGTTCTTGGCGGCGACCAGCGCCTTGTGCCCGAGCCCTTCGCGATCCTGAAGCTCGAAATCGAAACCGGCGAACTGCCCGAGCCCCCGAATGACGGGCAGGTTACTGGCGAACACCATTGCATCGCGAATGGCTGCAAACTTGCTGTTGAGGTCCACGATCACCTGGGACGCGTTGTGCTTGCGCTGTCCCCAGTCTTTCAGGTGCATGAACGCCATGCCCACGTTTTCCCCATGGCCGATGAAGCTGAACCCGCCGATGCTCATGATGTCGGCCACGTCGGGGTCGCCGAGGGCGATGTTTTCGACCTGTTTCATGACGCCGAGCGTACGGCCCATGGTGGCGCCCGGTGGCAGCTCCACCGTCGTGAGGATGTAGCCCTGATCCTCTTCCGGCACGAAGCTGGACGGGAGGTAGGCGATCAGCAGGATGGCCGCGATGATGGCCACGACGTAGCCCAGCATCCAGCGCGGCGTGTGCCGCACCGCCTTGCCGAGCCGCGCGAGGTAATGGCGCGCGAGGCTGTCGTAGCCGTTGTTGAACGCGCGCATGAGCCGGTTGCCGTGCTCGTTGTGCGGGCGCAGGATGCTGGCGCACAAGGCCGGCGTGAACGACAGCGCCATCAACGCCGACAGCAGCATCGAGATCGCGATGGTCACCGAGAACTGGCGGTAGATGGCACCGACGCTGCCGGACATCAGCGCCGCCGGTACGAACACCGAGGCGAGCACCGTCGTGACCGCGATGATGGCACCGGTGATCTGGGTCATGCCCTTGCGCGCGGCCTCTTTCGGAGGCAGGCCTTCCTCGCGCATGATGCGTTCGACGTTCTCGACCACCACGATGGCGTCGTCCACCACGATGCCGATGGCCAGGACGAGCCCGAACAGGGTGAGCACGTTCACCGACATATCGAATACGTACAGGCCGATGAACGCGCCGGTCAGGGCGACCGGCACCACCAGCGTCGGGATGATCGTGGCGCGCAGGTTCTGCAGGAACACCAGGATCACGATGAATACCAGCACGATGGCCTCGCCCAGCGTCTTCACCACCTCGACAATGGAGACCTTGACGAACGCCGTACTGTCGTAGGGCGTGGTGTAGGTCACGCCGGGCGGGAACGCCTTGGAGAGATCCTTGAGTCTGGCCTCCACCGCATTGTGGACGGTGAGGGCATTGGCGTCCGGCAGCAGCGCGATACCGAACGCCGAGACCGGCTTGCGGTCGAGACGGGTGAAATTGCCGTAGTTCTCGGCGCCCAGTTGCACCCGGGCCACGTCTCCGAGGGTCACGGTGGTGCCGTCCGGGTTGGTGCGCAGGATGATGTCGCGAAACTGCTGGGGCGTCGAGAAGCTGGATTGCGCCGAGACGTTGGCGGTGATGCCCTGACCCTTCACCGCGGGCTGTGCGCCCACGGAACCCGCCGCGAATGTCACGTTCTGTGCCCGCACCGCGTCCAGGACATCGCTCGACGTAAGCCGGTAGCTTTCGAGCTTCATCGGGTTCAGCCAGATGCGCATCGCGTATTCCGAACCGAACTGCTGCACCGTCCCCACGCCGTTGATGCGGGAAATCGGGTCGACCACCTGGGCTGCGATCAGGTTGTTGAGGGCGGCCGTGTCGAGTCGGCCGCTGGTGTCCTGCAGGGCCACCGCCATCAGAAACCCGGTGTTGGATTTGCGCACGGTGACGCCCAGCGCGTTCACCTCGGAGGGCAGGCGCGGCTCCGCGGCGTTCACCGCGTTCTGGGTCTGCACTGCGGCAATGTCGAGATCGGACCCCGGCTGAAAGAACAGCGTGATGTCGGACTGCCCGGTCGACGTCGACGCCGAGGTGAAATACAGCAGGTTGTCGATGCCCGACAGGTTTTGCTCGATCACCTGGGTGACCGTGCTCTGGACCACCTGCGCATTCGCACCCGGGTAATTGGCGCGAATCCGCACGCTGGGCGGCGCAATGGCCGGGTAGGATTGAATCGGCAGGCGCAGGATTGCAATGACGCCGCCCAGCGTGATGAGAATCGCGATGACCCACGCAAAAACCGGCCGATCGATGAAGAATTGCGGCATGGCCGGTCAGTCGGTCGCGCCGGCAGTGGGCGCGCCGCCGCCCGCCGCATGGTACGGAACGGTTTTGACCTTCGCCCCGGGCTGTACCTTCTGAATACCGGCGACCACCACCCGTGCCCCGGCGCTGATCCCGTCTCGCACGATCCAGTCCGCGCCGTGCTGGTTACCGAGCTCGACGCGCTTTTCGACGATCTTGTCATCCGCGCCGACCACATACACGTAGGCGCCGTCGCTATCGCGCTGAATGGCGCTTTGCGGCAGCAGGAATGCATTGTGCAGCGTGCCCAGCGTCAGGCGGATCTCGGTAAACATGCCGGGCAGCAGGGCATGGTCGGGGTTTGGTATCAGCGCGCGCATGTCCACCGCGCCGGTGGCCGGGTCGACCGCCGTACCTCTGAAATCGAGGGTGCCGGCATGCGGATACACGCGACCGTCGGGAAGCGTGATCCGTACGACGGCCTTGCCGGGAGCGACCGGTTTCAGTTCGCCCGAGTGTGCCGCGGCGCGCAATCGCGTCACTTCCGCCACCGGCTCGCTGAAATTGGCGTAGATCGGGTCGATTTCCTGGACCGTCGTCAACGGCTCGGAATCGGTTGGCGAGACCAGCGCGCCCTGGGTGACGTTGGCGCGGCCCGCGCGGCCGCTGATCGGCGCAGTCACGGTGGCGTAGCCGAGGTCGATCCGGGCATTCACCACATTGGCCTTGGCGGTTTTTACGGCCGCCCTGGCTTCTGCGGCGGCGGCCACCGCATTATCGACCTCCTGTTCGGACATACCCCCTTTGGTGCCGAGTTTCTTGCTTCGTGCAGCGGTTCGCTCAGCGTTGCGTGCTGTCGCCTGGGCCTGCGCGAGAGTGCCTTCCGCCGCGCGCAGGGTGGCTTCGAATGGCGCCGGGTCGATCTTGAACAGCACCGCGCCGGGCTTGACGTCCGTGCCCTCCGTGTACACAC
>CAZYIP010000053.1:0-19928 GCA_964646895.1 uncultured Salinisphaerales bacterium | reverse complement strand
GGCTTGGTACAGTTTGCAAAAATGAAAACTCGAACCTTCAGCACGTCCCGACGTTATGCGCACCCGCGCGTAAGCACCTTCCAATGATGCAATCCGACCCCAGGCAGCGCCTGCGCGCCCGTATCGAGCGGGCACATCATCTCGTCGGCGGACGTTACTGGTTTCCGCACGTACCACTGGCGCTGCTTTTGGGCGCGGGCGGCATCTGGCTGCTCGAAATCGACCTGGGTTCCTCCTGGCGCCAGTATCTGCGGGCGATCATGGCGGGCACTTTTACCCTGCAGCCCAACCTCTTGCCTCCGCTGCTGATCGGCGGCGGCATGCTGACCATGGCATTCGGGCTGCTGTGGCGGTCGCGCGTTGCCTGGATCATGGCGTTGCTGCTGGCAGCCACGGCCGCAGTCAGCACGCTGTTCACCACCCAGCCAAATGCGCACGTGCTGCTGGCCTACTTCGTGTTCGAGGTGGTTGCGCTGCTGGTCGGCTGGCGTTACTTCGACCGTGCCAGCGTGGCCGCAAGCACCTTGTTCGCGCTGACATCGGTTGCGATGCTGCTGATGTACGCGACCTTCGGCACCTTTTATCTCGGCAGCGAATTCAAGCCGCCGATCACCGATCTGATCACCGCCCTGTACTACGCGATGGTCACCATGAGCACGGTGGGTTTCGGCGACATCACGCCGCAAACTGCGGAGGCCAGGCTGTTTACCGTCTCGGTGATCGCTCTCGGCGTTGCCGTGTTTGCCACCTCGCTGACCGCGGTCATCGCACCGCTGGTCAGTCATAGCCTGAGCCGCATCGTCAATCGCACGGGTAAGCATATGAAACGCGAAAATCACTTCATCGTCATCGGCAACACCTCGCTGGCGATCAACACCTGGCGCGAACTGGCCAAGCGCGGGCGTTCCGTGACCCGCATCCTGCGTGAAGCTCCGGAGGGCGCCGAGCTTGGCGATGTAGACACCGTTATCGGCGACCCCGGCAGTACCGAAGTGCTGCGCCAGGCCGGCGCGCAGCGCGCGGATGCGGTGCTGGCGATGCTTGCCGACGATTCGGAAAATGCCTTCGTCATCCTCGCGGTCAAGGAGCTGGCCGGCAGCGCGCGCACCGTCGCCGCGGTCAACGATGCGCAACACCTGAGCCGGGTCAAGCTGGTACAGCCGGACGTCGTCATTGCGCCCCAGGTGCTGGGGGGAGAACTGATGGCGATGCTGCTGTCCGGCGAGCAGGTGACGCCGAATTTCGTGCTGGAGAGGGTGTTTCAGCAGAATCCGGCGGCAGCGACTTCCGACACATCCGACTCCGATAAATGAGGGCGCGGAATGGTTGACTGGCTGACCAGCACCGAACTGCTTCACAACCCGATCCTGGCATGGCTTTACGCAGCGGCCGGCGCGCTGATCGGGGCTCTCGTTGCCAACAGCGTCATTCGCTTTTTCGAAGATCGGCTGCGCCGCCGGGATGACGCCGGAGGCAAGCGCAACATGGCGCGCAAGGCGCTGCTGGCGCTGCTCCATTCCACTCGCGGATGGCTGCTGTTTCTGCTTGCCATCGTGCTCGCGGCGGCTACGCTCCATTTCAACGCCCGGGTCGGCGCCGCCCTCGGAAACGCAACCTTCGGGCTGATCGGGCTGCAGGTTGCGCTGTGGGCCAACAGCCTGATCGACCTTTGGCTCGGCCAGGCGCCGCAGGCGCCCGGCGCGCCGCCGATGAACCCCATCGTGCTCGGCCTGCTGAGCTGGGGTGCGCAACTGGTGGTGTGGACCACGCTCCTCATGGCGTTTCTGGACAACGCCGGCGTCAACATCACCGCCTTCGTCGCCAGCCTCGGCATCGGCGGTGTCGCGGTGGCGCTGGCATTGCAGAATGTCCTCGGCGATCTGTTCGCATCGATCGCCATCGGTCTGGACAAACCCTTCGAGGTCGGCCAGTTCATCGCCTTCGGCAACTCGCTGGGTACGGTCGAGCGGGTCGGCGTCAAAACCACGCGCATCAACTCCCTGTCCGGCGAGCAGCTGATCATCTCCAACGCCAACCTGCTCAAGGAACTGGTGCGCAATTACAGCCGCATGCAACAGCGGCGTGTGGTGTTCGGCTTCCGCGTGCCCTATGGCACGTCGCGCGATCAGGTGCAGACCATCGTCGAGCGGGTGCACGAGTTCATCAAGAGCGAGGAGAAAGCCCGCTTCGATCGCGGCCATTTCACCGGTTTCGGCGAATACGGGCTGGAGTTCGAGTTTGTCTATTACGTCCTGGACCCTGATTTCAGCCTGTATCGCGACATTCAGCAGCGGGTGAACGTGCAGATCATGGATCTGCTCGCCGGCATGAACGTAGAGTTCGCGGTGCCGGCGCGCAGGGTGCGCGTGAACGACGACACCCGCTGAATCGCGGCCAAGGTCGCTCCTACAAACTGTGGCGGTTGCAGCCCCTTATTGCTCCGGCTTCGCAGCCGGCGCCGCGACCTCGGGGACGCTGCTGTAGGTCGGGGTATCGGCATACTGGGCGGGCACTTCCCACATGCGCGCCCCGTACCATACCGTCCATGCCAGCACGAACAGGCACAGCACCCACACCCATACCGGAATCGACGAACGCGCCTCGGCCCGCCGCGGATCGAACGGATCGTCGGTGCTGAACGCATCCACGGTCAGGTTCACTTCACCGCTTCTCGTGGAGCCGGGGCGTAAGCCGGAAACCACGATGCCGGGGCCGTTCTGGACGTGGAACGGGATCTCCTCGACGCCTTCGGCGCCGCTCTCATCCTCGGCACGTATGATCAGACGATGAGGCCCATCTTCGAGTTCGCGCGTGTCCAGCGTCAGCTCGGTCGGCAGCTCCCGGTCGATCACCGGTTCGGGATTGTCGTCGACGTACACGCGCACATGTGGCTTGGCCATGGTCTCGGTTCCTCAGCGGTCGTGGCGCAGAATGTCGTACTTGGCATGATCGCGGCCCTTCTCGCCGGGCCGAAAAATGAACCAGAACATCGCGGCAAAACATCCGATGGTGATTACACCCGTGATCCCCGCGACGATCACGTTGCCCCAGAACGGGCCAAGCAGTTGCTGGCTCACGGCAGTCCCTCCGGTGGTTGTCCCCGACCCGCAACCCATCGCTGCGAGCACCGCATCGATCATGTTGCCCGCAAAGCGGTCCGTCAGACGGTACATGTCATTCACCCTTCTCGCGCACCTGGGCGACATCGTCCGGTGTCACCGGCCTGGCATCGTTGCCCCAGGAAGTGCGCTCGTAGTTGATGATGTTGGCGATCTCGTCGTCATTCAGCTGGTCCGCGAAGGGCGGCATCACGCTGGCATAATTCACGCCATCGATGGTCTTGCCCTGCGCACCGTGCAGCACCGTTTCGATATGCAGCGTCGGGTCGGGATCATCGACCGCGGGATTGCCCTTGAGCGGCGGAAACGCGCCCGGAATACCCCCGCCCCCCGACTGGTGACACGCCGAGCAGTGGGCTTCGTACAGCGACTTGCCGGTATTCGCGTCGTAGTGGTAACCGCCGGTCGCGGCTGCCGCAACGGCCTTGCCCGGAGCTGGCGCCGGCGCCGCGGACGCGGTATTGCCGGCCCTGCTGCCAGGCAGCGGTGCCTGCTTCAGTGACAGCAGGTACGCCACCAGCGCCTTGGCCTCCGGGCTCGGGATCACCTTGCCCTGCGCCGGTGCGAACGCCGCCGGAACCGGCACAGCGGTCTCTCCTTCCGGTACTTCGCTCACCACGCGGAACAGAAACTTGAAGTTCGGCATGATCGACTCGGGAACCACCGCACGCGGGTCATACAGGTGGATGTACTGCCACGTGTCGCTGGGCTTGGTTTTGCCAACGTTGGTGAGATCCGGACCAGTGCGCTCCGAACCCAGCAGTTCCGGCGTCTGGTAGGCAAAATCACCCGGCGCCGAGGGCCGGCCGAACACCTTGTCCGCCTCGATCGGCCGCACCTGCTGCGTATGGCAGTAGCTGCAGCCGTTGGCGACGTACACCTCGCGTCCCTGCGCCTGCAATGGGGTGAGCGGCTCGACGCCGGGACCTGGCGGAATCTGCGACAACTGGATGGCCGGGATAACGGCGATCACCAGTACCAGGCCGACATAAACCGCGAGCGCCCCGCCGGCAATGAGCATCAGCTTTTTCATGCCGGTACCTCCCGCCCCGGACCGAGAAGGGGCGATGCCGCCGTGCCGGGCTGCCCGGCCGTCATGCGCCACACATTCCACCCGAACACGACATGCGACAGGAACATCAGCAAGCCGCCAACCCCGCGCCACACGTAGTACGGCTGCATATCGATCACCGATTGCATGAACGGCTTGCCCTGTACCCAGTCGAGACCCTGGATGGTTCCGCCGATCGACAGCGAGATCACGTAGATGAAGCTGCCCACCAGTGCCATCCAGAAGTGCAGGGACAGGCCCAGGCGGCCGGGATTCTTGCCGGTCGCCAGCGGCAGCAGCGCATAGATGCCGCCCCATGCCGCAAAGCTGATGAACCCGTACATGGTCAGGTGCGAGTGTCCGATCGTGAAATTGTTGAAATGCCAGAGCGCCTGCAGCGAACGGAATGCCTCGAAGGTGCCCTGGGTAGAGCCGACCAGATACCCGACCACGGCCACGAAGATGAACATCAGCGGATAGGAGTGGATCATGTCGCGGGAGCGGCCGCGCATGGTCAGGAAGTAGTTCGCGCTACCCCCCCAGACCGGCACCAGCATCGCCACCGAGAACACGATCGCGGTGGTCTGCAGCCACCACGGCAGCGGGCTGAACAGAAAGTGATGCGCACCCAGCAGCGTGTAGAACACCAGATTGGTCCAGAACGCCAGTACCCCCAGCGCATACGAATAGATGGGGCGGCTGAGAATCTTCGGGATCGCATAGTAAAAAACCCCGAGCGCCAGCGGCGTGAACCACATCCCCACCGCGTTGTGCATGTAGTAGCCGGAGATGGCAACCTGACCCAGCCCATACTGGTACCAGGGCACGATCGCAACGATCGCGATCACGCAGGTCCACAATACGCCGGCAATGGTGTACCAATTGGACAGATAGATGTCGTCGGAACTGCGCCGCGCCACGGTCGCGATCAGATTCCACGCGGTCACCACCAGCGCCGCGAAAAAGATCAGCCGGATCGGCCACGGCCACTCGCGGTATTCCAGATTGCCGTCGTTGTAGCCGAGATCGAGGGCGATGGTGCCGGCGAGACAGGCGATGTTGAACAGCGCCAGCCCGATCCATGCCAGCCTGACGCTGTACAGGCGCGTGCCACAACTGCGCGCCGCAACATAGTACGCCAGCCCCACCAGGGCGATGCTGCCCCAGCCGAAGAATGTCGCGTTGGTATGGATCGGCCGCAAACGGCCGAAAGTCAGGTATTCGCCGGCCCAGAAATCGGGCGCGCCGAACTTGAACGACAGCAGCAGACCGACCGCTGTCGCAAACAGCAACCAGAAGGTCGCGGTAACAATATAGGCCGCAAAAACGGAAACCTGGGCCTGCTCATCCTGTTCGAGCAGCTCCGGGGTGCGGGCCGTAACGCTTGTTGGCATGATTGAGGGCTCCCATTTCGTACCGGCCGCAGTCCAGGGTCGGTGGCTGCGGATTTCCGCCGGCGGGGCCCACTCTACGTACGCCGCAATAGGGAGTAATTGATCTCAATCAAGACAAAATGCCGCACCACCAGTCAGTTACGAAATTTTCAGGTGGCGCCCAGTACTTGCCGCACGAAAGGAACGGTAAGCCGGCGCTGGGCGGCAAGGGAGGCGGTGTCGAGGCGGTCGAGCACGTCCATCAGCGCGGGAAGGTCGCGGCTGCGACGATTCAGCAGATAGCGGGCGACATCGTCGCCCATGCTCAGGCCGCGGCGGCGGGCGCGCAGTTGCAGCAGCGCCTCCTTGTCGGCATCGGACAGGGGCTGCAGATGGTAAACCGGCCCCCAACCCAGACGCGAGCGGAAATCCGGCGATGCGAGTTCCAGATCGGCTGGTGCGCACGCACTCGCCGACACCGCCGCACCGCCAGCGTGGCGTACGCTGTCGCACAAGGCCATCAGCCTGGATTCCCACGCCAGCCGCCCCGCGACCGCATGCACGTCGTCCAGGCAGAGCACGTCCACCAGCGCGAGGCCTTCCAGGATTTCCGGGCTGCCGGTGATGACATCCGCCAGCGGCAGATAGGCAACCGCGCGCCCCGCCTGCGATGCCTCGTGACAAACCGCCTGCAGCAAATGGGTTTTGCCGGTTCCCGCGGCACCCGTCAGCAGCACGCTGCGTGGCCCCCGGTCGCGGGCGCACTGGGTCAGCAGCCCGACCGCCTCCGCGTTGGGACCGGCGTGAAAACCGTCGAACGTGTTCCCGTCCTTGAGCCTGACACCCAGCGGCAGTTGGGCGGACATCTATTCCTCCCCCCGATAAGGCTCGCTCTGAACCCAGCGGCGGCGCGCGTAGCGCCATAGCACCGCAAGCGCGGCCGCGACCGGCAATGCCAGCAAAACGCCGAGAAAACCGAACAGTTCGCCGCCGGCAAGAATCGCGAAAATCACCATTACCGGATGCAGCCCGATACGGTCCCCGACCAGCAACGGCACCAGAAGGACATCCTCCAGAAGCTTGCCGACTCCGAACAGGGCGCCGATCCAGATGAGCTGGCTGACATCCTGGGTCTGCACCAGTACCGCGATGGAGGCGGTAACGATGCCGACGATGAAGCCCAGATACGGCACGAAATTGACCGCGCCCGCGCCCATGCCGATGAGCAGGCCGAGGTCCAGGCCGATCAGCCACAGCCCCGCGCTGTAAAAGACGCCGAGCACCAGCATCACCAGCAACTGCCCGCGCACGAAGGCGCTGAGGGTGTCGTCCATTTCCCGGGCGAGGCTGTTGAAGGTGGGCTCGGAGCGCCGCGGCAGCAGCGCCTGGACGTTTTCGACCAATGCGTTCCAGTCGCGCATGAGATAAAACGTCACCACCGGCACCATCACCACATCGATCGCGAACGACACCAGCGCCATGCCGGAGCTTGTCGCGGATTTGGCGAACCACGCCGCGATGCCGCCGGCTTCGTTCAGGTGCTGCGCGAGCAGGGCCTTGATGCGGTCCGCATCGAACAGATACCCCTCCGGCACATGAAATCCGAGTGCCGGGAGCGCCCGTACCTGCACCCACTCGACGTAGTGCGGAATCTGCTGCACCAGGCGCGCGAGCTGGCTTTCCAGCGGCGGTACCACCAGGAAGATCACGGCAGCCGCGATACCGAAAAAGACGACGAAGACCACGGTAACGCCCACCGTCCGTGGCACTCGCCAGCGCTCCAGCCGCTCCACAACCGGGTTCCCGAGGTACGCGAGAATGGCGCCGAGCATGAACGGCGTCAACACCGGGCTGAGCAGATACAGGCCGAGGCCCACCCCGACGATGCCGATAACGATCCAGTATTTACGGTCCATAGTCGTCGTTGCGATAGCGCCCCCCTCTATTGCACAGGCCCGGTCAACGAACTGTCCCGGTCATGATCGTCCACAAACGCGTATCAGTGATCGTGCCTGAGCCGCAGATACAGGACCGGCAACGCCGACCCCGGTTGCGGCGCCTCTGTCTGCGCGGGTGGTTCACCGGGTTCGAGTACGTCACCGAGGGCGATGACGCGCTTGAGATAGTCGACATCGCCGGAAACGCTGAGCGAGAAGGTCGCCTGATCGCCATCCACTGCCACGACCTGTACATCGCTGGCCGCGGTGATGCCGGAGAAGAAGCGGTCCACCCGCGCATAGTCGGCGGCACTGGATACACCATCCACCACTGCGCGCACCCGGTCGCCCGCCGCGCCCTGCCGCACCGCAAAGCGCTGGGCATAGGTATCCGCCAGGCGATTCGCACCCTGTACCAGCAAGTCGTCCAGAGAGTCGCCGCGGGTATCCCACTGTGCGCTGATCGTGCCGTCGTGCAGAAGGGTCCACTCGGCCTGCCAGCCGTTGAGCTGAACCGCGCTGATTGCCAGCATGTCGGTGTGCGGATAGCGCTGGGAAGCGTCCGCCAGCCGATCGTAGAATCCGGCCCAGATGTCCGCCGGCGCAACCTGGCGCTGGTCCTGGAGGTCCATCAGCGGAAACAGCACCGGAACCCCCCGCTGCAGCGCCGTGCTCACCAGCCCGGAGGCGATATCGGCTGCATCGTCCGCGTTCACGATACTGTCGCTGCCGTCCGTTCGCACACCCAGCCAGATCAGCGTCTGCGGCCGCTCCCGCCCCCAGACCGGCAGTTCGCGGGCGCGGATCGCCGCGTTCAGCGCCTGATCATCGAAGCGCACGCGCACTGCCGAACGCGGTTGCTGTGCAGCCATATCCGCGGACGGTGGGGGCGGTGCGTCCGTATCCGCCTGCTCCGCTGGCTGCTCCGCTGGTGCGACTTTTACGAAACGATAGCTTTGCACATATCGCCCCGCCTCCCCGACCAGTTCGCTGACACCGGGCGCGGACGACACGTCCGCATCTCCGGTGACACGCACCAGTACCTGCACCATCGCAGCCCGAAACGCCTGATCGAGTACGGCCTGGCTTTCCTCATCGACCGGTACCTGCGCCTCGTAAATGTCATCCAGCTGAAAGATACCGGCGGCCGGAACGCTGCCGATCACCGCGAAAAACAAAAGGAACACGCCCGGCAGAATGACCGCGAGCCGCGTCCCGACCCTGTGCAAGAGTTGTTTCACCATCCCGTTACCTGTCGCCGCGCCCGCACCGTGGTGGTCCGTGAAAGGCAATTTTACCGGTTTCAGTGTCCCGGAGAAGCGCCCTCGGGCAGAACACCACGACGAAAACGCAGGAACCTTGTGGTGAGGAGCGACAGGAGACGGCCCCGTCTTTGCCACCGCGCCTTGCCAGGAACCGGCAGGCAGACTCTGAAACCGGTAATATCGCCTTCAGGGATCGCTAGTATAAAATGCCCCGCTACAATAGCATACCGGCTATCGATTGCCGCCCTTCGCGCCTTTCCAAAATACATGCCGCGAGCCTGTTTATGAGCCCACATCGAAACCTGACCTATCGCGACGCAGGTGTTGACATCGACGCCGGCAACCGGCTGGTACACGACATCGGCGCCCTGGTGGAACGAACCCGGCGACCGGAGGTGCTGGGCGGGCTGGGCGGCTTCGGCGGCCTGTTCGAACTGCCTCCCGGGCGCTACCGGCACCCGGTGCTGGTATCCGGCACCGATGGCGTCGGCACCAAATTGCGGCTCGTGGCACAGGCCCGGCAACTGGCCGGGCAGGCCGGGCGCTACGAAGGGCTGGGCATCGACCTCGTCGCGATGTGCGTCAACGACGTCATCGTTCATGGCGCGGAGCCGCTGTTCTTCCTGGACTATTACGCCACCGGTCGCCTCGACCGCCACGCCGCGGCCAGCGTGATTGCCGGTATCGCCGAAGGTTGCGTACAAGCCGGCGCGGCCCTGGTCGGCGGCGAAACCGCCGAGCTGCCCGGCATGTACGCCGAAGGCGACTTCGACCTGGCGGGCTTTTGCGTCGGCATCGTCGAGAAGGACGCCATTCTGGACGGTAGCCAGGTGCGTCCGGGTGATCGGCTGATCGGGCTGGCGTCGTCCGGCCCGCACGCCAACGGCTATTCGCTGATTCGAAAGATCCTCGACCGCGGCGGACATCGTCTGGACCAGACGCTGGCGGACGGCACCCTCGGCGATGCACTGCTGGCGCCCACGCGCATTTACGTCAAACCGCTGCTGGCACTGCTGGCGCATCAGCCGATTCATGCGCTGGCACACATCACCGGTGGCGGCCTGATCGAAAACGTGCCGCGCATGCTGCCGGCCGGCTGCGCCGCCCGCATCGAAACCAGCGCCTGGACACTACCACCGGTGTTCGAGTGGCTGCGCCACGAAGGCGGGCTCGACCAGACCGAGCTGTATCGCACCTTCAACTGCGGTATCGGCATGGTCGCTATCGTGCCCGCAACGGCTGCCGACGATGTAATCGCCGAGCTGCAGGCCAATGCCATCACTGCATGCCACATTATTGGCGAGGTCGTCGCACGGCGCGAAGGCGAGCAGGTCCTGAAGCTCGCCTTTTAGCCCCGAAAAACAGTCCATCGTCATCCTGTGGCGGCAGGTACAGAGCGTAAAGCGAGCTTTCCTCCCGGACCATCCGATCCTGCAAGGTTGCGCCGGCGGATTGCAGCCTCAGCTTGAGTTTCCCCTTGCTCCGGCCACTCGTAAAAAAGTTTCGCCCACGCTCACCACAAAATCGACGTTGCGGGAGCGACGCAAGCCACGATCAGCGCGGTGGCTGTCGCACACCATCTATCGCGGCTTGCGTCAATCTACAGATCCGACGCCCGAAAAGTCCACGTTGCCGAACCCGATACGCAGCCTCATGGCAGGCCGCGTCGTGCCAAACCACTACTTCGAGTCTGAGCAACTGTAATTGTTGGGCTGGCATCGGTAGAGCCCCGCCTCGATCCAGTCCGCAAGCAGCCGGAGCTGTTGCGCGTCAAGATGGCTTTTGTGCTCTGCCCCAAAATCGAAATCGTCGTCACGCATTGCGTCCGTGCGACCGTCCAGTCGCTTGCCGGCTGCCTTCCAGTACAGCAGGCTTTCGCGGGCGAAAAACCCGTTGACGTACTTGGTCAGCCATGGCACAGCGGAATACATGCCATCCTTGATTTCTGCATTTAGCGGCCTGAGATTATTGGTCAATTCCGCGTACAGCGCATCGGGGCCGACCGAGAAATCCGGCGGCTGGTTTCCCTGATGACAGGAGGTCCCGCAGTTCTTCCGCAACATCGGGTAGATGTCATTCTTCCATTCCGGTGCTGCCTTCTGCCCCGGCGCCAACTTGGGTTCCTCGAGAGGCGCGCTAATAGTGATCTCCCCGCCTCCGGCATTAGCCGGGCCATGCAAATGGCAGCCACTGCATACCTGCTTCTCGCCCGGACGCAGGCTCATAACCGCCTGGTGACGCGCAATGCTGCGGCCTTCCGCATCCACCCCGGCCATGAGGAAGGGCACATTGGGCGGAAGCTGCGCCTTGAAACTGCCGTCGTCTTGTACCGGGACGTCACCCAGCAATACCAGCTTCTGCCCCCAGACGCTGCCTACAGGATTGCGATCCGGATCCTTCCTCTTCTTGTTGGGCACGACCTTCCAGAAGCGGATCGCCTCGATCCCGCTGATCGTGTCGTAGTCATCGCCATCCTTGTGCTGAATGAACGCGGGTGCCTGCAGCGCGCACCCCTGCCAATGGCACCAGAAGTTGTGGCCTGGCCCCTGCCAGCCGCCTTGCGCTCTCACATTTCCCTTGAAGGCGTCCACGGCCGCAAAGATACTGGTGGATGTATTACCGGTACCGGGAAGCTCTCGTTGATCGGGCTTGTCCTTGCCATAAATGGCGTTGTACGACAATACCGGCTTCGGCATGAACTCGTGCCATTGGGGATCGTTCACGACCAGCTCGGCATCGGTGTCCCGTTCGTCGGGCCCTCCGTCAAGCGGCATCGTCGCTGCCCGGTAGATGCCGAAATCGCAAGTGTAGCCGTTCCTTGTACGCCCGGGCATAAAAGCAACATAGCCCCCATGACAGAAGGAGCTAGGCCCAATCCCGCCAGCGAACAAAAGCTGGCCATGGGGCAAGCCCGCTGGGTCGCGCACATGTGCTGCCGGATTGCCCGAATCTCCGCTGTCACCTGGCACGCCGACGTAGAGTCCCTCGGGCATATTGAACGGATAGGGTCCTTCGTGCCCGAGAGGTGAACGCTCGACCCCGCGGGTGGGCCAGCACAGGATCCTGCCGCCACCAAAGTTGTTTTGTCGATAATAAACGTCGACGCAGATGTCGCCGTTTGAAAGCTCGCCGATGAAATGGGGGGCTGTTATGGTGACATCATCATTATTCGGTGGTAGATGCCCAACACCCCTGTAATGTGCACGCAAATGCGCGTGCAGGTTACCGCCGCGCCGATCGACCGACATCAGCCACCAGAGATTGCGGTCGGTTTCGGAACCATGCCCCCTCTTGTCCCACCAGCGTGCAAAAGTGTACTGGAAGCTGGAGAAAAGGACTCGTCCACTGGAGTGGACGAACGGATGCAGCGCGTCCTGCATCTCCTGCGTGCCAACGTTATGGGGGTCGCTGCCGTCCTGGTTGGCGACCCACAGTTGCAAAACCGGTCGGTAGTCCGCTTTTGGACCACCCTTCACCTTGCGTTGGTAAACGTTGTCCCGCGTCGACGTGAACATCATATTACCGTCGGGCAGCCACACAGGGGCCGTATCCCAGACTCCGTCCTGATGTGTCCAATGCGTGAGCTTACCGTCGGGGAGACTATCGGTGGGGAAATAGTAGATATAGATACCCGCCCAGGTCGGTGTCGCGAGTTTACCGACCTCGCCATTGTAACCAGCACCGAGTTTTCGCTCGTTCCGATAGGCGCCGTGATAGACGGCGAAGGCTACCTTCTTGCCGTCGAAGGAGACGGCGGGATCAGCCGGGAGACAAACATCGTCGCCATTTTGCCTTGGAGGGACGACGTCCTCAGCGGGCATCCCGTTGACGCAATCGAAGATGATGGTTTCATTGCCATCTTCGTCCAGCCACACGAGTTGGCCCGGCGCATTGAAGCCTTCGAGGATGTGACTCACTTCCGGCAGGGTGTCGAGAAATGACGAACCAAACTCTTCTCCTACGTGCTTATCACATGCGGTACATACGTCATCCGCCCGAATGCGCAGGGATGCAGTCGAGCGCGGTACACGTACATAAACGATGCCGTAATCGAGATTGGCCGTCGCGACAGGCTTCGCCACCATCAGCGTCAACGGTGCGCGGCGGGTCTCCCCGTTCGCCTCACCGGTAACGGTCAATTCATAATTGCCCTCGGGCACCTCGCTGCCGACATCCAGCGTGAGGTTGGCGTTGTCGCCGGCTGACTTGAAAAACCAGCCGATCTTGTCAGGAGCATCCATCCTGGAGAGCCGCGAGGAGCCGGAGAGGCTCAGGCCGATGTCGCCAGGATCGCCTTCGCGCTTGATGGTGACGCCCAGGGTCCCGCTCGCCCCTTGGGCCAGCGAATAGCTGTTGCGCAAAGTGAGGCTGAAGTCATCGTTCGTCGGGCCCGAACCGTTATTGTTGCCGGCCTCGGGGTCGGTTGTCGGCGCGCCGCCGCCCGTCTCCGTACTGCCGTTGTGCCCCGGATTCGTCGCCGCAGGCGGAGGCGGCACCTTGTCGCCATCATCGCCCCCGCCGCCGCAAGCGGTAAATGACAACACGCTCAGAACGATAACGGCGAAACGGATATAGAACATGGCTTTCCCTCGCAAGCGACTTGTCCCTGATACGTACAGCGCAACACACGTCCCGGATCGGGCACCCGTTGTTCAAGATAAATGGCTGAACGAATGCGGCAATCTCTTTGCACGATCAGCGGCATGCCGTGGCTGACGAGCGAATGACTTCAGAGGCTGTTTTACGAACACTCCCTCGGGTCGCTGCTGCCGCTCTGGTTGGGTAGCGAGACGAGGTGATCGAGGAGATTCGTCAATTGCGCAGCGTTCAGCGGTCCTTGAGACAGCAGCGGCCAGATCGGTTTCAGATCCCGCGGAGCGGGAATGAGGCCTCGCAACCGACCGACCATGGTGGCCATTGCAGCGGTTGGGGCCGCGGTGTCGTTGTACTCGATGACATTGGTGCCATTATCGGCGGGCAGGTGACTGAAGCCGGCACCGTCGGGCGCGGGATAGGCGAGATTATGTACCAGGCGAAGATTCTCCAGCCCGGTGCCACTCACGGGGGAAGTGAACCAGAAGCCACTCGGCTTGTTGAGCAAAGCCGTGTTTTCCAGTAGCCGGATACCGGACAAAAGGTGCCAGCGGCCGTAGTCCTGAACGCCGTAGCCATCGTTGTGCCCGCCCATCGACAGATTGCGGCGCACGATGGCCGGACCGGCCCCGACGAGGATATTGCGGTCGGTACAGGAGCCGATCACGATGTTACCTTCGACGATGGTGCGATATGCTGAAGCCTTGCCGCTTTCCAGCCCGTAGGTCATGATCCCCGGCCCGCGCGCACCAACGATATAGTTGTTGCGCAGGACTGCGTTTTCGACATTGAGCTTCACTTCGATGCCGTAGCCGACGACGTCCTTTTCGATGATCGAGCGCCCGTCGATCACGTTGCCCTCAAAAAGAAAATTGTGGAACGCCGCGGTGCCCTGGTGGTTGCCGATGTAGACGGGCGTGCGCCGCGCGTGCAGCATCAGATTGTCGATCATGCGGATGTTCCGGTACGTGGCGCCGGCATCGTTGGCACTGACGCATCCCCCACCGCAACCCACGAAAGTGTTGTCGATGAGCGTGACGTCGTCGACCTCGCCACTGGCGGGCGGTCGGATGCGAATGGAGTAGGTGTGGGGGCTGTCGAACTCCAGGCCCTTGACGATCAGGTGGCTGCCCCGAATCTCCCAGTGGTTTTTGCCGCTGCCGGTGTATTCAAGTACCGGCTTCGCTTCGCCGTGACCGTAGCCGCGGATGGTGATTGGCTGGTCCGCCGTACCACTCACACGGAGAAAGGCGTAATCCGGATACGTGCCCTCGTGCAGGACGAGCACGTCTCCCGGACCCAGGCTCTTTACGTTGCTCTGATAGGTGCCGTAGCCGGTTGGCCAGATCTCGACGATGTCCCCTTTTGGCTCGATCTCCAATTCGACCGATGCGCTTTCACTCGCTCCGCTCGCGCTGCCCGTAATTGTCAGCCGGTAAACACCCACCGGCACTTCGGAACCCACATACAGCGTCAGGTTCGCGCCGCGCATACTCACGCTGTCAAACGAGTAACCGACCATGCCGGCGCCGTTGCCGCCTGTAGCAAGTCGGGCGGTGCTGGAAACGCTCAGCTTCGCGGGTGCGGAAAGGTTCAGCGTTCCATTACCGAATCCATCACCCTCGACCGTAACAGGCAACGTGATGATCCCGCCCTGCCGGATGGACGCCTCGGAGGGGATCGTGAGTGTGAACGCGCGTCGCGCCGCACCCGGCCCGGTGTCGTCGCCGGGCCCGGAGCCTGGATCAGCGGGTACGGCGATTCCACCCCCGTTGCCGCCGGTGGAAGCTGGATCCGGCATCGCCGGCGCTGTGACCACGCCGCCCGTATCGTCACCGCCGCCGCACGCGGCCAGCAAAAATACACCCAGGCCAATAACGACGATACGGATGTAAAGCATCATCCTCCCTCTTGTATTGATCGCTCCGGGCTCCTTGTCAGACAGGCGCTGACACGAGTACGGCGCCAGCGTTCATTTCGTTACCGAAACGCCGGGTAGCACGCAGCACTATCTGGACTTCAACTCCTCGCAGGTCGGCTCCATGTTGTTGGGCTGACAACGGTACGCGCCTGCCTCGATCCAGTCCCCGAGCATCCGCAGTTCCTGCTCGGTCAGGTAGCTCTTGTGCGCCTTGCCGAAGTCGAAGTCGGCCGTGATGGTCAGGACCTTGCCCTTGTCGTCCTTGAGCGGCAAATCCTGGTCGGTGCGCCCATCGGTGCGCTTGCCGGCCGCCTTCCAGTACAGCAGGCTCTCGCGGGCGAAATACGCGTTGAGGTAGCGCGTCATCCACGGCATGTCTGCCACGTGTGCATTGTCGGTTCCGCCACCTATATGGGCCGCACGCCGATACCCGTTATTGGTCAGCTCAACGTAGAGTTCGTTCGACTCGGCGGCAAAATTGGGTGGGGAACTATTACTGCCACCATCATGGCAACTGGCGCAATTAGCCTGCAGCATCGGATAGATGTCGATTTCCCATTCCGGCATCCGCTTCTCGCCCGCAAAGAGAATCTTCGGCTCGACCGCAGACTTGCTCGCTGCCAGTTTCAAGTCAAACGCATTCGCCTGTCGTTTATTCCATTCCTCGCTGGTGTCGTGCAAATGACAGCCGACACATACGATTTCTTCTCCGGGGCGCAGGCTCATCAAATGTTTGTGGCGTGCCACGGCACGGCCGTTCTCGTCCACGCCAGCCATGAGAAACGGTTCGTTGGCCGGCAGTTTTGCCTTGAAACTGCCGTCGTCCTGCACTTTCACGTCGCCCATCAATTCCATGCGCTGCCCCCAGTTACTGTCCATGGGGAAACCGGCGGAGTTGCTGGTAGCGGGAGAATGCCACCGCTGGTTGGGAATCGCCTTCCAGAAGCGGATGTACTTGATTGCGTCGATTCGGTCGAGCTCAGGATTTTCGGAATTCTCCTGCTCGATCAGCGCCTGCATCGCACAGCCCTGAAACTTGCACCAGTTTCCGTTGGCCGGACCGCGCCAACCGCCGGAGGTTTTCAGGTTCGCCAGGTGGGCGTTGGCCGATGCGAAAATACCAAACCTGGGATCGCCGCCTGTGCTCGGGAGGTGTGGCCTATCCGGCTGATCCTTGCCAGGGTAAATCTTCTCATACTTGACCACCGGCTTGGGCATGAACTCGTGCCAGTCCGGTGAGTTGACAATCAATTCGGCATTCAGGTGCCTGCGGTCCACGCCATTGTACGCATTCTTTCTCGACTTCTCGGCATTTGCCTCAACCTGGGCATTCGTCAACATATAGATACCGATGTCGCAGGTGAGGCCTTTCTCCACCGCATCGACTCGAGAATAATACGATGTATGGCAACGGAGGCTCGTAGGTCCGACTCCACCGGCAAACATGAGCCCGCCGCCAGGGATGCCTGCCGGATCGCGAACCTTCGCATTGTCATGGTTCTGATCGCTGCTATCACCCGGCACGCCGATATACCATCCGTCCGGATGGTTGAATCGATACGACCCCTCGTGGCCCAGCGGCGTATGGCTTGCGCCCTGGGCAGGCCAGCACAGAATCTCGCCGGCGCCATTGTTGTCCCGCTCATAGTAGTTGTCCACGCAAACATCGCCATTGCTGCGCTCGCCAATGAAATGCAACGCCTTGGTCGTATACGGCCCGTTGACCTCGTAGGCCGACACGCCGGGCGCATGTGCATGCCAATGTGCATGAAAATCACCACCACGACGATCCACCGACACCAGCCACCACTGGTTATCCTCGGTGACCTGGCTAACGGTCCATAACCGCATGGCGTTCAACTGGCGATCGGAGTACAGCACCCGGCCGGATGAGTGCACGAAGGGGTGCAATGCCGGACCCGTACCGATTTGATCGTGTGGACTGACGAGGTGTGGCTCGCTGCCGTCCGCATTCGCGATCCATAACTGCATAACCGGGAGCTTTCTCGCACCCGCGCCTTTGATCCGCCTTGAGGAAACGCCGGCCCGGGTGGAGCTGAACATGATCTTTTGGGACTCGTTATCGTCTCGTGGCAACCATACCGGCGCGGTATCCCAAACATCATTGCCCTTGGCATCCTTCGGGTGGGGCCACGGCGTGAGCTTGCCGCTTTCGAAATCGTAGATATAGATTCGCGCCGACGTCGCGCCGCTTATCATGCCACTCTCAAGAACCGGCCCCTGGTAAATCGAGTGGTGAGCATAAGTGCCATGATAGACGGAAAAAGCGACTTTTTTGCCGTCGAAGGACACGGCCGGGTCCATGGGCACACACGCGTCATCGCCTCTGCTCTTCGGCGGCACCACGCCTTCTGCGGGCATGCCATCGACACAGTCGAAGATGATCGTTTCGATCGTTTCTCCACTCTCATCCTCGTGCCGCCACACGAGTTGTCCCGGGGCGGTGAAACCGGACAGGATGTGGCCGACCTCGGGAAGGCGATCATACATCGCCAGATCGACATCGTGGCCTGCCAATAGCCCATCCGGGTACTCGTTCTCGTCGATATGAATGATCCTGTTGTTGCGCGGCACGCGGGCATAAACAATGCCGTAGTTCAGATTGGCCAGGTCGGCGGGCTTTTGCACCTGCAATTCAAAGGATGCGCTGCGGGTTTTGCCACCCGCTTCACCGGTGACGGTCAGGTGATAGGAATCCTCCGGCACGTCGGCGCCGACATTCAGGATCAGGTTGCCGCCCGTGGTATCGACGTCGCTGAAGAAATAACCAATGTTGTTGTCGGCATCGTTGCGCGAAAGCAGGGAGGAGCCGGAAAGACTCAAGCTGACGGTGCCCGGGTCACCCTCACCCTCGATGGTCACCGCCAGGGTGGCACTGGAGCCTTGCACTATTGTATAGCGCTCAGTCATTGAGAGGCTGAAGTCGCTTTGCGCCGGATTCGTGACCGGATCGCCGCTGTCGGGAGGCGCCGGATTCGTGACCGGATCACCGCTGTTTGGAGGCCCTGGTTCTGTCTGGGCCGAGCCATGCGACGCCTCGCCGCCGCCATCGTCGCCCCCGCCGCCGCAGGCCACGAGTACAAATACACTCAGACAAATAAAGACGATACGGGCGTAAAGCATGCCATTCCCTCGCGAATCACTTACCTGTGTTGTCCTTTGTCGATCCGCAGCAATGCGTACGGACAAGCCGCTATTGCCCGGATAATCTCCGTACCTGCAACCCCTGCCGGAGAGCGTCAGTTCCTGCTGTTGGGCGGGTGGTACAACCACACATTTTCATCAGCATCGTAAACGCCAATGAAGACATCCGCCGCGGGATAGTATTGCCATTTGTCATATATTCCGCGCGATCGATCCGTCCACGCCGGGCCGGTATCCGGCGTGTCGATACGCCACGTCAGCTTCTCGGGATCGAGCACGTAAACCCGGCGAGCCTGCTCCGCCTGAGCCGCGTCGCCCGAAGCCGCGTTGCAACGACTGTCCCCCGGGCACCACATGACGAGTTCGTCCCGCGTTGAATCGTAGGCGATGCCGGGAGCACGTAGTACAGGCTTTTCGCCGGGCCAGTCGGTCGTCACCTTGACCATCTTGTAAGGCGGCTGCCGCAAATCGAGGTAGTAGACCGAAAAATCATCGCTTCCGTAGTCCGTCCCGACGGCCCAGACGCGCTCTCGCGTGGTATCGAGAGCCACCGTGAAATACTCGAGGTAAACGCCCCAGTCGGTGTTGCCGAGCTTGACCCAGCGATTGTCGTCAAAATCGAATTTGTACAAACTGTTCTTGCCGACATCGTACAGAGTCTTTGTCTCGGGATGCCAGACAAGCGGACCACCCGGTGCCGATGAATGGTGTGTATCGTCATGCTTCTCCAGATAGTCCCAGGCAGCCACCGCACCCGAATACCCGCCAGTCGCCTTCGCCGGGTCAAAGGACCAGGTGCCATTACCCGACCCTCCGCCCGTGCACGAGTATCCACCACCGTGCTGGATCATTACATGCCTTTGCGGAACCCAGGCCTGCTCCCAATATGAATGCCGGGCCGTAGGCGTCTGTCCACCGTCGAAGCTCTCTACACAACGATCCTCGTCCCCCTCTTTGGGCTGATACGGATCGGTGAGCCGGTACCAGGCGCGATCAGCCATGCGGAATTCGTACACCTCGTTGCCGTAGTAGTCTGTATCGCCACCGCCGAAAAAGAACATGCGTGCGTGGTCCACATCCCAGGCGGCGCCGCCCCAGGCACCGAGCACCTGCTGGCAGTCACTGGGACCAAAGTGAAAATCCCTGGGACAGACATCGCGCATATGCGAGTTTGGTATCTCTTCCCAATAACCGGCAGTGACCTCGTTGTCGGTAACGGTGAGCATGAGCGTGGCCGTTCGGGTCAGCTCACCCGCCTTGCCGGTGAGCCGCAGCGCATAAGTGGCCGCCGGCACCTGCATGCCGACATCAAGATGCAGCTCGGCCCCTGAATCGGTGGGAACCAGCAAGTACCCGATCCTGTCGACCGCGGCGGCCGTCGACAGCAACGGGGGGCCTGACAGGCTCAAATCCACCTCGCCGGGCGAGCCGGTTCGGTCAATGCCGACGGTCAGAGTGGTGGTTTCACCCTGCGCCATTGCATAGCCAGCAGGCACCGAAAGGC
>CAZYIP010000052.1:14013-19940 GCA_964646895.1 uncultured Salinisphaerales bacterium | reverse complement strand
TTGCGCGAAAAAAGCGGACGTTCGCACACGACCGCCCATGCGCCGAACCCGCAAGTCCCCAAGGGCATTCCCCAGGGCACGGCACCGGTTCGGACCAGCGGCGAACGCCCCTGCCCACGCCAATTGCGTGCCCGAAGTGGAATGTCCGCTGTATTTCAGAGTCCGAATACCAGAGCCTGACCGAATTACCATGCAACCCCTTGGGCAACCGGCAACAAATCCTGATCATGGCGAGACAGCCGATGCCAGAATGTGGACCCATTGGCGCTGAGTGATTAAAGTTTTGTTATATGCAACGGATTTCCTGCAACTCCGGCCGATTCAGGATGAGCGCGCCCCATACACTATTCATTGTCGAGAGGCGGATATGAAACAACTGGATTTGAGCCACTACGGTCTGGAGAAACCGGAAATCCTGCGGAATCCGGCGCCCGCCCGGCTTTATACGCAAGCGCTTTGCAACGAACCGGGTACTGCCCTCTCGTCTACCGGCGCGCTGATCGCACTTTCCGGCGCGCGCACCGGCCGCAGCCCGAAGGACAAACGTATCGTCGACCACGCCGCCATCCGGGACGATGTGTGGTGGGGCGACATCAATATCGGCTTGCCGGAAACCTCCTTCGACATTGCCCGCCAGCAGGCGGTGGACTACCTCAACACCCGAGAGCGGATTTACGTCATCGACGGCTATGCGGGCTGGGATACGCGCTACCGGATCAAGATCCGGGTTATCTGCGAGCGCGCCTACCACGCGCTGTTCATGCACAACATGCTGATCCGGCCCGACGCCGGGGAGTTGCGTGACTTCGGCGAGCCCGATTACGTGATCTACAATGCCGGCCGCTTTCCCGCCAACCAGCTGCTGGAGGGCATCGACTCCCGAACCTGTGTCAGCCTGAGCTTCGATCGCGGAGAGTTCGTGATTCTCGGCACCGAATACGCCGGTGAAATGAAAAAAGGCGTATTCACCATCATGAACTACCTCATGCCCAGGCAAGGCGTGCTGTCCATGCACAGCTCCGCCAACGAGGGTACTTCCGGCGACGTATCAATCTTTTTCGGCATGTCCGGCACCGGCAAGACCACGCTTTCGGCGGATCCGCGGCGCCGCCTGATCGGCGACGACGAGCATTGCTGGACCGATGACGGCGTCTTCAACATCGAGGGCGGATGCTATGCCAAGGTCATCGACCTCTCGCCCCAGGCGGAGCCCGATATATACAATGCCATCCGCTTCGGCTCGGTGCTGGAGAACGTGCGCTACGACGAGGACACCGGCGAAGTCGACTACACCGATGACTCCATCACCCAGAATACCCGTTGCTCCTATCCGCTGGAGTACATCGACACGGCAAAACTCCCGGCGATCGGCGCGATTCCCGACAACGTCATCTTCCTCACCTGCGATGCGTTCAGCGTGCTCCCTCCGGTCAGCAAGCTGACACCGGAGCAGGCCATGTACCACTTCATCAGTGGCTACACGGCCAAGGTGGCGGGCACCGAAATGGGCGTGACCGAACCGCAGGCCACCTTCTCCGCCTGTTTTGGCGCGCCTTTCCTGGTATGGCATCCGACGCGGTACGCGGAGCTCCTGGCACACAGGATACGCACCCACGGTACCCGCGTCTGGCTGGTCAACACCGGCTGGAGCGGTGGGCCATTCGGGGTCGGGCAGCGCATGAGCATCGCCCATACTCGTGCTATCATCGATGCGATTCACGACGGGACCCTGGCACAGGCGCCGACCGTCGCCGACCCGGTTTTCGGCGTTGCCGTGCCTACCCGCTGCGCGGGCGTGCCCGACGAGGTGCTGATTCCGGCCAATACCTGGCAGGATCCCCAAGCTTATCAGGAGGCGGCTTTGCAACTGGCAGGCCTGTTTCACGAGAATTTCGCGGCTTACGCCGATCAGGCCAGCGAGGAGATTCGCGCCGCGGGCCCCTCCCTCGCACACACCGGAGCGGCGAGCTCATGGTGAGCAAACTTCTGCGTCGGGTGTTCGGCGGCGGCGGCACCCCGAAAGATGAAGCCGCGCAGGCGCCTGCGATCGCGGCGCGCGAGGATTACCAGGGCTTCGAGCTGCGGGCGATGCCGATCAAGGAAGGCAATCTCTGGCGGGTGGCCGGCAGCATTGTTCGCAACGTCGGCGGCACCGAAAAGACCCACGAATTCGTTCGCGCCGACACCTTTCCCGATCATGACGCCGCCGTCGGCATCAGCATGAACAAGGCGCGCCTGATCGTCGATCAGCTCGGAGAGCGCATGTTCGACCAGGAAGACTCCGACTAGGAGTCTTCCCATAAACATGGACCATGTTTACAATTATTCAAATTCTCAAATAGTTGCGAATACACTCTAAAGCAGAATATAGAAAAAGCTCCTGCAACGACGGCCGTCCATGCACGGTTTCTTCCAGCCTCGTAATGTCCTCTCCCCCACGCCGGAGGGAGAGGACAAGACGCATTATTGCAACAGATCCTTCGGCGGGGCCTCACCAAACCATTTTTCGTAGATCTTGGTGAAGGTGCCGTCCTTCTTGATCGCGGCCAGGGCCTTGTTGACCGGCTCGACCCATTTGCTGCCCTTGGGGAAAGCCAGCCCGTACTGCTGACCCTCGTACAGCGGCCCCACGGTCTTGACCTTGCCGTGCCCCTTGGTCTTGACGAAATACTGGACGTTGGGCGTGTCGTAGAATGCCGCATCCACGTTGCCGCTCATGAGCGCCATGTACATGTTCGACGTGCTCGGATAGGGCACGACCTTGCCGATCCCCGGTACCTTGTTGGTCAGGTAATCGTAGCTGGTGCTGCCGATCTTGGTCGATACGGTCTTGCCCTTGAAGTCGTCAACCGACTTGATGGTATCGTTGTCCGAGCGCACCATGATCGAGAGGCCCGAATTGTAGTACGGGTCGGAGAAATCCACCTTTTGCGCCCGCTCCTTGGTGATCGTGATACCGGCGATCGCGATGTCCACGCTGCCCGCCTGCAACGCCGGGATGATGCCGTTGAAGTTCATCGTCTTCAGGTTGTACTCGAAACCGGCATGCTCGGCGATCGCACGAATGATATCCATGTCGTAACCGACGTGCTTGCCCGTATCCGGATCCAGTGACTCGAAGGGCACGAAGCTCGGATCGGTCACCACCGTCACCTTCGCATCCGCCGCCTGCGCCACTGGCCCGAACGCGAAAGCCAGCATGCATACCGGAACCAGCGCCGTGAGAAGCCGCGTTGTAAAATTCTTCATTATCCTTTTTACCTCTATCCAGTTCGACGAATATCGCCCCGGTGGCGCGATTCTGAAGCATCACGCAAACCACCGGGTACGTCTGCGGGGCTGCCGGCGGTCAGCCGCGAGGCTGCGCCGCGAGGGATCGACGACAGACCCTGGGGCGCATCCGCGCCCTCACAAGCATGGTCAGCGCGGAATGCACCTGTCAAGACAAGCCGGCCATGGCGGCCCGGACGGCGGCAAGGACTGCTGCCGCCAGGATTCCCGCCACCAGGTCGTCGAGCATGATACCCAGCCCGCCACTCACACGCCGGTCGGCGACTCCAATCGGGCCTGGCTTGGCGATATCGAGGATGCGGAACAACACAAAACCCGCGATGATCCAGGCCCATACCGGGCCCGTCAGCGGGCTGCCCCACAGACCATGGCTGAGCGGGAGCATGGTGACGCCGAAACCGACAATCTCGTCCCAGACGATTCCGCCCGGATCATGGATGCCGAGGCGCCGGGCCGCGGAGCCGCAAATGGCGACGCCAAAAAGAAAAAGCACGGCCAGCACACCCGCGTAAACGGCTGGCCCGAACGGGCGCAAGACAAGAAACAGCGGAATGCCGATCAGGGTACCGCAGGTACCCGGCATGCGCGGACTGAGACCGGCGCCAAACCCGAATGCGACAAACATTGCCGGATCGGTGAATACGGTGCGCGCCAGCGCCTGCTGACGTTTCATACGATGCCGTCTGACGGCGCGAAATGATTGAATCCGGCCTGCGGGGGCAGCGGGACCGGCCCGCGCTCATCGCTCAGGCGCAACCCGGGTGCGGCCTCGACAGTGCCGATCACGGTCAGGTCGACGCCCATGTCGGCGGCAGCAGTACGGACCAGCGCAGGCGGCAGGCACACGCACAACTCGTAATCGTCGCCGCCAGCGAGCTGCAGTCCGCGCCGCTCCTGTTCGCTCGCCGTCCAGCGAGCGAAAGCGTGCGAGCGCGGCAGCCGATCCACATGCACGCTCGCGCCGCAGCCACTGGCGTCGAGAATGTGGCCGAGGTCGGCGAGCAGACCGTCGGAGATGTCGATCGCGGCATGGGCACGGCCGCGCAGGCTCTGTCCGGCCTCAACCCGAGGCGTTGGCCGATCCAGGCGTGCCCGCAACCAGTCCGCCTCGGCGCCGGTAAAGCGGCCGTCGTCAAGATGCGTCAGCGCGAGCGCGGCATCGCCCACGGTACCGGTCACGCAAATGCAGTCCCCGGGCTCGGCCCCAGATCGCATCAATGCACTGCCCGCAGGCACCGAACCATGCACGGTTACGGTAATGGTCAGTGGTCCCCTGGTGGTATCGCCACCGATCAGCGCAATGCCGTGGCCATGTGCTATTTCGCCGAAACCACGAACGAAACCCGCGAGCCAGCCCTCATCGGCATCGGGCAAGGCCAGCGCGAGCGTACACCAGGCCGGGTCGGCGCCCATGGCGGCGAGATCACTCAAATTGACCGCGAGTGCCTTCCAGCCAATCTCTTCTGGCGCGGTCGAGGGTGGAAAATGCCGTCCGGCCACCAGGGTGTCGACCGCCACGACCAGCTCGCGGTCAGCCCCCAGGCGTACCACTGCCGCGTCGTCGCCGATGCCGAGCACCACGTCGTCGCGGACCGGCAGATGGCGGCGAAAGTAACGATCGATGATGGCGAATTCATCCAGCACGGCAAACGATTCCAATGCTCGACATCAGGGCCTGTTGACCGTCAACTGCCCTCACGCACCTGCTGCGCCAGCCGATCGAGCACCCCGTTGATGTAGCGATGGCTGGCTTCGGCGCCGTAGGTCTTGGCCAGCTCCACGCCTTCATTGATCGCGATGCGATAGGGCAGTTCCGGACAGCGGGTCAGCTCGAAACCTTCCAGCAGAAGGATGGCGTGCTCGACCGGATCGATCTGCGCCAGCGGTCGGTCGAGCAGCGGCGTGACTGTGGCGTTGATGGCGGCGGCGTGCTCGAGCGTGCCACGCAGCAGGTGCGCGAAGTATTCGCGGTCGGCGCGCGCCATGTTCGGCTCACCCTGAAACTGCCGCAGCAGATCCGGGAGTTCCGTGCCGGTGATAAGCCACTGGTACAGGGCCTGCACCGCAAAACGTCGTGCAAGGTGGCGGCTTCCGCCCGCCTCACTCATCGATTTTGCGCAAGAGGCTCACCATTTCGATGGCGGCGAGCGCAGCCTCGGCGCCCTTGTTGCCTGCCTTGCTGCCAGCACGCTCCACGGCCTGTTCGATGGTATCCGTGGTGAGCACACCGAACATCACCGGCAGGCCGTGCTCCAGTGCGATTTGCGAAATGCCCTTGGCGCACTCGCCGGCCACGTAGTCGAAGTGCGGCGTTGCGCCGCGAATTACGGCGCCGAGCGCGATCAGCGCATCGAACCGTTCGCCGGCCGCCAGCCGGTCCAGGACCAAAGGCATCTCGAACGCCCCGGGGGTGCGAATCAGCGTGATGTTTTGTTCCTCCACGCCATGGCGGCGCAGCACATCGGTGGCGCCGCTGATCAGCGAATCGACCACGAAATCGTTCCAGCGCGCGGCCACGATACCAAAGCGCAGATTCGCCGTGGTCTGAAAATCACCTTCGAGCGTGTTCATCCGAGCTCCATTGCTCCGCATTGTCCACGGCCATTCTACTGCACCTTGCGCGGCCACTGTTGTGG
>CAZYIP010000052.1:0-13913 GCA_964646895.1 uncultured Salinisphaerales bacterium | reverse complement strand
GCAACGGCAAGTGCCTCAACCGCAGGGCACCCACTCCACGACCTCCAGACCGAACCCGGACAGGGCGTGCATGCGCTTGGGCGGCGACAGCACGCGCATGCTCCGCACGCCGAGATCCGTCAGAATTTGTGCGCCGACCCCATAGGTGCGCAGCTCCTGGCTGTCGTCGACCGGTGCGTCGGAGGTGTCGGCCGTATCCAGCTCCAGCCCCCGAATGCGCTCCACCAGATCACGTGGCGTTTCCGGCTTGCGCAGGATGACCACGACCGCACACTCCTCGGATGCCACCCGCTCCAGTGCGCTGCGCAACGGCCAGCCAAAATCCCGATGCTGAACCGCGGTCAGATCATTGAGGGTGTTGGTGATATGCACGCGAACCAGGGGCACGTCGTCCGGCCGGATGGTGCCGCGCACCAGCGCCATGTGCGCCGTCTTGTCCACCTGATCCTCGTACGCCAGCAACCGGAATTCGCCGAATTCCGTGCTTACCGAACTCTCCGCGACGCGCTCGACGGTGTGCTCGTGGGCAATGCGATAGCGGATCAGATCGGCGATGGTGCCGAGCTTGATGTTGTGCCTGCGTGAGAAACGCTCCAGATCGTCCCGCCGTGCCATGCTGCCATCTTCGTTCAGAATTTCGACGATTACCGCAGCGGGCTCGAGCCCGGCCAGGCGGGCCAGGTCGCACCCCGCCTCGGTGTGACCGGCGCGCGTCAGCACGCCCCCGGGTTGTGCCATGACCGGAAAGATGTGACCCGGCTGCACGATGTCGTCCGGCTGCGCGTCGGGGCGCACGGCAGCGCGCACGGTGCGCGCCCGGTCATGCGCGGAGATGCCCGTCGTCACGCCCTCGGCCGCCTCGATCGAGACGGTGAAGTTGGTGTGATAAATGTCGTTGGTGCCGGGCACCATCAGCGGCAGGCGCAATTGCCGGCAACGTTCGCGGGTCAGGGTCAGGCACACCAGGCCACGGCCGTAACGGGCCATGAAGTTGATGTCCTCCGGCCGCACCTTGCTCGCCGCCATGATCAGGTCGCCTTCGTTTTCGCGACCTTCGTCGTCCATCATGGCGACCATTCCGCCGTTGCGGATGTCCGCGATAATCTCTTCGATGCTGTTCATTCGCTATCAGCCTGCAAAAATCCCCGCCGTCGCGGAAGCGACGCCCAGACGGCATCGTCCCCCCGCTCGTTGTCGCCGCCCAGCAGACGCTCCAGATAACGGGCCACCACATCGACCTCGATGTTTACACTGTCGCCGGCGGCGATGTGACCCAGATTGGTATGCTCCCAGGTGTGCGGCACGATGTTCAGCCCGAATACCGCTCCCTGCACCGTATTCACGGTAAGGCTGATGCCATCCACCGCGATCGAGCCCTTGCGCGCGATGTATTTCGCCAGTGGCCGGGGCGCTTCGATCGTCAGCCGGTACGAACGGGCATCGCCGCGCACGCTCGCAATCCGCCCGACGCCATCCACATGGCCGCTGACCAGGTGCCCGCCGAGAGGCTGACTCAGGGTGAGGGAGCGCTCCAGATTGACCGGTGTGTCGGCAGGCATGCGCTCCAGCGTGGTCAAGGCGAGCGTCTCCCTGGAAACGTCTGCCCAGAAGCCCCGTGCTTCGACCGTCGCCGCGGTCAGGCAAACGCCGTTGACGGCGATGCTCTCTCCCGGCTCCACTCCGGCGAGCGAAAAATCACCGGTATCCACATATACACGCAGATCACCGCCGCGCGGCACCCGTTGCGCGAGGCGCCCCACTGCCTGAATGATGCCGGTAAACATTGCCCTGCCACCTCGGCGCCCCGGGTTCCGGCGGCTATCTGCACCGCAAGGTAATACGCAGATCGCTCCCGACCTGGCGCACGCGAACGAATTCCAGCGGCACGCGATCCTGCAGCCGCTTCAGTGCCGGCAGCGAAACCAGCCCGCGCGCCTGGTCGCCGAGCAGCGATGGCGCCACGTATACATCGATCTCGTCCACCAGTCCGGTGCCGATCAGCGCACCGGTCAATCGCGACCCGGATTCTACCAGTACTTCGCCAATCTCGCGCACTGCCAGTGCGCGCAAGGCGGCTTCCAGATCAACGCCGCCAGCCGCGGCGGGCACAACGATGATCTCGGCGCCGGCATCGATGAGCGGAGCATGCCGGCCGGGATCGTCCACGGTCGTGACGATCCAGGCATGCCCGGGCGGGCGCAGCATGCGCGCACCAGCGGGCAGCCGCAAATGACTGTCGAGCACGATCCGCACCGGCTGCCGCCACTCGCCCGGCAAGCGCACGTCGAGGCGCGGATCGTCGGCGAGCGCCGTATCGATGCCCACCAGCACCGCCCCCGCCTCGGCGCGCTGGCGATGGACGTCCTCGCGCGCAGCCGGCCCGGTAATCCAGCGGCTTTCGCCGGATGCCATGGCAGTACGCCCGTCCAGGCTCATGGCCAGCTTCACGTGCACGAACGGCCGCCCGCGCTGCATGCGGCTCACGAAGCCACGGTTGAGCGCCAGCGCTTCGTCAGCCATCAAACCGGTGGACACGTCGATGCCCGCCTCTTTCAGTCGCGCCATACCACGGCCGGATACGGCCGGGTTGGGGTCCTCCATGGCTGCAATGACCCGCGCGACCCCGGCCGCGACGAGGGCGTCGGCGCAGGGTGGGGTGCGTCCGTAGTGGCTGCAGGGTTCCAGAGTGACGTAGACATCGCCCCCCCTCGCGGCCGTCGCAGCGCTGCGCAGTGCCATGATTTCGGCGTGCGGGCCACCGGCGCGGGCATGCCAGCCCTCGCCGACGATCCGGTTTCCGCTCACGATCACGCAGCCCACCCGGGGATTCGGGTGCGTGCTGTAACGGCCGCGGGCGGCCAGACGCAGGGCACGCGCCATGAACGCCGCGCCGAGCGAATCAGGCATCGGATGAGGGTTCGTCGTCGATCAGCGGGAGTTGCCGGGTGGCGACATCGCGCGCGGGAGCGCGTTCCAGGCGATCGATTTCCTCGCGGAATGCGTTGACGTCCTGAAAGCTGCGGTAGACGGACGCGAAACGCACGTACGCGACCTGATCCAGCTCGCGCAGCTCTTCCATCACCCATTCGCCCACGCGATGGGCGGGAACCTCCTGCTCACCCTGCGAACGCAGCTTGTGCAGAATCCGGTTGACGCTGGATTCGACAGCGTCCGTGGATACCGGACGCTTGTACAACGCACGCACGATGCCGCGTCGCAGCTTTTGCTCGTCGAACGGTTCGCGGGAACCGTCGCGTTTGCGCAGCCGCGGCATGACCAGCTCGGCGGATTCGAACGTCGTGTAGCGTTCGCCACAGGCGCCGCATTCCCGGCGCCGGCGTACCTGATAGCCATCCCCGGCGAGCCGCGAGTCGATGACCCGCGTCTCCTGAACGCCGCAAAACGGGCAACGCATCGGGCTACCTCGCGGCCACTCTACACCACCTGGTCAGCGGCTCACCGCCTGTACGGCCTCCGCACCACCCGCCTCCTGAAAGGCGGCATACACGGGAAAGCGTGCGCAAAGTTCCGATACCTCGCCACGCACACGCTCGATCACCCCGGCATCGCCGGCAGCACCGTCGCGCAACGTGTCCAGCACCTGGCAGATCCACTCCGCCACCTGGCGGCATTCGGCTTCGCCGAAGCCCCGGGTGGTTGCGGCCGGCGCACCGATGCGCAATCCACTGGTCACGAAGGGAGACTTGGGGTCGTTCGGCACCGCGTTCTTGTTGAGCGTGATGTGGGCCTGGCCGAGTGCGGCTTCGGCCGCCTTGCCGGTGATGTCCTGTGCGATCAGATCGACCAGGAAAAGATGATTGTCGGTACCGCCGGAAACCACCTTGTAGCCACGCGCCTGGATCACCTCGGCCATGGCTCGGGCATTGACCTTTACCTGACGCTGATAGTCGCGAAACGCGGGCTCCTGCGCTTCCTTCAGGGCAACGGCCTTGGCCGCGATTACATGCATCAGCGGGCCGCCCTGGTGACCGGGAAACACGGCGCTGTCGAGTTTACGGCTCAGATCGGGCTGACCCTGGGTGAGAATCATGCCGCCGCGCGGACCCCGCAGGGTTTTGTGGGTGGTTGTCGTGACCACATGCGCGTGCGGCAGCGGGTCGGGATACTCGCCTACCGCGACCAGCCCCGCCACATGCGCCATATCGGCCATGAACCAGGCGCCGACCCGGTCCGCGATCGCACGCATCCGAGCCCAGTCGATCTCGCGCGAGTAGGCGGAAAAGCCGGCGATGACCAACTTCGGCTGATGTTCCAGCGCCAGGCGCTCGACCTGGTCGTAGTCGATCAGCCCTGTGCTCGGGTCGATACCATACTGGACCGAGTGATAGGTGCGCCCGGAAAAATTGGGCCTGGCACCATGGGTAAGGTGGCCGCCGGCATCCAGGCTCATGCCGAGCACCGTCGCCCCGGCCTCCACCAGCGCCAGGAACACGGCGCCGTTCGCCTGCGAACCGGAATGCGGCTGCACATTGACGTAATCGGCACCGAACAACTCGCGCGCCCGGTCGATGGCAAGCTGCTCGGCCACGTCGACATACTCGCAGCCGCCATAGAAACGCTTGCCCGGATAGCCTTCGGCGTATTTGTTGGTCAGCACCGAGCCCTGCGCCTCCAGTACCCGCGGACTGACGTAGTTTTCCGAAGCGATCAACTCGATGTGGTCCTCCTGGCGGCCACGTTCGTTTTCGAGCACCGACCACAATTCGTCGTCGTAACCCCGGACACCCATATCCGCAGCAAACATCGTCTAACTCCTCATGCGCAGGGAATGCAAAAAGATAAAGTGTATCGTAACCGGTAGCAGCGCCGCAGCTTTCCCAAAAGCGACGCGGGTTGCAGCGAAACGGCCGCGGTGACCGGCATTGTGGGGGATCCCGGGTCCTCCCTGAAAGCGGTCAGGACGCGATCCCGCCCCTGATGTCACCCGCGCCGTCGCCGTCAATCGCGGCCAAAGCCGCTCCCACAAATCGATTCCCTCTCCCCTCGGGGAGAGGGTTAGGGAGAGGGGGTGATTAGAAATGCCACCCTCTCCCCAGCCCTCTCCCGCTCGCGGGAGAGGGAGAAATAGAAGGCGCCTTGGTGACGCGATTACTCCTTTTCGCCCTTGCGCAAGCGCAGGCCGAGTTCGCGAAGCTGCTCCGGACTCACGGCGCTGGGCGCGCGCGTCAGCGGGCACGCCGCCGTTTGCGTCTTCGGGAATGCGATAACTTCACGGATGGAGTCGGCACCAGCCATGAGCATCACCAGACGATCGAGACCGAATGCAATGCCGCCGTGCGGGGGGCAACCGTAGCGCAGGGCCTCCAGCAGAAAGCCGAACTTCTCCCGCGCCTCGTCCGGTCCGATGCCGAGTACGTCGAATGCCGCCTGTTGCATCTCCCGCCGATGAATGCGGATGGACCCGCCACCAATCTCGCTGCCGTTCAATACCATGTCGTAGGCGCGCGAAACCGCAGCCCCGGGCGCATCGGTCAGTGCCGCAGCATCATCGACGCGCGGCGCGGTGAACGGATGGTGCAGCGCATTCCAGCGGCGCTCCTTTACGTCCCATTCGAACATCGGCCAGTCGACTACCCAGAGTGGCCGCCAGCCCGGCTCGACCAGTTTGAGATCGTGACCGAGGCGCACGCGCAGCGCGCCGAGCGCGTCGTTGACGACAGCCGCGCGATCGGCACCGAAAAACAGCAGGTCGCCGCTGCGCGCACCGCAGCGATGCAGGATCGTTTCGACCACCGGAACCGGCAGAAACTTGAGAATCGGCGATTGCAGGCCATCCATCCCGGCGTCGATATCGTTGACCTTGACGTAGGCCAGCCCCTTCGCGCCGTAACGCTTGACGAATTCGGTATAGCCGTCGATCTCGCCCCGGCTCAGGCGTCCGCCCTCCGGCACCCGCAGCACCGCCACTCTCCCGGCCGGGTCCTGCGCCGGACCTGAGAAAACCTTGAACTCCACGTCCTGCACCAGGTCACGGATCTCGGTCAGTTCCAGGGCGATACGCAGATCCGGCTTGTCCGAACCATAGCGCTCCAGCGCTTCGGTGTAGGTCATGCGCGGAAATGGCTGCGGCAATTCGACCGCCAGCACCTCGCGGAACAGTTCGGTGATCATGCGCTCGGTCACCCGCATGATGTCGTCCTCGTCCATGAACGAGGTTTCGATGTCGAGCTGGGTGAATTCGGGCTGGCGGTCGGCGCGCAGATCCTCGTCGCGAAAACAGCGGGCAATCTGATAGTAGCGGTCGACACCGGACATCATCAGCAATTGCTTGAACAGTTGCGGCGATTGCGGCAGGGCGAAAAATTCGCCCGGATGGGTCCGGCTCGGCACCAGATAATCGCGCGCGCCTTCCGGCGTGGCGCGAGTGAGCACCGGGGTCTCCACATCGGTAAAGCCCTCGGCGTCGAGGAAAGCCCGCAAGGTACGCGTGACGCGCGCGCGCAACCGCAGATTGCGCTGCATGACCGGCCGGCGCAGATCCAGGTAACGGTAGCGCAGGCGCAACTCCTCGCTCACCTCGGTTTCTTCGTGATGAAAAGGCGGCGTGTCCGCCTGATTGAGCACGGTCAGGTCGAGACCGAGCACTTCCACCATGCCGGTCGGCAGTTTCGGATTCTGAGTGCCGGCGGGGCGCGGCCGAACGCGTCCACGCACCTGAATCACGTATTCGCCGCGCAGGCTTTCCGCGATCCGAAATACGTCGGGCGTGTCCGGATCGAATACCAGCTGCAACACGCCACTGTAGTCGCGCAGGTCGATGAAAATCACGCCACCATGGTCGCGGCGCCGGTGCACCCAGCCCGCAACGGTCACTTCCTGGTCGATATGTTCTTCGCGGAGATCTCCGCAACGATGGGTACGCATCATGCTCGGCAACTGTAAAAATGGATGCAGATAGTAACTCGAATCAGGCCCGGGTCGATACGGGCCGAAGCCATGCACGCCGCGACGGTCAGGGTCCCGCGGCCGTGACCCGCGTATCCTGCGCGGGCAATTCCTCCGGCGTCACCACGCCCATGGATATGATGATGCGCAGGCCGTCCTCGACCGAAATATCCAGCGGGATGATCTCGTCGGTTGGCACCAGGAGCACGAAGCCCGAAGTGGGATTGGGGGTGGTCGGAATGTACACCATGATGACGTCACGTCCGGTCTTGCGCCGAAACTCGCTGGCGGTCGTCCCGGTACGAAATGCCAGCGACCAAATGCCGCGGCGCGGGTACTCCACCAGAAACACCTGGCGAAATGATGTACCGCCGTCGGTGAATACGGTTTCGGCGAGACGCTTGACGCCACCGTAGACGGAGCGGATCAGCGGAATGCGGTCGAGCAGCCTCTCGGCCACCGCCACCACCTTGCGGCCGAAGAAGTTGGCCGCAAAAAACCCGGTGACGAGCACGATGAGCAGGCTCAGCATCACGCCGAGCCCGGGGATCGGAAATCCGAAATAGGTCTCCGGCCGGTAGGCAGCCGGCAGCAGCACCAGGCTCGCATTGAGCAGGCGCACCAGAAAGTTGACGATGAGAATGGTCGCACCCAGCGGCAACCAGACCAGCAGCCCCGCGATAAACCAGCGCCGAATCATTCCCCAGGGCCCATGCGTGCGGTGCTCAGGTTCCGGCTCCCGGCCGGGCATCGGAGTCTTTCTTGCCGGTGGCCTTCGACGCCGGGGCGGAAGCGGACTTGCCCTGAGAATCGTTCTTGTTGTCCTTGCTGCCGTTCTTGTCGCCGGACCCGGATGGCTTTGCCTCCGCGCCCCCGCCGTTGTCCGCGCTGCTGTCGGCGGCGATGTTACGGCGATTGTCCTTCTTGAAGTCCGTCTCGTACCAGCCGCTGCCCTTCAACCGGAACGCCGCCGCGGAAATTTTCTTGCGCAACTCGGGCTTGCCGCAGTCGGGGCAAGTCGTCAGCGGTGCATCGTTGAACTTCTGCAAACGCTCGATTTCCACGCCGCACGCGCGGCAAACGTATTCGTACAGCGGCATTGTCCTTTTCCTCCCCTGGTTGACGCCGAGCAGGTTGACGCGCGCATCGGAGTGCGCGCGCAGTATAGCTCCGCCATGCACGAACCACTAGGCCGTGCTTGCGGTGGCTGGCAAACCCTGAACGGATTGTTCAATGGGGGCAGCGATCTGCCAATTCAAGCAGCGCCGGGTATCTCGCCACGCCCGATGGCGAAGTAACGAAAACCGGCGTGCGCCAGCAGCTTCGGGTCGTACAGGTTGCGCCCGTCGAAGATCACCGGCTGGCGCAGCAGCTCCCGCATGCGCTCGAAGTCGGGGCTCCTGAACACCGGCCACTCGGTGACCACGGCCAGCGCGTCGGCGCCCTCCAGTGCCGCCTCCGGCGAGTCGCACAGCACCAGGTCCGGGCGCTCGCCATACAGGCGCCGGGCCTCTCTCATGGCTTCCGGATCGAATGCGCGCACACGCACGCCCCGGCGCCACAGGGCTTCCATCAGCACCCGGCTGGGCGCCTCGCGCATGTCATCGGTATTTGCCTTGAACGCCAGACCCCACAGGGCGATGGTGCGGCCATCGAGACCGGCGCCGAAATGCGCCTCGATCTTGTCGAACAGGATACTTTTCTGACGCTCGTTGACGGCTTCGACCGCCGTCAGCAGCACCGACTCGTAGTCGGCCGCGCGACCGGCACGGATCAGCGCCTTTACGTCCTTGGGGAAGCAGGAACCGCCGTAGCCGCAGCCGGCGTAGATGAAATGGTAGCCGATGCGCGGGTCCGAGCCGATGCCGATGCGCACATCCTCCACGTCGGCGCCGAAGCGCTCGGCCATGTTGGCCAGCTCGTTCATGAAGCTGATTTTGGTGGCGAGCATGGCATTGGCGGCATACTTCGCCAGTTCGGCGGAGCGCACACTCATGGCGATCAGGCGATCGTGATTGCGGTTGTAGGGTGCGTACAGCGCCCGCAGCAATTCGGTGGTGCGCGGGTTGTCGGTGCCGACGATAATCCGGTGCGGCTTGGTGAAATCCTCCACCGCCGCTCCTTCCTTGAGAAATTCCGGATTGGACACCACGTCGAAGTCGTCGTCGACACCGCGCTCAGCCAGCACCTCCGCGACCGCGGCGCGCACTTTTTCCGCGGTACCGACGGGCACCGTCGATTTGTCCACGATGACCTTGTATCCCGTCATGTGCTCGCCGATCGACCGCGCCACCGCCAGCACATGCTGCAGATCGGCCGACCCATCCTCGTCCGGGGGCGTGCCCACGGCGATGAACTGGAACAGCCCGTGAGCGACGGCCCGGGCAACGTCAGTGGTAAAAACCAGCCGCCCGCTGGTCCGGCCCTCTTCGACCAGCGACTCCAGGCCCGGCTCGTAGATCGGGATCTCGCCGCGGTTGAGGCGCTCGATCTTGTCCTCGTCGATATCCACGCACACGACATGGTTGCCGGCCTCGGCGAGGCACGCGCCCGTGACCAGGCCCACATAGCCGCTTCCGAAGATGCTTATTTTCATTCTCGTACCAGTAGGGGGATGGAGATGAATTGGCCGGACGACATCGTCCGCCTCGGGTATTTAAATGCAAGCGCGGCTAAAATACAAAGCTGGTGCGACGCCATGTCCTGTGAAACGTCGCCGCGCCCTGGTGACCCTGCCGCATGTACACTATGCTTGTCCGCACTCCCGGAAAGGAAAAACAACCCATGCAGGACATCGACAGCAAAACCGTGGCGTTGGTTGGCCTCGGGTACGTAGGTCTGCCCATCGCGCTGGCTTTCGGGCGCGTCAACCGCACCATCGGTTTCGACATCGACGCACGCAAGATCGAACACTACCGGCGCGGCGAAGACCCGATGGGAGAAGCGTTCGCGAATCAGTTCGAGGCTGCGGCCAGACTCGAATTCACCAACGAGCCGGAGCGGCTGCGCGAGGCGGACTTCGTGATCGTGGCAGTGCCCACACCGGTCAACGCGGCACGCCAGCCCGACCCGAGCCCGCTCAAGCGCGCCAGCAAGACGGTCGGGCGCAACCTCAAGCGCGGGGCGATCGTGGTCTACGAATCGACCGTCTACCCCGGCATGACCGAAGACATCTGCGCGCCCATTCTGGAACGCGAATCCGGCCTTGTACGCGGTCGCGATTTCAAGCTGGGCTATTCGCCGGAGCGTATCAATCCGGGCGATCATGAACATACGCTGGAACGCATCGTCAAGGTCGTTTCCGGCGAGGATGCGGAAACCCTGGATGCCGTCGCGGCCCTGTACAGCCGCGTGATCGAGGCTGGCGTACACCGCGCGGAGAGCATCAAGGTCGCCGAAGCCGCCAAGGTGATCGAAAACACCCAGCGCGACCTCAACATCGCGCTCATGAACGAGCTGGCCATCATCTTCGACAAGCTCGACCTGGACAGCGCCGCGGTACTTCGCGCGGCCGGCACCAAGTGGAATTTTCTGCCGTTTCGGCCCGGCCTCGTGGGCGGGCACTGCATCGGTGTCGATCCCTACTACCTGACCTACCGGGCGCAGATGGCCGGCTACCATCCGCAGGTGATCCTGGCCGGGCGCCAGATCAACGACGGCATGGGCAAGTACATCGCCGAGCAGACCATCAAGCAGATGACCCGCACCGGCTCGCACGTCAAGGGCTCGACGGTCCTGGTAATGGGGCTGACATTCAAGGAGAACTGCGCCGATCTGCGCAACTCGCGCGTGATCGATGTCATCCGCGAACTCTCGTCCTACGGCGCCGATGTGCGCGTGTGGGATCCGGTGGTATCGGCGCGGGCGGCGCGCGAGGAATACGGCATCGAGCTGGTCGATATCGAACAGCTGGACAATCTGGAAGCGGTCGTGGCGGCGGTGGCGCACGATGAGGTTTGCGGCATCGATCTCTCCATGCTGGAACAGCGCAAGGCACACCCGGACACGCCTTTCATCGACGTCAAGGCAGCGTTCGACGCCGATGCGCTGAGGCAGCGCGGCTTTCGCGTATGGCGCCTGTAGACATGAAGCAGCAGAAGATCCTGGTCACCGGCGCCGCCGGCTTTATCGGCTTTCATCTCAGCCAGCGCCTGCTGCAGCGGGGCGATCGGGTGGTCGGGCTCGACAATCTCAACACCTATTACGACGTCAGCCTCAAGCACGCACGCCTCGATCAACTCAAGGGCAATACGCATTTTCGCTTTGTCCACCTCGACCTGGCCGATCAGGACGGCATGCAGGCGCTGTTCGCCGAGGAGCCGTTCGACGTGGTGGTCAATCTGGCCGCGCAGGCGGGCGTGCGGTACTCGCTGGTCAATCCACAGGCCTACGTCAGCAGCAATCTGGTCGGGTTCACCAACGTGCTCGAAGGCTGCCGCCATCATCAGGTCGGGCATCTGGTCTTTGCTTCGTCGTCATCGGTGTACGGCGCCAACACGCTGATGCCGTTTTCGGTGCAGCAGAACGTGGATCATCCGGTATCGCTGTACGCGGCAACGAAAAAATCCAACGAGCTGATGGCGCACGCCTACGCCCATCTGTATGGACTGGCGTGCACCGGGCTGCGCTTCTTTACCGTGTACGGCCCCTGGGGCCGGCCGGACATGGCGCTGTTCCTGTTCACCAAGGCCATCCTGGAGGGCCAGCCGATCGACGTGTTCAATCACGGCGACATGTATCGCGACTTTACCTATATCGACGACATCATCGAGGGCGTCGTGCGGGTGATCGACCGCCCGGCCACGCCGGATCCGACCTGGTCGGGGGACGCGCCCGATCCGGGCATCAGCTACGCGCCCTACCGGCTGTACAACATCGGCAACAACAATCCGGTCAAGCTCACCGACTTCATCGCCGCGATCGAAGAAGCGCTCGGCCGCACCGCACGCAAGAACCTGCTGCCGATGCAGGCGGGCGACGTACCGGCCACCGCCGCCGACGTCGACAGCCTGACGCGCGATACGGGCTTCAAGCCGGACACGCCGATACGCGACGGGGTAGCACGCTTCATCGACTGGTACCGCGATTACTATCGACTCTGACGGGGTGTGAGCAGCCCGCCGGCTATTGTCCGAGGCAGGGAATTCAGTCGCGATCGCCGCGCTTTTGTCGCCCGCTGAAGCCGCTCCGGAAAAGGACCTTCCACACATAATTCGTTCGGATCAATATGACCTGGGAAGCCTGGCTCACCCTCGCGCTGGTGGTCGCAATGCTCGCCGTCCTGATGCGCACGAGCGCACCACCGGATATGGTTTTCATGGCCGGCCTGACCGTTCTGCTGGTGGCCGGCGTGCTATCACCCGCACAGGCGCTGGCCGGATTCGCCAATCCCGGCGTTCTGACCGTGGGCGCGCTCTACGTGGTGGTCACCGGGCTGCGGGACACCGGCGGTATCCAGTGGATCAGCAATCACCTGCTGGGGCGCCCCCGATCGCTGCGTCACGCGCAATGGCGCCTCACCGCACCGGTAACGGTGCTCAGCGCGTTCCTCAATAACACGCCGGTGGTAGCCATGCTGATACCGGCGGTCACGGACTGGGCACGGCGCTACAACCTGTCTGCGTCGAAGCTGATGATGCCGCTCAGCTTCGCCGCCATTCTGGGCGGCACCTGCACACTCATCGGTACCAGCACCAACCTGGTCGTCAATGGCCTGATCATCCAGGATGCCGGGCTCCCGGGGCTGGGCATGTTCGAACTGGCCTGGATCGGCGTGCCGGTAGCGCTGGCGGGCCTCGGGTTCATGCTGCTGGCGGCGCCGCTTCTGCTGCGCGACAGTCGCGGTGTAATGGGCGACTTGCGCAACGCCCGCGAATACAGCGTGGAAATGCTGGTGGCGCCCGGCGGGCCGCTGGTCGGCCACACCATCAGCGAAGCCGGGCTGCGCCAGCTGCCGGGCATGTTCCTCGCTGAAATCAACCGTGGCGACACCATTCTGCCCGCGGTAAGCCCCGACGAACGCCTGCAGGCCGGGGATCATCTGGTCTTCGTGGGGGTGGTTGATTCAGTGGTCGAACTGCAGAAGATTCGGGGCCTTGCGCCAGCAACCGAACAGATTTTCAAGCTCGACGTGCCGCGCCCGCAACGCGCGCTCGTGGAAGCCGTGGTATCCGGCAGTTGCCCGCTGGCGGGGAAGTCGATCCGCGAAGGCCGCTTTCGCACCCTGTACGATGCAGTGGTCATCGCGGTCGCGCGAGACGGCGAGCGTATCGACCGCAAGATCGGCGATATCAGCCTGCGACCGGGCGATACCCTGCTGCTCGAAGCACGGCCCTCGTTCGTCGCCCAGCAGCGGGATTCACGCGACTTCTTTCTGGTCAGCCTGATCGACGATGCGCGCGTGCCACGCCACGAGCGCTTTGGCGCGGCGCTCGCCATCATCGCCGCCATGGTGCTGAGTGTGGCCACCGGCCTGCTCGGCATGCTGCAGGCTGCATTGCTCGCGGCCTGCCTGATGCTGCTCGGCCGCTGTTGCAGCGCTTCCGCCGCGCGGCGCGGCGTTGACTGGCCGGTGCTCGTGGTAATCGCGGCTGCCATCGGCATCGGCAACGCTCTCGGCAGCACCGGTGTCGCCGCCGCCGCTGCCCGCTGGCTGCTGGAGCTTTCCGGCGGCGGCCCCTGGACGGCGCTATTGGCCGTGTACGTCATTACCGCGGTATTCACCGCTTTCATCACCAACAACGCGGCCGCCGTACTCATGTTCCCCGTGGCCCACGCGATGGCGAGCAGCCTCGGGGTGGCGATAATGCCGTTTGCGATCGCCATCATCATGGGCGCATCAGCCAGCTTCGCGACGCCCGTCGGCTATCAGACCAACCTGATGGTGTACGGTCCCGGTGGCTACCGCTTTGGCGACTACCTGCGCCTCGGACTGCCGCTGAACCTGGTCACCGGCATCGTCGTGGTCGTGCTGGTACCGATAATCTGGCCGCTGACGGGATAAGTGA
>CAZYIP010000051.1:0-19983 GCA_964646895.1 uncultured Salinisphaerales bacterium | reverse complement strand
GACGAGAGAGAGCCCAGTCTGGATAGGCGTTTCGCACGGGATGGGCCGGATTTCACAAAGGATCGCATGAGGTTCTCTCCTCTATTTTTGCGGTCACGCTGGCGCCGATGAAACCGGAGCAGCAATGGGGATGCAGCAGCCGGGCTCCAGGACGCAGCTTTGTGGTATGCGACTTCAGGATGGCGGCAGCCCACAGTCCCGACTTGCGTATCATTCGCCGGAGGTATCCGCGCTTCAGCGCCGCCCGGAACCATTGGCCACCGTATATCGGGTCTTCATGCACTTGGGTACGCACCGACAATCTCCTCCTCTAAGTGCGCGGGACTTGATGAGTCCTCTGCCTCCCAGTATCAGTAGGGGTAAGTGCATTGTCAAGGATTTTGTTACACCACGTCTTATTTTATTTCTTCTTCCCTGAAGCTCCAGAACACCTGCGAGATCTTGGCAGCCGTGCGTCGCATCAAAGGCAGTCGCCTCACGATCTGGTCCACCGGCATGCGTGCCTCGGCCGCATGCACTGCCAGACCGGCCACCACACGACCATCGACATCGGTAATCGGCACCGCAACAGCCACCAGGCCGAGCGAATCCTCCTGATTATTGATGGAGTAGCCGCGTTGCGCGATTTCCAGCAGGTTTTCCCGCAGCTCCGCGGGGTTGGTCAGCGTGTTTGGCGTCAGGCGCCGGAAGCGAAAGCTGTCTATGAGCACCTGTTGCTCCTGTTCCGGCATGTAGGCAAGCAGAAGCTTGCCGATGGCAGTGCAATAGGCGGGTACCCGGCTACCCGGGCGCAGTTGTACGCGAAGCGGCCAGTCGCATTCCACGCGATTGAGGTACACGACCTTGTCGCCGTCGAGCATGCCGACGTTGCAGGTCTCGTGCACCTCGTCGACCAGGTTGCGCAGAACGAGATTTGCCATGGCGTCGGTAGGAGAGAGCGCGAGCACCGACAGCGACATGGCGCGCAGCCGTGACCCCACGAAAAAGCGCTCCCTCGCTATATCGCGCCTCACCAGGCCGAGTTCCGACAATTGCCCGAGCACCCGGTGAACCGTCTGGCGCGGCATGCCGAGCTTGCTTGCGAGGTCGGCGATGTTGGCCGGTTGCGAATTGCTGACAATCGCTTCGAGGATAAGGGTTGCCTTGCCAACGGCGGAGTTTCTTGCCACTTCCATCCTGCTTCTCAGGTTGATTGAGACTCTCTATATTATGCGACGTGTCGTCTCATTAGTTAACCCTGCGCACCTACGCCCAACGCTCGTCACGCAACATTCCACGCCGGAAGCTTGTCCAGGCACACTTTGTAGCCCCTCACCCGCGCCTCTGCCCCGCACAGATCACAAGCAGCATGTTGCGCATGCAAGCGTCTTGACACCAGAGTTGACGTGCTTAACTATTCCGGTACGGTAGTTGCCAACACGAAACTGAAACGACTTCGGCCGCGCATCGCTCAGCCGGCCCGCAACAACCCCATCCAATTAATTCGCGGAACGCACGGCTGCGTTCACATAATGCGAAATACAACAATCAAATGGAGGAGAAACATGAAAAGACTATTGTTTTCCATATTGATGAGCGCGATGCTCGTTGGCGGCGCGGGTATCGCGCAAGCCAAGCAGACGGTGAAAGTGGCGTTCATCGGTCCGCTGACGGGCGGCAGTTCCTCGATCGGTGTTGGCGGAAGAAACTCGGCGGACCTGGCCGTACGGCTGCACAATGCCGACAAGAACAGCAAGTATCACTTCGAGATGATCTCCCTGGATGACGAGTGCAAACCGAGCGTTGGCGTGCGCGTCGCCACGCGGGCTGCCGCCAATCCGGACATCATCGGCGGTGTCACTCATTATTGCTCGGCGGTGGCCATTTCCACGGTCGACGTCTATCACCGCTTCGGAATGCCGGCAATCGTGTGGGGCTCGGTGTTGCCGGCGGTCACCTACGGCAACGACTACGACGAGATATTTCGCGTCTGCGGCACGATGGTGCAGCAGAACCAGGTTGCGGCCAAATGGATGACCGATCTGGGCTACCACACCTGGGTCATCATCCACGACACCACGGACTACGGTCAGGGCCACGCCAAGTACTTCACGAAATACGTCACCGAGGACGGCGGCAAGATACTGGAATCCTTCGGTGTCGCGCCCGATCAGCAGAACTTCACGGCGATACTCAACAAGGCCAAGTCGCTTCACCCCGAGGTCATCTTCTTTGGCGGGCTGACGCCGGTAGGCGTGAGGCTTCGATTGCAGATGGCCAAGCTGGGCATGAAAGCGCAGTTCGAGGGCACGACCGGCATATTGTCGGAAGCCTATATCGACGGGGTCGGCAAGGACCTGGCGGAGGGCACCCTCGGCATGATGGGCGGCGCGCCGACGGCGAAGCTGCCCGGTGGCAAGTATTTTCTGGAGAAGTATAAAGAGGCGAATTACTCCGCGCCGCCGGACGCCTACGGTGTATTCGCATTCGCGGGCATGTCGTTGCTGCTGGACACCATCGAAAAGGTCGGGCCGGATCGCGACGCGGTCAAGAAGGCGCTGAGCAAGGTTAACGATTACGATTCCATCATCGGCAAGATCTCCTTTGATGAGCATGGCCAGAACACGCTCGCCGCCATGACCCGCTACGTCGTGCAGGATGGCAAGTGGGTGCCGTGGGAAGACAGCGAGTACGCGAGCGGCAAGCGCAAGCTGAGCGGGCTCTGAAGTTTCATGATTGTCATGCGCCGACGGTGAGGTCGTCCGATGGACGCCGGTGCCCTCAGTCAATATGTTGTCAACGGCCTGATGCTGGGCATGATCTACGCCCTGGTGGCGGTCGGCTTCACGCTCTTCTTCGGGGTTCTCAACATCATTCATTTCGCCCACGGCGACGTGGTGATGCTGGGTTCGTTCACCGCGCTGGCCTCGATATTGGGGCTGCAGGCGCTTGGCGTGGCGTCGGGTCCCGTTCTGGCGGTGCTGGCCTTGCTCGCGGGCGCGGCGCTGCTCGTGGTGGTGGGTGTCGCGATCGCGAAATACCTGGTGTTACCGCTGAAGGACGCGCCATCGCTGAACGTGCTGTTGATGACGCTGATGATGGGCATCGTGCTGCGCGAAGTGGTACGGCTGTTTTATCCGCACGGGGCGAATCCCCACAATTTTCCGTCCCTGCTGCCGACCTTCCGGCTGAGCCTGGGGGCGTTCTCCATTCGCGCGGATACGCTGATCCTCCTGCTCGCGGGGCTCGCGACGATCGTCGCCCTGCATCTCGTCATCAACAGAACGCGCCTCGGGCTCGCGATTCGGGCCGTTTCGCAGGATGAGGAAACGGCCCGAACGATGGGCATCAATTTTCGCCTGATTGTCTACGTCACGTTTGCGCTCGGATCGGCCGTCGCGGCGCTCGCGGGTGTCATGCAGGGCATTTACTACAATCAGGTGTTTTTCGCCGATGGGCTGGTGCTGGGCGTGATCGGCTTCTCGGCCGCGATCGTCGGGGGGCTCGGCAATATCTACGGTGCGATCATGGGCGGGTTTCTGTTCGCCTTTTTACAGACCATCGCGGTGACCGTGATGCCGTTCGACAGTGGTTACAAGAACGTATTCGCCTTTGCCGTCGTTATCGCGATCATGGCATGGCGGCCAACCGGCCTGATCGCGGAACGGGTCAGCGAGAAAGTATGACTCCATGAGCGACGCCACGATTGCGGCGCAAGAGACAAGCCCGAAGCGTTCGGGCAAGGCCGCCCTGATCAAGGCGCTGGTCGGCACGCTTTTATGCGTCGTCTACCTGGGCCTGTTCCTGTCCCTGAAAAACGAGTGGGCGGTCGCCGCGTTGCTGGCGGCAGGCGTGATCGCCCTTTACGCTGCGGCGCGCTCCGGCGTGCTGACGCCGGTCGGCCAGGCATTCTCGGACTACGAACGCGGCATGAGCGGCGCCGTGATCGTTGGCGCGCTGCTGCTGGGTCTGGCGTTCGGCGGCAGTCACTTCAATGTGTTGATGATCACCACCGTGCTGATCTTCGCCATCGCCTGCCTCGGGCTGAACATCCAGTTCGGTTACGCCGGCGTCCTCAACTTCGCCGGCGCCAGTTTTCTCGGCGTCGGCGGATACACGGCGGCCGTTCTGACGGTAAACACGGCACTCCCCGGGCTGCTGATCATCCTGTTGGGCGGAGTGATCGCGGCAATCATGGGATCCATCCTGATCATCCCCGTCGTGCGTACACGCGGGCACTACGCGGCGGTCGTGACCATCGCCTTCGCGATCCTTTTCCGGACCTTTCTGGAAGTCAACCCGGTGCTGGGCGGCCCCCAGGGGCTCAGTGTCGGGCCGATGGAGCTGTTCGGGTGGCAGTTCGTCAACAACATCAAGATCGGCGCCCTCCCGCAGCTTTCGTTTTATTTCAACTACCTGTTGCTGTCCCTCGTGATTCTTGTCCTCAGCTTCATGCTTACCCGCCGGCTGGAGCGATCGTGGATCGGGCTCAGCATGGACGCAACCCGCCTCGATGAAACCGCCTCGGCATGTTATGGGCTCAGCCCCTCGCGATGGAAAATCGTCGCGCTCATCCTGGGCAATTTCCTGATCGGTATCGCCGGCGCGATTTACGCGATGATGCTGAACTTCATCGCGCCGACGAATTTCATGTTCGTCGATTCGCTGTTGATGGTAGCGATCATTCTGCTGGGCGGCATGGGCAGCCCGTGGGGCGTCGTGGTGGCCTCGACCATCGTCGTGCTGCTTCCGGAAAAGCTGCAGATGCTGCAGGAATATCGCTTCCTGCTCTTCGCGATCGCCGTCATCCTGATGCTCAGATTCCGGCCCGAGGGCCTGCTCCCGCGCCGGCCGAGGGCTTATGTCCCGGGCCGCGGAGCACGCTGACATGGCCGCTGCGCCCGCACTGCTGTCCTGCAAGGGCGCCACCCGCAATTTCGGGGGCGTGGTTGCCCTGGACCGGTTCGATCTGGAAGTCGAGCGTGGCCAGATCATCGGCCTCATCGGCCCGAATGGCTCCGGCAAGACCACTTTTTTCAATGTTCTGACAGGCATCTACGATTTCAGCGCCGGCCAGGCGCAGTTCGACGGGCAGCCGATCAACGGGCTTTCGGCGCAGGAAGTCTACCGCGCGGGGATCACCCGCACCTTCCAGCGCTCGCGCATGTGCCTGCCGTTATCCATCTTCGACAACATCATGGTGGGCAACCAGAAGCGGCTGAATTACGGGCTGTCGTTCAATTTGCTCAGGCGCCGGGCATTTCGCCGGCAGTTCGAGGAAAACGTCGAGCGGGCGCACGCGCTGGTCAAGGTCTTCGACCCGCCGCTGGCGGATCAACTGTTCGAGCCGGTCGGCCGCTTCCGCATGCTGGATCGGCGGCGGATCGAAATCTGCCGTGCCTTGATCAGCGAACCCAAAATGGTGCTGCTGGATGAACCCTCGGCGGGCATGACGCCGGAGGAAACGCGGCAGCTGATGGACGATATCCTGCTGGTGAGAAGTCGCGACCCGCAACTGTCGGTCATCATCATCGAGCACGAGATGAGCGCGATCGAACGCGTCTCCGACCATTGCGTGGTCCTCAGCTTCGGGAAGAAGATCTGCGAAGGAACTTACCGCGAAGTGGCAAACGACCCGCAGGTCCAGGAAGCCTATCTGGGGGCGGAATGAGCACGATCACCAGCGGAGAACTCAGCATCGCGGACGTCCACACCGCCTATGACAAGGCCGACGTTCTGACCGGCGTATCGCTGAGCGCGAAAGGCGGGCACATCACCTGCCTGCTGGGCGCAAACGGCGTGGGGAAGACCACGCTGATCCGGTCCATCCTTGGCCTGACACCGCCGCATACCGGCCACATCACCTATGGCAGCCAGGAACTCACCGGCCTGCCGACCCATCAGGTCATCGCCCAGGGCATTGCCTGCATTCCCGAGGGACGCAAGGTGTTTCCCAAGCTGACGGTCGAGGAAAATCTGCGCCTGGGCGCCTATCAGACAAAGGACGAAAACGTCATTCGGGAGCGCCTGGACGAAGTCTACAAGCTGTTTCCCCAGCTCCGGGAACGGCGGACACAGCTCACGGGCACGATGTCCGGAGGAGAACAGGCCATGGTTTCGATCGGGCGAGGAACCATGGCGGCGCCCAGCCTGCTGCTGATCGACGAGCCTTCACTCGGCTTGTCGCCCCTGTACGTAAAGGAAAATTTCAAGATCATCCAGCGTATCAACGAACGTGGCGTCACCGTGTTTCTGGTCGAACAAAACGTGCGCCAGACCCTCGCGATCTCCCACTACGGCTACGTTCTCGCCAAGGGCCGCGTGGTCGCCGAGGGGACACCACAGCAGCTATCCGAAAACAAAGAGGTCCACGCCGCCTATTTCGGCTGAGCGGCCGGGCGGGACATCGCGCCTGCGAACGGGCGCCAGCGATTTTCCCGGGTCGTCGGCGGAAAAGTGCTCATAAACGGGTACCTGACGGTCACCATGAGGCAAGATGCCATCCGGCCTGGCGGATACCAGACGGTTCAACGGCGAATCAACCTCTAACACCTCAGCCGCTGTACGAGCGCGCCGAGTGCCGCGGCACACGGTGCGGATACCTTGAGATCGAGCTCCGTGTCGGCCCGGGTGCGGCCGAGATTGATCGCCGCCACCGGAATACCCTGTTGCTTTGCGGCCCGAACAAAGCGATAGCCGGACCACACCATCAGCGATGAGCCCACCACCAGCAGTGCGTCAGCGGCCTGCAGCCAGCCCAGCGCCGCGCGCACGCGGGATTTTGGTACCGATTCGCCGAAGAAAACCACCCCGGGTTTGAGGATACCACCGCAATACGGGCAACCCGGCACGTTGAAAGCCTCGAAGTCGGCATTCTCCAGATCGGCGTCACCATCCGGTGCAGCGGCTGCATCGCGCCAATGCCAGTGCGGATTCAGATCTTCCAGCAGGGTCTGGAACCGGACGCGCGGCAGCACTCGCCGACAGTCCAGGCACTCCACCTCGTCGAGGCGTCCGTGAAGATCGATGACAGCGCGACTGCCGGCCTTCTGGTGCAGGCCGTCGACGTTCTGGGTAATCAATCCGCTGAGCCGATCGTCGGCTTCCAGCCATGCCAATGCCTTGTGACACGCGTTGGGTTGCGCGTTGGCGATCGCGTTCCAGCCGATGAGGCTGCGCGCCCAGTAGCGGCGGCGGGCCGGCGCGCTGGCAATGAAAGCCTGATAGCGAATCGGTTCCCGTCGTTTCCAGCCACCATCTGCATCACGGTAATCGGGAATGCCGGAATCGGTGCTGCAGCCGGCCCCGGTGAGTGCCAGCACACGCCCGCTGCGATCGAGGAAGTCTGCCAGCGCATCCACATCAGTGGGATTAACGGCGTATTTCGGCGCCATCGATGGCCGCGCGGGGGCGGGTTCAACCGCACGGCCCATATTGTCATGGACTTGCATGTGCCAGTGTCCCTCGGGTTGCGGAAAATACACGCTATCCTGAAGCACCAGGGCGCTACCGGCCAGTGAAGTTCGGCTCCCGCTTGCCGAGAAAGGCTTCCTGACCTTCCTGATGATCCTGGCTCAGATAGCACGCCTCGACTGCCCGATTGACGGCGTTTATGTCGGGTGCTCCGGGTTCGTTCAACACGTGGCGAAGGGCGAGCTTGGCGGCACGCAGGGACAGGGGCGCCAGCCGGCTGATCGCCCGTATCCGCTTCGTCGTCACGATGTCGAAAACCTCGTCATCGAATGCTTCGTGTACCAGCCCGATCCTGGCGGCCTCATGCCCGTCGAAGGTGCGCGCGGTCAGGAACAGATCCGCGGTGCGCGACGCCCCCACGATATCGACGAAACGCTTGATTCCGTCCGGATCATAACCGACGCCGAGCTGGCCGGCCGGCATGCGAAATCGGGCACGGCGGGTGCAGTATCGCAAATCGCAGGCCACGGCCAGGGCCATGCCGCCTCCCATGCACACTCCCCGGATCACCGCCACGGTCGGATGCCGGCTCTCGCTCAACGCATGCTGCGCAGCGCGCAGCGCGGCACCGAATCGCGCCTGCTGTTCGGGATCGTTACGCCGCGCGGCGAATTCCGAGATGTCCGCCCCGGACGCAAACGCCTTGCGCCCTTCCCCCGACAGCACGATCACGCGCACGTCCGGGTCGTCGTCCGCCGCGGCGGCCACCCGGGCGAGTTCTTCCCACATCGCCAACGACATGGCGTTGACGCGTGCCGCGTTGCTGATGCGGATATGGAAAACGCCGTCGGCGGATTCGGTGTGGATCCGGCCTGGCGCCTTTGTTTCGGGGCTCGCCATTAGAATAACTCCGCCTTGCAATAATCCAGTTGCGCGCTGTTGGCGTAGCAACGCCGGGCTACTTCCAGTTCAGCCCTTTGGCCGCAGTGGATTTGAAGCCTTCACTGTAACAATTGAAGAATTGATGTTTGTAGATAATAAAGGTGAATCCGGACTTACGCTCCCGCCTTGTCCCAAAGCCCCGCCACGCGCCGGCTTGCCCGGGACAGGGCGCGTGTCATCGGCACTTCGCCGGTTGCCATGAAACGTTCGTGGTTGGCCTCGACCTCGCCCGGACGATAGCGGTAGTTGACCATGACGCCAAACGATTGCTCCGTGCGGTACGGGCTCGCGTCGGCAAACGGGTTGATGCGTTCCAGGTTGGCGCCATTGGCGAGATGAAAGTTGGCGACCGGGTCGATCGGGCGGCCGTCCTTGCGCCGCGCCAGGGTCAGATACGCGAGTACCAGCGTCTGCAGCGGGCCTTGCAACACATCGGCATGGGCGGCAGGGTCGTCATCGAGCAGCGTCAGCAGTGCATCCACCGGATCATGGGTGTCGGCCCGCTCGCACAGGGCCTGTCCGTTCTCCTCCAGGAGCAGACCCAGCCGTGCCCGCGTAAAGGGCGCCTCGTCGGACGCGGCGCGTACCAGAGTCTCGGCGAATTTCGGCAGCGGCGACAGGGTGACGAACTGCTTCAGCTCCGGCAGTTCCGTCGTCAGCTCGTACATCACCTGCTTGATCAAAAAATTGCCGAACGGAACGCCGCGCAAGCCCGACAGGCAGTTGTTGATGGAGTAGAACACAGCGGTATCCGCCGCGCGCGGATCGAGCACCGGCGCGTCCAGCGACAGCAGCCGCGCTGCCGAGTCGGCGGCACCCTGGACCAGCGCCACCTCGACGAAAATCAGCGGCTGGTCCGGTAGTGCCGGATGAAAAAAGGCGAAGCAGCGGCGGTCGCTTTTCAACCGGCGGCGCAGGTCGTCCCAGCCCTGGATGGCGTGTACCGCCTCGTAGCCGATCAGGGTTTCCAGCACGCTTGCCGAGGTACGCCAATCGATGCGGCGCAGGCGCAGGAAGCCGGGATTGAACCAGGAGCTGAACAGATGCCGCAGGTCCGTATCGACCTCGCGCAGGTGCGGGCGCTGACGCAGCTCGCGCAGCAGATGCTCGCGCATCCTGATCAGGGCCGCCACGCCGTAGGGCGCCTGATTGATGCGCCGGAACAACTCCTGGCGCGGGGGCTCGACCGCCTCGCTCAGGCGTATGAAGGCCTCGGAAGCCTGGTCTTCGCTCGCATCACGGTAGGCGTCAGCGGCATCGAGGATGGCATCTCTGCGCGGCCCGAACTCGTGCTGCAACATCTCGAAAAAAGCCAGGCGCGCTTCCGCGGACATGCTCTCGAACGTACGCACGACCTCGCGCGCCAGCGCCAGGCCGGACGCCTGGCCGGCGCTGGACATGAGCGCGCGGCATTGCTCGCCGATACGCTCGATCGGATCGCCCGTCGGGGACAGCTTGAGCATTTCGCGACCGCGATCGGCGACCGAATCCACGACCCGTTCCCACCAGCTAAGATAGGACGGGCGGGCGGTCTGGCCTGTTTCCGCACCCATATCAGAAACCTCTGCTTCGATGTTCGATCGCTCAACGAGGCCCGCACCCGCGTGCCAGCACGGATGCGATTGCGAGCGAACTCGCAATAATTCATGATTATAGAAGAACGAGCCATCGCCCGGAATGCAAACCAGACCGGCCGGAAACGACAGGGGGAACCGACTTCGATGAACGCAAACCTGTATGCACTCATGCGCGAACGGTTTCCTGGCGACCTGACCCATCCGTTCATGGAAACCCTCGACGGCGAGCTGTTCCGGTACGCTGATGTGGAAGCCGAGTCCGCCCGCATCGCGCGCTATCTGGCCGATGTCGGACTGAAAACCGGTGACCGCGTTGCGGTCCAGGTGGACAAGTCACCGCAGGCGATCTTCCTGTACCTCGCCTGCCTGCGCGGCGGCTATATCTTCCTGCCCCTGAATACCGCATACAAGGAAAAGGAGATCGACTACTTCCTGGCCGATGCCGAACCCGGCATGGTGGTGGTGCGGCCGGAGGGCTTCGCCACCATGCAGCAACTGGCGGCGCATCGCCCCGGGCTGATCGTGGAAACGCTGGATGCACAGGGCGGAGGCTCCCTGGCGGCGAAAGCGGCGGCGCGGGCCGCGGATTTCGAACCGGCCACCATGGCAGCGGATGACGTGGCAGCCATCCTCTACACATCCGGCACCACCGGGCGCCCCAAAGGCGCCATGATCACCCACCGCAACCTCGCGTCGAACGCCCTCGCGCTGCACCAATACTGGGGCTGGAACGCCCAGGATGTGCTGCTGCATGCATTGCCGATCTTCCATGTGCACGGCCTGTTCGTCGCCTGCCACTGCGTGCTGCTGAACGGCACCCGCATGGTGTTCCTGCCGCGCTTTGACGCGGCCGAGATCATCCGGCGCCTGCCCGATGTCACGGTCATGATGGGCGTGCCGACGTACTATACCCGGCTGCTGGCATCGCCCGACTTCACGAAGGAAGCGTGCCGCAACATGCGCCTGTTCATCTCCGGCTCCGCGCCGTTGCTGGAGCAGACGTTCGAGGCATTCCGCGAACGCTCCGGCCACACCATCCTGGAGCGTTACGGCATGACCGAAACCGGCATGAACTGCTCCAATCCGCTGCACGGCGAACGCCGCGCCGGTACCGTGGGTTTCCCGCTGCCCGGTGTGACCGCGCGAGTGGCCGATGACCATGACCGTACACTCGAACCCGGGAGCAACGGCAACCTTCAGATCAAGGGCGACAACGTCTTCCGCGGCTACTGGCGGCTGCCGGAAAAAACCGCCGAGGAATTCACCGATGACGGATTCTTCCGCACCGGCGATGTCGCCCGCATCGACAGCGACGGCTACGTATCGATCGTCGGGCGCGCCAAGGATCTGGTCATCAGCGGCGGCTACAACGTTTATCCCAAGGAAGTGGAGCTGTGCATCGACGTGCTCGACGGCGTGATGGAGTCGGCCGTCATCGGCCTGCCTCACAGCGACTTCGGCGAGGCGGTCACGGCCGTGGTGGTGCGCGATCCCGATGCATCGCCCGTTTCCGGAGAGCAGATCATCGAGGCGGTGCGCCAGAATCTTGCCGGTTACAAGGTGCCCAAGTCCGTATTCTTCGTGGACGAGCTGCCGCGCAACGCCATGGGCAAGGTGCAGAAGAACGCCCTGCGCCAGCGCTTTGCCAGCACGGGTTAGCAAGGTACGCGTTTCCCGCCCACACGGGACTAAAACGCCGTTCCCCGAGCCTCCGTGGAATCACCGCCGCACACGCGACCCGGTTTAACGAGTTGCAGTCTCATGCAAGTAGTATGCTTGTCACGCAAGCCTCTTGACCTTGTCGGACACATATTCAATACTCGGCTGTGGCGACTCAAAATAACGTGATAACCCACGTGGAGGAGGCAAATCATGGCGCTTACGAGACGCGACTTTCTGGCCGGCATGTCGGCGGTCGGAGCCGGATCCGTTCTTATTGCCCGCAGCGGCACCGCATTGGCCCAATCCTCAGGCAAGGGCGCGCAGGCGAACACGCTGCAATTCGCGGCCGCCGGCACGGTCACCAGCAGCTGGGACCCGACCTCGCATACCGTCGCACCGCAGATCGAGGCGGAGGGCTTTTACTTCAGCCGGCTGACGGACTGCCCGATGACGAAGGAGAACCCGACGGAAATCCGGCCGGATCTCGCCACGAGCTGGGAGGTCATCGACAAATACACGCTGGAATACAAGCTGCGCAAGGGCGTCAAGTTCCATAACGGCAAGGACTTTTCCGCACGGGACGTCAAGGCGACCTACGAATATGCCAGCCAGCCGAAACATCCGGCATCCGCGTGGTATCCCGGCCGGGTCGATGTCGACATCGTCGACGACTACACCGTGCGCCTGAACACCCGAAAATACGGCTATCCCGCGCTCAACTTCTGGTATGTGGTGAGCTTTCTGCCGATACTTTCGGCCGACGACGTCGCCAATCCCGACGTTCTCAGGAAACGTCCCAACGGCACTGGCCCGTTTCAGTACGTACAGACGAGCGGCGACAAGATTATCTTCAAGGCGTTCGACAACTACTACGGCGGCCGCCCCGCCATCGATACGCTCGTCTGGAATTATGTGCCGGACGCCAACACGCGTGTCCTCGGCCTTTTGAACGGTCAGTATCACCTGACCGAGCGCCTGGAGCCGGAGCAGTTCACCACGCTCAAGACAAAATCCGGCATTGTGACCCATCGCGGGCTTTCCAGCGAAAACAAGTACATGCAGTTCCGCTGCAACAAACCGCCGTTTAACGACGAGCGGGTTCGTATGGCGGCGCATTACGCGATCGACCGCTCTCAGGTGCTCGCCATCGCCGGCGATGCCGCGGAGCCGGCAGGCTGTCCGCTGTCGCCGGTGAAATTCGGTTACACCAATGTGCCGGATTTCCCGGAGTTCAATCCGGACAAGTGCCAGCAGCTGCTCGCCGAAGCAGGCTTCCCCAACGGCCGCGGACTGCCGGATATCGAGTACGCAACGTCGGTGGGCTTCTATCCCAAGACGCGCGAATACGGCGAGCTGATCGTGGCGATGATGCAGGCGCAGGGATTCCCGATCAAGCTGACGACCCTGGAGCCGGCCTCCTGGGAGCAGCAGCTTTATCGCGGGCCGGACGGCCATGGGCCCGCCCATATCCAGGACGTCGGCTGGATTACCGGCTCGCCGGAACCGGACCTGGTCCTGCGCCCGAACTACTACTCGCAGTACGCGCTGGTAAACGGCATCCACGACGCCGCAATCGATGCGTCGCTGGACAAGGAACGCGGTGCCGGATCGATCGACGAAAGGCTGCAGATCCTGCAAAAGGAAACCCTGCCGCTGATCGTCAGCAAAGGCCCGAGCCTGACGCTGTTCGCGTCGGTGTTTCTGTGGGCGATGTCGGCGGACCTCAAGGGCGCGTATTTTTACCCGAACGGCCCGATCGACTTGCGCAAGGCCACGTTGAGCTGATCCGAACCGCTGGGCACTGCGTGCCGGTACTCGACGGGTGCCGGCACGCAGCGTAGCTCACGGACACGTATTCGTCCGCCGCAACCCGTGAGGCCGGTGCGTTCATGGTATTCGCACTCGAATTCTTCATCCGCCGCATCAGTCAGGGCATCGTCATCGTCCTGCTGGTCGGGCTGCTGATCTTTACCCTGCTCCGGGTCGTGCCCGGAGACCCGGTGCGCGTCATCCTCGGGCCGATGGCATCGCCCAGCGTGATGCAGGCGACGGCAAAAAAGCTGGGTCTGACTGACCCCATTCCCATCCAGTTCGCGCGCTTCGTCAAGGAGGTCGCAACCGGCGATCTCGGCCGCTCCTATATTCGCGGGCTCCAGGGCGGCACGCGGGGCGGCTCGCAGAACGCAGCCGGGTTCGAGACGAGCAGCCGCGCCGCGGTATCCGGCCTGATCGCAAAAACGCTGCCCTACAGCCTGCAACTCGCCGGGCTCGGGATACTGTTCGCGCTGATCATCGCGGTGCCGATCGGCATGGCGGCGGGCGTGTGGGCGGGGCGCTGGCCGGACCGGCTCGGGCTCTACGTCAGTTCCACCTTTGTCTCGCTGCCGAACATCTGGATCGGCGTGGTGCTGATCTATCTGATGTCGTCAAAAACGGGGTTGTTGCCGGCGATCGGCTACAAGGGCTTCAGCTATACGATTCTCCCCGCGCTGGTGCTCGCGATCGAGCTTTCGCCGATCATGATTCGCGCGATCTCGGTCTCGGTTGCGGCCAATCTCGGGGAAACCTACTTCGAAGTCGGCCTGGTGCGGGGCGTACCGCGCTGGAAGATGCTCTGGAAGCATGTGGTGCGCAACGCGGCCATCCCGCTGTTCAATCTGCTCGGGGCGCAGATGATCGGCGTGCTCATCGGCTCGCTGTTCATCGTCGAGTTCATCTTTAGCTATCCGGGCCTGGGGCTGCTGACCATCAATGCGGTATTCCAGCGGGATTTCCCGATCGTCCAGGCGGTGGCGATCCTGGCCAGCGCCGCGCTGGTGTTCATAAACATGATCGTTGACTTCAGCTCGGCGCTCATCGACCGCCGATTGAACTTCTGATAAGGCCAATGCGGATGCTGCCATCCATACTGACCTCCCGCGGCGCTGCCGCCGCGACGGCCAACCAGGACTACGGCGTCACGGCGCGCATCTTTCGCCGCGCCTGGTCCTATACCGAGATGCGCGTGGCGCTGGCGATCCTCGTCATTCTGGTGCTGATGATCATCTTCGCACCGCTCCTGATCAACACGTCCGCCATCAAGATCAATGTCGCCGACCGCTTCCTCCCGCCCGTGTTCATGCCGGGCGGGCAACTGCCGCACTTTCTCGGTACCGACCAGCTCGGGCGCGACCTGCTGCTGCGTTCGCTGATCGGGCTGCGCAACGCCTTTGCCATCGGCATCGTCAGCGTCACCGGCATGTTTCTCATCGGCTCCGCGATCGGCATCTTCTCCGGCTACCGCGGCGGCTGGATCGATGTGGTGCTGATGCGCCTCACCGACGTGCAGATGTCGATTCCGTTCATTATCCTGGCCATCACGATTCTGGGCATGTCGCGGCCCACGGCGGTCATGGTGGTCGCGGTTCTCATGCTCTCGGGCTGGCCGATATACGCGCGCGTCCTGCGCAGCATGACCCTGTCCGAACGCGAGAAGGAATATGTTCGCGCGGCGAAGATCCTCGGCGCGTCGGACTTTCGGATCATGGTCCGCCATATCGCGCCGAGCATCCTGCCGCCGATCTGCTTCATTGCGGTACTCGACGTGGCGCGCATGATGATCTTCGAGGCAATCCTGGGCTTCATCGGCATCGGCATCCAGCCGCCGACCCCGACCTTCGGGACCATCATCGCGACCGGCACCCAGTATCTGATCAATGCGTGGTGGATTACCGTCATTCCGGGGGTCCTTCTGGCCCTCGCGCTCGGCTCCCTCAATCTCATGGGCGGCGTGCTGGAGCGGGCGCGCAACCAGGCGCTGCAGGGAGCGGACTGATGCCGGAAGCCCTGATGAGCGTGCGCGACCTGTCGGTCGTGGTCGACACCCGCGCCGGAGCGCGCCAACTGCTCTCGGAGGTCAGTCTCTCGATCGGGGCGCAATCGGTGCTGGGCATCATCGGCGAAAGCGGGTCCGGCAAGACGGTGCTTTCCCGTGCGCTGATCAACTGGATCCGGCCGCCGCTGCGGGTGACCGGCGGGCAGGTCGAGTATCTGGGGCGCGATCTGCTGGCCCTGCCAGAGCGGGAAACGGCCGCCCTGCGCGGGCGCGAAATCGCCTACATCGGCGCCAACCCGACCAGCGCACTGGATCCGACGGTGCCCGTCGGCCATCAGATCCTGGAAAAGCTGCGCGCCGTCGATCAGAGCCTGTCGCGCAAGGCGGCGCGGCAGCGGGTCATCGAAACCCTCGATGCGGTCCGCATTCCCTCCCCGGCCAAGCGCTTCGACGAGTATCCGTTCCAGTTCAGCGGCGGCATGATGCAGCGCGCGCTCATCGTCGACGCGCTCGTCTCCAATCCGAAACTGCTGATCGCCGACAACATCACCCAGGCCCTGGACGTGACTGTCGCCGCGCAGATCCTGCGCCTGCTGCGCGATCTGCAAAAGGATTTCGAGACCGCCGTCATCTTCATCTCGTCCTCGCTCGGCATCATCGGCGAGATTGCCGACGATGTGATCGTGCTCGATCGCGGCACGATCGTGGAGCGCCAGCCCGTCGCGCGGCTGATGACGGAGCCGGAGCACGACTACACGCGCCAACTGATCGACAAGGTACCGCGCATCTGGGAAGCGGCGGAAGCGCCCCCGGCTCCGCCGGCAAGCGAAGCCATGCTGGACGTGCGCGACGTGACCAAGACGTACCGGGTACGTGACCGCAACGCCGTCTTTGCACACCGCCATGTGCAGGCGGTGCGTGGCGTCTCGTTTCAGGTCGGTCGCGGCGAGAACTTCGGCATCATCGGCGAGTCGGGCTGCGGCAAGTCCACCCTCTCGCGGCTGCTGAGCTGGATCGAACCGCCGGACCAGGGGCAGATTTCATTCCAGGGCCAGAACATCGGCGACCTGGGCCGGGCCGGGCTGCTGGCGCTGCGCCGGCGCTTCCAGCTTCTGCTGCAGGACCCGTACAACGCCATCGCAGCGCACGCGTCGATCGGTCAGACCATCGGCGAACCGCTGCTCATACACGGGCTGGCGCGGCGACGCGAAGTCGCGGCACGGGTCAAGTCCGTCATGAACGAGGTCGGCCTTCATCCCGATCTCTACCATTCGCTGCCGGTCGGGCTGAGCGCGGGGCAGCGCCAGCGGGTCAACATTGCCCGCGCGCTGGTACTCGAGCCGGAACTGCTCATCCTGGACGAGACGCTTTCGTCGCTCGACCAGGTGGAGCAGGCGAAGCTGCTGGACCTGTTCGAAGGACTGCAGGCACGGCGCGGCATCACTTACGTCTACATTTCGCATGACCTGGCGATGGTACGGCGCGTGTGCTCCCGCATCGCGGTCATGTACCTCGGCCGGATCGTCGAGCTGGCCGATAACGATACCGTTTTCACGCGCTCGGAGCACCCGTATACCCGCGCGCTGCTGAGCGCCGTCCCGACGATCGAGGACAAGCCCTACGATACCGAGACGTACCTGCTCGAAGGCGAGCCGCCGGACCCGATCAACATCCCGCCCGGCTGCAGCTTCCGCACGCGATGCCCGTTTGCGTTCGCCCCCTGCCACAGCGACGACCCGGCGCTTCTGCCCCGGTCAAATCGCGATGCCGCCGCATGCCATCTGCCGCCGGGTACGTTGAATGATCCCGTCGCAGTGGAGGAACGCTCCAACCTGTCCAAGGCTTGATGCCTGTATCTGAAGGAGAACGATGATGAGACTTTCAGGCAAGCGCGCGCTGCTGCTCGGCGCCGCCACCAATATCGGCCGGGCCTGCGCCCTGGATTTCGCCGCCAACGGCGCTGACATCATGGTTGCCGATATCAATGAAGCCGGGGCGGTGGACACCGCCGATCTGGCGCGCAAAAGCGGCGTGAAGGCGTACGCCCGGCCCTTCGACATCACCGACGAGGATTCCGTGCGCGAAACCGTCGCGGCGGCGGAGAAGGAGCTGAACGGCCTCGACACGCTCGTCATTTTTGCCGGCATGATGCGTACCGGCAAGATCGACGCGTTCGACGCCGAAACCTGGGACGCGATCTTCCGGGTCAATGCCCGCGGCACGTTTCTGGCCGCCAAGTATGGCGCGCCAGCCCTGCGCCGCGCCGGTGGCGGCAGTCTGATTACCACGGCGTCCCTCGCCGGGCTGCGCGGTGCGCCGGGCATGACCGCGTACGCCGCGTCCAAGGGCGCGGTCATCGCATTTACCACCGCGCTCGCCCAGGAGCTGGCGCCGTCCAACATTCGCGTCAACTCGGTGCTGCCGGGGTGGATCGACACGCCCTTCAACGGCCCGGCCATCGAATACATGGGCGGAACAGAGCGCCATGCCGACATCGTGCGCGGGCTGATCCCGCTGGGCCGCCAGGGGGTCGCGTCCGAGGTGTCTCCGCTCTACGTGTTCCTCGCCTCCGAAGAGGCACGTTACATCACCGCCAAGGCCATGCAGGTGGACGGCGGCATGGCGCACTGACGTTGCTGGCCTCCAACCGGCAAGGTGGGTAAAGGGTAAAATAGAGTTTTCAGTACGATACCCGGTTGACCGGTTGTTCCCGCGAAGGCGGGGATAGCCAGTAACGGTCGCGGGTCAAGCCAGCCTGACGCGCTGACGGCGATATCCGGGCCAGCATGCAGGCCCCTGTACAGGACGGCCCGCGGCCGCCTTTCATTGATCGGAGCCAGTAGATGACAGCCGCAACCAGGCAGACACGGAAGCAAGCCGAGGACGATCTTGATGAATCCCGGCGCCAGCTGGGCATCAAGCTGAAGCTCGCGCGGCAGACCAAGGGACTTACCCTGAAGCAGCTGGCCGAGCAAAGCGATTGCTCGGAGAGCCTGCTGTCACGCGTGGAAAACGGCAAATCGCTGCCGTCGCTGCCGCTCGTTCACCGCCTGGTGCGGGTGCTGGAAACCAACGTCGCCTGGCTGTTTGAAGAGGCGGATCCGGAGGAAACGCCGATCTGTCGCGTGGGCAAACGGCCGGTCATCACCCTGGACCAGCAACTGGACAACGCGAAAGGTGTCTCGCTGGAGCGCATAATCCCGTTCAAGCGCGGGCACCTGCTTCAGTGCAACATTCACCATCTCGACGTCGGCGGCCAGAGCGGCGACCCGATCACGCACGATGGCGAGGAGGTGGGCTATGTGCTTGAAGGCGTGATCGAACTCCTGCTCGATGACGAAACACATGAGCTGCAGCCGGGCGACGCGTTCTATTTCCGCTCGCACATCCCGCATTCCTACCGTAATGTCGGTGATCAGCCGGCCAGTATTCTCTGGGTCTGTACGCCACCCACGTTTTGATCGCGGCTGAAGTCACTCCGGCACTCACAGTTCGGCGACAGAGAGCCCGATGCACACCGACAGTCAGGAAACAGCATGAAATATCGTATCGCGACCATACCGGGCGACGGCATCGGCAAGGAGGTGGTGCCGGAGGGCATGCGCGTGCTGGATGCGGCGGGCCGGCGTTTCGGCATCGAATTCGAATGGGATGAACTGCCCTGGAGCTGCGAGCATTACGCGGCGACCGGGCGCATGATGCCCGCCGACGGGCTGGATCGCATCCGCAACCACGACGCCATCTTTCTCGGCGCGGTCGGTTATCCGGGTGTGCCCGATCACGTGTCCCTGTGGGGCTTGCTGATTCCGATCCGGCGCCAGTTTCAGCAATACGTCAACCTGCGCCCGGTCCGGCTGATGCCAGGGGTGCAAACGCCGCTCGCAGGTCGCGACTCCGATGACATCGACTTCTACGTGGTGCGCGAGAACAACGAGGGCGAGTACTCATCCATCGGCGGCCGCCTTTATGAAGGCACCGACGATGAGGTGGTCGTGCAGCAGTCGGTCTTTACCCGCCGCGGCGTCGATCGCATCCTGCACTACGCGTTCAATCTGGCGCGCAGCCGCGCCGCCAAGCACCTGACCTCGGCCACCAAATCCAACGGCATCATTCACACCATGCCGTACTGGGACGAGCGCTTCGCCGCCGTCGCCGAGCATTACCCCGACGTGCGCACCGACCAGTACCATATCGACATCCTCACCGCCCACCTGGTGCAGCATCCCGACTGGTTCGACGTGATCGTCGGCTCCAACCTGTTTGGCGATATCCTCTCCGACCTGGGCCCGGCGGTGGCCGGCACGATCGGCATCGCGCCCTCGGCCAATCTCAACCCCGAGCAGACGTTTCCCTCGATGTTCGAACCCGTGCACGGCTCCGCGCCCGACATCGCCGGCCGCGGCATCGCCAACCCGATCGCGCAAATCTGGTCCGGCGCCATGATGCTGGAGCATCTGGGACAGCCCCAGGCCGCGGCCGCGGTGATGCAGGCCGTGGAAACGGTACTGCGCGAGGGCCCACGCACGCCGGACATGGGAGGCAAAGCCACCACCGCGGATGTGGGCAAGGCCGTCGCCGAAGCAATGGGGTCAAGTC
>CAZYIP010000050.1:14594-20166 GCA_964646895.1 uncultured Salinisphaerales bacterium | reverse complement strand
AGGGGTATATGCTCCAGGATCGTCTGTTGCGACCGGCAATGGTCGTGGTGGCGCGAGCGTTGCCGGCGGGCGATGGCCCGGGCGGGGCGCAGCCTTGAAAAATGGCTCTGACGGCCCAATTCAAGGGGCAGTCAGGGCAGAACAGTCCGAATTCGAAATACCGGTTTTGGTAAGGAGTGGAGCATGGGCAAGATGATCGGCATCGATCTTGGCACGACAAATTCCTGCGTCGCGATTCCCGACCAGGGCAAGGCCAAGGTCATCGAGAATAGCGAAGGCGAGCGTACCACGCCGAGCGTCGTGGCGTTTACCGATGATGGGCAAACGCTGGTGGGACGGCCGGCGAAACGCCAGGCGGTGACCAATCCGCAGAACACGCTGTACGCGATCAAGCGCCTGATCGGGCGCAAGTTTGCCGACGACGTCGTGCAAAAAGACATCGATATGGTGCCGTTCAAGATCGTCAAGGCCGACAACGGGGATGCCTGGGTCGAGGCGGGCGGCAAGAAGATGGCGCCGCCGGAAATCTCCGCCACCGTTTTGCGCAAGATGAAGCAGACCGCGGAAGACTACCTCGGCGAGAAAGTCACCGAGGCGGTGATCACCGTGCCGGCGTACTTCAACGACTCCCAGCGTCAGGCCACCAAGGATGCCGGCAAGATCGCGGGGCTGGACGTCAAGCGCATCATCAACGAACCGACCGCGGCTGCACTGGCCTATGGCCTGGACAAGGAACGCGGCGACAAGAAGATTGCCGTGTACGACCTGGGCGGCGGCACGTTCGACATCTCGATCATCGAGATTGCCGACGTGGACGGCGAGCACCAGTTCGAGGTGTTGTCCACCAACGGTGATACCTTTCTCGGTGGCGAGGACTTCGACCTCAAGCTGATCAACTATCTGGCGAGCGAGTTCAAGAAGGAGCATGGCCTGGACCTGACCAAGGATCCGCTGGCCCTGCAGCGCCTGAAGGAAGCTGCTGAAAAGGCCAAGATCGAGCTGTCCAGCACCACCCAGACCGAGATCAACCTGCCTTATGTCACCGCCGACCAGAGCGGGCCCAAGCACCTCAACATGAAGGTGACGCGCGCCAAGCTGGAAGCGCTGGTGGAGGAACTGATCAGCCGCACGATCGGTCCGTGCCGCACCGCGCTCAAGGACGCCGGCATCAAGGCTTCCGAGATCGACGAAGTCATCCTGGTTGGCGGCCAGACGCGCATGCCCAAGGTCCAGGAGCAGGTGAAGTCCTTCTTCGGCCGCGAGCCGCGCAAGGACGTCAATCCGGACGAGGCGGTGGCTGTCGGTGCCGCGGTGCAGGGCTCCGTGCTCTCCGGCGAAACCAAGGACGTGCTGCTGCTGGACGTGACGCCGCTGTCGCTGGGCATCGAGACCCTCGGCGGGCGCATGACCAAGCTGATCGAGAAGAACACCACCATCCCGACGCGCAAGACGGAGACGTTTACCACTGCCGAGGACAACCAGGGTGCGGTGACGGTGCACGTGCTCCAGGGCGAGCGCGAGATGGCGAGCGCCAACAAGTCGCTGGGCCGTTTCGATCTGGCCAACATCACGCCCGCGCCACGGGGGGTACCGCAGATCGAAGTCACGTTCGACATCGACGCCAATGGTATCCTCAACGTCTCCGCCAAGGACAAGGCTACCGGCCGCGAACAGTCGATCGTCATCAAGGCGTCCAGTGGCCTTTCGGACGACGAAATCGAGCGCATGGTCAAGGACGCCGAGGCGCACGCCGAGGAAGATCGCGAATTCAAGGAACTGATCGAGGCGCGCAACCAGGCCGACGGCATGATTCACAGCGTCGAAAAGAACCTGTCGGATCTCGGCGACAAGGTCGATGCCTCCGACAAGCAGGCGGTCGAGCAGGCGGTCGAGGAGTTGCGTACGGCGCTCAAGGGCAACGACAAGGCCGAAATCGAGGCCAAGACGCAGGCGCTCGCCGAAGCCTCCGGCCGGATCGCGCAGAAGGCGTACGCCAGTGAGGAAGGTGGCGCGCAGGCACAGTCCGGTGCTGGCGAAGGCTCTGGCGGCGGTGCAGGCAGCGACGACGTGGTCGATGCGGAGTTCGAGGAAGTCAAGGATGACGAGAAGAAGTAACCTGAACCTGTAGCAAAAAGCGGTAGCGGCAGATGCCGCGCCAGCGCCGGAGAGCATTCAGCGCCTCCGGCGCGCGCTTTTCGGAAACCCGCGAGCGGCGCGGTGACGGGGCGTGCGGCGTAACGGGAGTAGTTGATGGCAAAGCGGGATTATTACGAAGTGCTCGGCATTGGCCGTGATGCTTCGGATGTCGATATCAAGAAAGCCTATCGCCGCCTGGCGATGAAGTGGCACCCGGATCGCAATCCCGGCGACCAGAAGGCCGAGGAGCGATTCAAGGAAATCTCGGACGCTTACGAAGTTCTGCGCGATGCGCGCAAGCGCGCCGCCTACGACCAGTTTGGCCATGCGGGCGTCGAGGGCGGCGCGGGCGCCGGCGAGGGTTTCGGCGGGTTCGGCGATATTTTCGGCGACATGTTCTCCGAAATCTTCGGCGGCGCGCGCCAGCAGGCCTATCGCGGCAGCGATCTGCGTTATAACCTCAAGATCAGCCTCGAAGATGCGGTCGACGGAACCACCGCGCAGATTCGCATCCCCACGATCGAAACCTGTACCGATTGCGGCGGCAACGGCTCCGCGCCGGACAGCGCGCCGGAAACCTGCGGCACCTGTGGTGGCGTTGGACAGGTGCGCATGCAGCAGGGATTCTTTTCGGTGCAGCAGCCCTGCCCGCGTTGCCATGGCCGCGGCAAGGTGATCACGGATCCGTGCCGCAGTTGCCAGGGGCAGGGCCGGGTACGCGGGGAGAAGACGCTTTCGGTCAAGGTGCCCCCGGGCGTGGATACCGGCGATCGCATCCGTTTGTCGAATGAGGGCGAGGCCGGCGAGATGGGTGGCCCGCCTGGCGATCTGTACGTGCAGATCGACGTGGAATCCCACCCGATCTTCGTGCGCAATGGCCGCGATCTGCACTGCAAGGTGCCGATCGGCATCGTCACTGCGGCCCTGGGCGGAAGTCTCGAAGTACCCACGCTGCACGGGAAGGCATCGCTCAAGATTCCCGCCGAAACCCAGACCGGCAACGTGTTCCGGCTGCGCGGGAAGGGCGTGCGTGTGGTCAACGGCAGCACTGTGGGCGATCTCTACTGCGAAGTCACGGTAGAGACGCCGATCAATCTGACCCGGCAGCAAAAGGAACTGTTGAGCAAGCTGGATGAGTCGCTCACCGACGGCGGTGACCGGCACAATCCGCAAACCAGCAGTTGGCTTGATCGGGTCAAGACATTTTTCGAGGAGCACCTGAGTTGACGACAGGTCGTATCTCACCTACCACCGTGCGAGTTGCGGTCAATGGCGCCGCCGGGCGCATGGGCGCCAACCTGATCCGTGCCTGCAGCGAGAGGGAGGATGTTGCCCTCGCCGCGGCGATCGAGCGGCCGGGCAGTGCGCAGGCGGGCGATGATGCCGGGGAACTCGCCGGCATCGGCAAGCTGGGCATTGCGGTCGAAGATACGCTCGACGGCGCGGTCGACCGCTTCGACGTGCTGGTGGACTTCACCCGGCCGGAGGCCAGTCTGGCAGCGCTGGAAACATGCCGTCAGGCGCAACGGGCGGTGGTGATTGGCACCACCGGATTCGATGCGGAGCAGAAGGCGGTCATTCGTGCCGCGTCGCAGTCGATTCCGGTCGTGCTGGCGCCCAACATGGGCGTAGGCGTGAATTTGAGCCTGAAGCTGCTGCAGATTGCGGCAAGGGTTCTGGGTGATACGGTCGACGTGGAAATCATCGAGGCACATCACCGGCACAAGGTCGATGCGCCTTCCGGCACGGCGCTGGCCATGGGCGAGGCGGTGGCGGGTGCGCTCGGGCGTGATCTCGACCAGTGCGCCGTGTATGCACGCCATGGCTATACCGGCGAGCGCGAACGCGGCGCCATCGGTTTTGCCAGTGTGCGCGGCGGCGACATTGTGGGTGAGCATACGGTCATGTTCGCCGGCGAGGGCGAGCGCATCGAGATCAGCCACAAGGCGACCAGCCGCATGACCTTCGCTGCCGGCGCCATGCGCGCCGCCGTCTGGATCGCGGGACGCGAGCCCGGCCTTTACGACATGCAGGATGTACTCGGCCTGCGCGATGCGTGAATACCGTTATCGCGGTTTGCGCCGCTTCCACACTATCCTTGGCACAAGGGGCTCCCGTGGTTTGTCGGAGCGGCTTCAGCCGCGATAACGCGCAGCGCCCATCGCGTGACAGCTTCACCGGCCGGCGCCTATAATTACACCCAACGCTGACTTGCCCATTTTGTAACAGCGGGGGACGGCCGGGAGTCGTCCCCCGCTTGCGCATGCGCGCTCCCACACGCGTGATCACCGGCGCATCGGAGGAATAGTGGATAAAACGGCCATATTGGCGCTGGCGGACGGCACCATTTTCCGCGGCGAATCCGTGGGTGCACCTGGTTGCACCGTCGGTGAAGCAGTCTTCAATACCGCCATGACGGGGTATCAGGAGATCCTCACCGACCCATCCTATCGCCGGCAGCTGGTCACGCTCACCTATCCGCATATCGGCAATGTTGGCGTCAATCCGGACGACATGGAGTCCCGGGATGCGCAGGTGGCCGGGCTGATCGTACGCGAAGTGGCCCGGATTCCGAGCAATTGGCGCGCGGCCGAATCACTGCCGGATTACCTGGCCCGCAGCGGCGTGGTCGCCATCGCCGGCATCGATACCCGGCGCTTGACCCGCCTGCTGCGCGAGAAAGGCGCCCAAAACGGCTGCATCGTCACCGGTGATGCGAGTGCCGACGAGGCAGTCGAGCGTGCGCGCGGGTTTGCCGGTCTCGACGGCGTGGATCTGACGCGTGAAGCGGGCACGCACGAAACCTGCGTCTGGCGCGAAGGTTCCTGGAAGGCGCCCGACGGCTCGGCCGCGACCGCCGAGCCGCGCTGGCACGTGGTCTTCTACGACTTCGGTACCAAGTTCAATATCCTGCGCAAGCTCGTCGATTTCGGTTGCAAGGTCACTGTCGTTCCTCCCACAACCCCGGCGGACGAGGCGCTGGCAATGGCGCCTGACGGTATCGTGCTCAGCAACGGCCCCGGCGACCCGGCGGCTTGCGATTACGCCATTCGCACCACCCGGCAACTGATGAAGGCACGGGTGCCGCTGTTCGGCATCTGCCTGGGACAGCAGTTGCTCGGGCTGGCGAGCGGCGCGCGCACGCTGAAGATGAAATTCGGCCACCATGGTGCCAATCATCCGGTGCTCGACGTCGACAGTGGCAAGGTCATGATCACCTCCCAGAACCATGGGTTTGCGGTGGACGAGGCAACCCTGCCGGCCACGCTGCGTGCCACTCATCGCTCCCTGTTCGACGGCACCCTGCAGGGGTTGGAGCGTACCGACTGCCCCGCATTCAGTTTTCAGGGCCATCCCGAAGCAAGCCCCGGCCCGCACGACGTGGACGCACTGTTCGGGAAGTTCGTTCGGCTCATGGAGGCGCATGCGAAGGTGG
>CAZYIP010000050.1:3733-14494 GCA_964646895.1 uncultured Salinisphaerales bacterium | reverse complement strand
TAAATGCCCAAACGCACAGACATAAAAAGCATCCTCATCATTGGCGCCGGCCCGATCGTGATCGGCCAGGCGTGCGAATTCGACTATTCCGGCACCCAGGCCTGCAAGGCGCTGCGCGAGGAGGGCTACCGGGTCATCCTGGTCAACTCCAACCCCGCCACCATCATGACCGACCCGGAAAGCGCCGACGCCGTCTACATCGAACCCATACGCTGGGAGACCGTCGCGCGCATCATCGAGCGCGAGCGGCCGGATGCACTGCTGCCCACCATGGGCGGCCAGACCAGCCTCAACTGTGCGCTGGACCTGGACCGTGAAGGCGTCCTGGAGCGATTCGGGGTCGCCCTGATCGGCGCCAGCAAGGACGCCATCGACATGGCCGAAAACCGCGCCCGCTTCCGCGAGGCCATGACCGAGATCGGCCTGGGCACGCCGCGCTCGCAGCTTGCGCACAGCCTGGAGGAGGCGCTCGCCGCCCAGCCCGAGATCGGCTTCCCGCTGATCATCCGGCCTTCCTTCACCCTCGGCGGCAGCGGTGGCGGCATCGCCTACAACCGCGAGGAGTTCGAGGACATCGTCACCCGCGGGCTCGATCTCTCGCCCACCCACGAGGTGCTGCTGGAAGAATCCGTGCTGGGCTGGAAAGAGTTCGAGATGGAGGTCGTTCGCGACAAGGCAGACAACGTCATCATCATCTGCTCGATCGAAAATGTCGACGCCATGGGCGTGCACACCGGCGACTCCATCACCGTCGCCCCCGCGCAGACGCTCACCGACAAGGAATACCAGCTGATGCGCGACGCCTCGATCGCGGTACTGCGCAAGATCGGGGTGGAGACCGGCGGTTCCAATGTGCAGTTTGCCATCAACCCCGCCGACGGGCGCATGGTGGTGATCGAGATGAACCCGCGCGTCTCGCGCTCCTCGGCGCTGGCGTCCAAGGCCACCGGCTTTCCGATCGCCAAGGTTGCGGCCAAGCTGGCCGTGGGCTACACGCTGGACGAACTCGACAACGAAATCACTGGCGGCGTCACCCCGGCCTCCTTCGAGCCCAGCATCGACTACGTCGTCACCAAGGTCCCCCGCTTCACCTTCGAAAAGTTTCCGGAAGCCGACAGCCGCCTGACCACGCAAATGAAGTCGGTCGGCGAGGCCATGGCGATCGGGCGCAACTTCCAGGAGTCGCTGCACAAGGCCATGCGCAGCCTGGAGACGGACGTCGACGGTTTCGACGAGCAGTTCTCCGAGTGGGAATCGGAAGAGGTGCTGACACGCATCCGCCAGGAGCTGGTCGTGCCCCGCGCCGACCGCCTGTGGTACATCGGCGATGCTTTCCGCGCGGGGATGACCGTCGATGAAATTCACCGCCTGAGCGGTATCGATCCCTGGTTTCTGGATCAGATCGGTGAGCTGATCGAGTGCGAAGAGGCGATTTCCGAACGCCGTCTGGACGAGCTTTCCGACACCTGGCTGCGCACCCTCAAGCGCAAGGGTTTCTCCGACCGGCGTCTGGCGCGGCTGCTGGGCACCCGCGAAGAGGCTGTCCGCGCGCGCCGCCTCAAGTCCGGCATTCGTCCCGTGTACAAGCGGGTGGACTCCTGCGCCGCCGAGTTTCCCTCGGCGACGGACTATCTCTATTCCAGTTACGACGAGGAGAACGAAGTCCAGCCGTCGGAGCGCGACAAGATACTGGTGCTGGGCGCCGGCCCGAACCGGATCGGGCAGGGCATCGAGTTTGACTACTGCTGTGTTCACGCCTCGCTCGCCCTGCGCGAGGACGGCTATGAAACCATCATGGTCAACTGCAATCCGGAGACCGTGTCCACCGACTACGATACCTCCGACCGGCTGTACTTCGAGCCCCTGACGTTCGAAGACGTGATGGAGATCATCGACATCGAGAAGCCGGCCGGCGTGATCGTGCAGTTTGGCGGGCAGACGCCGCTGAAGCTCGCGCGCCAGCTTGAAGCGGCCGGCGCACCCATCATCGGCACTTCGCCGGATTCCATCGATCTGGCCGAGGATCGCGATCGCTTCCTGCGACTGATCGAGCGGCTGGGGCTCAAGCAGCCGGCCAATCGCACCGCGCGCTCGGTCGATGAGGCCGGGCGCCTGGCGCACGAAATCGGTTTCCCAATCGTGGTGCGTCCGTCGTACGTGCTGGGCGGTCGGGCCATGGAAATCGTCTATGACGAGAGCGGCTTGCAGCAGTACATGGCGTCGGCGGTCAAGGTCTCCCACGACGCGCCGGTGCTGCTCGACCGCTTCCTCGAAAACGCCGTCGAAGTGGACGTGGACGCGATCTGCGACGGCGAAGAGGTGCTCATCGGCGGCATCATGGAACATATCGAACAGGCCGGTGTCCACTCGGGAGATTCGGCCTGCTCGCTGCCGCCGTGCACCCTGGACAATGCTGTGCAGGTGCGGTTGCGCGATCAGGTGCGGCAACTGGCCAAGGCGCTGGGCGTCATCGGCTTGATGAATGCCCAGTTCGCCATTCAGAATGGCGACATCTATATCATCGAAGTGAATCCGCGCGCCTCGCGTACGGTGCCCTTCGTGTCCAAGGCGATCGGCCTGCCGCTGGCAAAGATCGCCGTTCGCTGCATGGTGGGCAAGCACCTCGCGGAGCAGGGTATCGAACGTGATCGCAAACCGGACTATTATTCGGTGAAAGAGGCGGTATTTCCGTTCGTCAAATTTCCGTCCGTGGATCCCGTGCTCGGACCGGAGATGCGGTCCACGGGCGAAGTGATGGGGGTTGGTCGCTACTTCGGGGAGGCTTTCGCGAAATCACAGATGGCGGCCGGCGTGGAGCTGCCTTCCGGGGGCGGCGCCTTCATCAGCGTCCGCGATGCCGACAAGCCGATCGCCGTGGAACTGGCGCGCATGCTGGTGGATTCCGGCTTTCACCTGGTGGCGACCCATGGCACGGCCGACGCCATCCAGGCGGCGGGCATCGAGTGCGCGCACGTCAACAAGGTCAAGGAAGGGCGGCCGCATTGTGTCGACCTGATCAAGAACGGTGATATCCAGATCATCGTGAACACGACCGAGGGCAAGCGCGCCATTGCGGAGTCGCACTCCATCCGCAGCACGGCGATTCAGTACAAGGTCGCCTATTTCACGACCATCGCCGGTGCGCGGGCCAGCTGCCTCGCGTTGCAGCATCTGGACAAGATCGAGGTCAACCGCTTGCAGGATCTGCATGAGGAGCTTGCATGATGAGCAAGGTGCCACTGACCGTTCGTGGAGCGGAAAAACTGAAGGAAGAGCTCAAGTATCTCAAGGGAACCGAGCGCCCGCGCATCATCGAGGCGATTGCCGAGGCGCGCGCGCATGGCGACCTCAAGGAAAATGCCGAATATCACGCGGCGCGCGAGCAGCAGAGTTTTTCCGAGGGGCGCATCAAGGAAATCGAGAACAAGCTGGCGAATGCCCAGATCATCGACGTGACCACGATGCCGGCCGCCGGCAAGGTGATCTTCGGCGCAACGGTCGACCTGATGGACGAAGGCACCGGCGAGGAGATGACCTATCGCATCGTGGGTGAGGACGAGGCCGACATCAAGGCCGGCATGATCTCGATCAATTCCCCCATCGCGCGCGCCCTGATCGGCAAGGAAGAAGGGGACCTGGTGGAAGTCAGTGTCCCCGGCGGCACACGCCGGCTGGAGATCGTCGAAGTACGCTACGTCTGACCCCCAGCCTGTTTATCGCCGCTTGGCGCCCTCTCCCGCTTGCGGGAGAGGGAAACACAGAGTTGTGGGAGCGGCTTCAGCCGCGATTGCCGGCACACCCTCCTGCCGCGGTTACTCACAAAACTGGCGTCTGCTCGTGCCATGAGGTCGCCGCCTCGTAGGCCGCGCCGACCCGCAGAACCGTTGCCTCGTCAAAGCCGCCGCCGATAATTTGCAGGCCCACCGGCAGCCCGGCATCGGTAAAACCGCAGGGTAGCGACAATGCGGGCAGGCCTGTGAGGTTCGCGGGGCAGCTCAGGCGCACGTAGGCATGTTCGACCGGTTCCTGCCGACCGTCGGGCCAGCCGAACAGGATCTGGTCGCGCCGGGCGGCCGGTCCCGGTATGGCGGGCGCCAGCAGCACATCCACATCGGTCAACGTCTCCGCCCAGGCGCGCCGGATGCGCTCGCGCAGGCGCAGGGCGCGAATGTAGCCGATCGCCGGTGCCAGGCTGCCGGCTTCCAGCAGGGCACGAACCTCGTCACCGTAGTCGGCCGCACGCTCGCACAGCGTTTGGTGATGATACTCCGCCGCCTCGGCCATGATGATGGCGTTGGTGGTGCTCAGGTAAAGCTCGGCATGCGGGAGCTCGACTTCCACCGGAATTCCGCCCAGGTCCACGAGCCGGGAGATGGCTGCGCGCACGCAGCGCTCCACCTCACCGTCGACGTGGTCGAAGTAATAGTTGACCGGAATACCCAGCCGCAGCCCGCGTACGCCTTCCTCCAGACCGGCGCTGTAATCGGGCACGGCCAGCTTGACGCTGGCAGGGTCGTGTGAATCGTAGCCTGCGATGGCGCCGAGCAGCAGCGCCGCATCGCGCACCGTCCGCGTAATCGGCCCGGCGTGGTCCAGTGACCAGGCAAGCGGCGTCACGCCGCTGCCGCCGACTCTGCCGTAGCTGGGTTTCAGCCCCACTACGCCGCAGGCCGCGGCGGGTATGCGAATGGAGCCCCCGGTGTCCGATCCCAGGGTCAGCGCGCAGCAGCCCGCCGCGACCGCGGCGGCCGAACCGCCGCTGGAGCCGCCCGGCACATGGTCCGGGTTCCAGGGGTTGCGTGTCTGCGGCGTGAGCGTGCCGAAGGCGAACTCGTGGGTGTGGGTCTTGCCGATGATGATCGCGCCAGCCTGACGCAGTCGGGTAACGCATTGTGCATCGGTCTCGGCCCGGTGGTCGCGGCGCACGCGGGAACTGGCGCTGGTGGGCTTGCCAGCCACATCGAACAGATCCTTGAGCGCGACCGGCATGCCGTGCAGCGGCCCGCGCGAACGGCCCGCGTCGATTTCCTGCTGGGCGGCATGCGCCGCGGTCAGCGCTTCTTCCGCGTAGACTTCGACGAACGCGTTAATCCGTGGCTGTACGGCTTCGATGCGCGCAAGGCTCTGACGAATCAGATCCACCACGGACAGTTCCCTGCGGCTGATGAGCGCAGCCGCCGTCGTTACGTCAATCATGGCGCCGGCGCTCGACGCGAAACACCGCAGCCGGCGGTGTTTCGCCGGGAGCGGTGTGCAGCAGGCGCTGGTACAGGCGCAGCAATCGCGACGCATCTCCCGCCAGAACCCGCGCCCTTTCGGCCGGTACATCGAGGCCCGCCGCGATCGCCATGGCGCGCAGCATATCCGGCGTCGGCTCAGGGACGGCAGGCATTTGATAGGCATCCGGTTTCAGGCATTGGCAAAGCCTCGGATGGGTACGGTTGGTTTGTGCAATGAACGATGTTGATCAACCGTCATGAACAAGTCAAGAAGCGCACCGAGCGGCGATTTGCGCGCAACCCCTTGCATCGGCATCTCTTTGGCGAGAAGCCCTGCGTAAGATATGCTTGACTCACACGGGTCAGCAGGCACGCGGTGCCGATAGAGGAGCGAGCATGAGCCACACTTTGGACCGACTGCTGTTCTTCCGCAAAAACGTAGAAACCTTTTCGGATGGCCATGGCGTGGTCACCCGCGAGAACCGGGCCTGGGAAAAGGGCTACCGCGACCGCTGGAATCACGACAAGGTCGTGCGATCCACTCACGGCGTCAACTGCACCGGTTCGTGCAGCTGGAAGATCTACGTCAAGAGCGGTCTGATCACCTGGGAAACGCAGCAGACGGACTACCCCCGCACCCGTCCCGAAATCCCCAATCACGAGCCCCGAGGCTGCCCGCGCGGCGCCAGCTACTCCTGGTACATCTACAGCGCGGCGCGGCTCAAGCATCCGCTGGTACGCGCGCGTCTGGTCGAGATGTGGCGCGAGGCGCGCCGTGACAAGGATCCGGTACAGGCATGGGCGTGGATCGTGGAGGACAAGGAGCGTGCCTCGCGCTACAAGTCGATTCGCGGTCGCGGCGGTTTCGTGCGTGCCACCTGGGATGAGCTGGCCGAGCTGATCGCTGCGGCCAACGTTTACACCATCAAGAAGTACGGGCCCGATCGCGTCGCCGGATTCTCGCCCATTCCGGCCATGTCGCAGGTGAGCTTCGCCTCCGGCACGCGTTACCTGTCCCTGATCGGCGGTGTCATCCCGTCGTTCTATGACTGGTATTGCGACCTGCCGCCTTCCTCGCCGCAGGTGTGGGGCGAGCAGACCGACGTGCCGGAGTCCGCCGACTGGTACGACGCCGCCTACCTCCTGGTGTGGGGTTCCAACATTCCGCAGACGCGCACACCCGATGCCCACTTCTACACCGCCGTGCGCTACCGGGGCACCAAGGTCGTATCGGTCTCTCCCGACTACAGCGAGTACGTGAAATTCGCCGACCTGTGGATGGCGCCGAAAGCCGGCACCGATGCGGCGCTCGCGCTGGCCATGGGCCACGTGGTGATGAAGGAATTTCACCTCGGCGAGTGCCCCGACTATTTCGACGACTACTGCCGGCGCTTTACCGATCTGCCGCTGCTGGTGTGCCTGGAGCAGCGCGGCGAGCACTGGGTGACCGGACGCACGCTGCGTGCTTCCGACCTCGACGGCGCGCTCGGCCAGGACAATAACCCGGAGTGGAAAACCATCGCGTTCGACGAGAACAGCGGCCATCTCGTGGCCCCGCAGGGTTCGATCGGCTTTCGCTGGGGCGAGAAGGGACGCTGGAATCTCGAATCCCGTGATGCCAGCAGCGACCGCGAGGTGCGCCTGCGTCTATCCTTCATCGGCGAACAGGATGAACTCGCGAGTGTTGCGTTTCCCGAGTTTCGCGACGATGGCGAACGCAAGCAACACCTGCGCAAGGTACCGGCGCGGCGCCTGCCGACGGTGGACGGCGAGGTGCTGGTGGCGACCGGCTTCGACCTGCTGGCGGCGCACTACGGCATCGACCGGGGATTCGGCGACGACGCCTGCGCGGCCGACTACGACGACGCGATGACGCCGTGCACCCCCGCCTGGGCCGAGACGATTACCGGCGTGCCCCGCACCGACATCATCCGCATCGCGCGCGAGTTCGCCGATACCGCGGCCAAGACCCGCGGCCGCTGCATGGCCATCGTCGGTTCCGGCATCAATCACTGGTACCACACCGACATGAACTATCGCGGCATCATCAATCTGCTGATGCTGTGCGGGACAGTGGGCATCCCCGGTGGCGGCTGGGCGCACTACGTCGGCCAGGAGAAACTGCGCCCGCAGGCGGGCTGGGCCACGCTGGCCTTTGCCCTGGACTGGTATCGGCCACCGCGGCACATGAACGGTACGTCGTATTTCTACAATCATACCGACCAGTGGCGCTACGAGGGGCTCAAGGTCGACGAGTTGCTGGCGCCGGGCGAGACCGCGACAGGAGAACATTTCATCGACCTGAATGTCAGGGCGGAGCGCATGGGCTGGCTGCCGTCCGCGCCGCAGCTCACCAGCAATCCGCTCGACGTGGCGGATGCGGCGGAGCAGGCGGGCGTCGAGGCGGCGGACTACGTCGCGGAACGGCTGCAGAACGGCGAGCTGCGCATGGCCTGCGAGGATCCGGACGCGCCGGAGAATTTCCCGCGCGTGCTGTTCGTGTGGCGGTCGAATCTGCTGGGAGCGAGCGGCAAGGGGCACGAGTACTTTCTGCGCCATCTCCTGGGTGCCCAGAATGCGGTGTTCGGAGAGGATCTGGCGGAGCAGCAGGCGCCGCTGCCACAGGAGGTGCGCTGGCGTGATCCCGCGCCCGAAGGCAAGCTGGATCTGGCAATCACGCTGGATTTTCGCATCTCCAGCAACGCCCTGTATTCCGATGTGGTGCTGCCGACCGCCACCTGGTACGAGAAGGACGATCTCAACACCACCGACATGCACCCGTTCATCCATCCGTTCAACGCCGCGGTGAACCCGCTGTGGGAGAGCCGTACCGACTGGGACATCTTCAAGTACATCGCGCGCGCGTTCTCGAAACTCGCCGGCGAGCACCTGGGACGGCGCAAGGACGTGGTGCTGACCCCGCTGCTGCACGATACGCCGAGTGAACTCGGGCAGGCGATCAACGCGCACGACTGGAAGCGCGGAGAGTGCGATCTGGTGCCGGGCAAGACCGGACCCACGGTGACCGTGGTGGAGCGCGAGTACGGCGAGACCTACGATCGTTACGTGGCACTGGGGCCTCTGGTCGATACCATCGGTATCGGCGTGAAGGGCATCTCCTGGGATGCGACCGAGGATTCGGAACTGCTGGCCGGGCTCAACAGGCGCGTCACCGAGGGCCCTGCCGAGGGTCGCCCGCTGCTCGATACCGGGGCCAAGGCGGCGCAGGCCATTCTCACCCTGTCGCCGGAGACCCATGGCGAGGTCGCCATGAAGGCCTGGCGTGCGCTGGAGCGCAGCACCGGACGGCTGCACAGCCATCTGGCGCAGCCGCGCGCGGCCGAGCATTTTCACTTTCCGGATTTGTCGGCGCAGCCGCGCAAGGTCATCTCCACCCCCACCTGGAGCGGCATCGAATCGGAGGAGGTCAGCTATAACGCGTCGTACACGAACGTGCACGAGCTGATTCCCTGGCGAACCCTCTCCGGACGTCAGCATTTTTATCTGGATCACGAGTGGATGCGCCGCTACGGTGAGGGTTTTGCCCTGTACCGCCCGCCAGTGGACACCCGAAGCACACCTCGGGTGCAGGAGCACTTCGCGCCTGGCAAGATGCTGCGCCTGCGCTGGATCACGCCACACCAGAAGTGGGGTATTCACAGCACCTACAGCGATACCGAGATCATGCTCACGCTGTCCCGCGGCGGCCCCATCGTCTGGCTGAGCGAAGCCGAAGCGAAGGAAGCCGGCATGCGCGACAACGACTGGATCGAAGTCGCGAACAGCCATGGCGTGCTGGTGGCGCGGGCGATCCTGAGCCAGCGCATGCCGCGCGGTGTGGCGATGATGTACCACGCCCAGGATCGCGTCATGAACAATCCGGTATCGCCTCTCAGCGGCCAGCGCTCCGGGCTGCACAACAGCGTCACGCGCATCGTGATGAAGCCGACTCACATGATCGGCGGCTATGCCCAGTTCTCCTACGGCCTCAACTACTACGGCACGATCGGCTCCAACCGCGACGAAATGGTGCTGGTGCGGCGGCTGGATCGAGTGCCCTGGACGGTTGATGAATCCGGTCCGGTTGCGGCCGGGGAGGAAATGTCGTCATGAAGATACGCACGCAAGTCGCGATGGTGATGAACCTCGACAAGTGCATCGGTTGTCACACCTGCTCGGTGACCTGCAAGAACGTGTGGACCTCGCGCGAGGGCGTGGAGTACGTGTGGTTCAACAACGTCGAGACCAAGCCCGGCGTTGGTTATCCGAAGGAGTGGGAGAATCAGGAGAAGTGGGAAGGCGGCTGGCGACGCAAGGCCAACGGCAGGATCGAGCCGCGCCAGGGCGCGCGCTGGCGCATCCTGACCCGCATCTTCTCCAATCCCAACCTTCCCGAGATCGACGACTACTACAATCCGTTTACCTTCGATTACAGGAACCTGCAGCGGGCGCCGGAATCGCCCACCGCGCCGACGGCCCAGGCGCTGTCGGTGGTGACCGGCAAGAAGATGGACAAGGTGGAATGGGGGCCCAACTGGGAAGACGATCTGGGCGGCGAGTTCGAGGACCGTTCCCGCGACATCTGCTTCGACGGCGTGCAGAAGGAGATTCAGTCGGTCTTTGAAAACACCTTCATGTTTTATCTGCCGCGTATCTGCGAGCATTGTCTGAACCCGACGTGCGTGGCTTCCTGCCCCTCCGGCTCGATCTACAAGCGCGAGGAAGACGGCATCGTGCTGGTCGACCAGGAGAAATGCCGCGGCTGGCGCATGTGCGTGTCCGGTTGCCCGTACAAGAAGATCTACTACAACTGGAAAACCGGCAAGGCCGAAAAGTGCACCTTCTGCTATCCGCGCATCGAGACCGGCCAGCCGACCATCTGCTCGGAGACCTGCGTCGGGCGCATCCGCTACCTGGGCGTCATTTTGTATGACGCCGACCGCATCCGCGAAGCGGCCTCGGTGCCTGATGAGCAGGATCTGTATCAGGCACAGCTCGATGTGTTCCTCGACCCGTACGATCCCGAGATACAGGCCGAGGCGCGGCGGCAGGGCATCCCCGAAAACTGGCTGGATGCGGCGCAGCGCTCGCCGGTCTACAAGCTGGCGATGGAGTGGAAAGTCGCGTTTCCGCTGCATCCCGAATATCGCACCCTGCCCATGGTCTGGTACGTGCCGCCGCTTTCGCCGATCCAGTCGGCGACCACCGCCGGAGTCGTGCCGACCGTCGCCAATGGCGTGCTGCCCGATGTCGACGCCATGCGCATCCCGGTGCGCTATCTTGCCAATCTGCTCACCGCCGGTGCCGAGGAGCCCATCCGCTCGGCGCTGAAACGGCTGCTGGCAATGCGGGCGTACATGCGCGCCAGCGAGGTCGAGGGCGAGTCCGGTATCGATTTTCTCAACGATGTGGGACTCAGCGAAGCACAGGTGGCCGAAATGTATCGCTATCTCGCCATCGGCAACTATGAGGACCGCTACGTGATCCCGACCACGCACCGGGAATCGGAGGAAGGCAATTTCGACGAGCGTGGCGCCTGCGG
>CAZYIP010000050.1:0-3633 GCA_964646895.1 uncultured Salinisphaerales bacterium | reverse complement strand
ACGTTCAAGGTGTTCGCGCTGCTGCTGCGCTATCCGGAGACGGACTGGCTGGGTGCGCTGCCGGAGCTGGAGACGGTGCTGCGGGAAGAGCGACGGGGCAACCGGGCCGCCGCCGAGCATGTCGAGCCGCTGCTTGGCTACCTGCGCACCACCCCGCTGCTCGATGCACAGATGCACTATGTGGAGACTTTCGACCGCCAGCCGGCGCATGCCCTGTACCTCTACGAGCATCTGTTCGGCGAATCGCGCGCACGTGGTGGGGCACTGGTGGAGCTGCTGGGGCATTACCGGCATTGCGGTCTGGAACTCGACTGCGACGAACTGCCCGATTACCTGCCGGTATTTCTGGAGTTCCTGTCCGTGCTGCCGCGACGGGATGCGCGTCACCATCTGCGCCCGGTCGCGGGGGTGCTGCGCTCGCTCCATCGCCGTCTGGAGGAGGCGCAAACGCCCTACGCGAGCGTTCTTGCCGGTCTCAATCGGCTCATCCCGCGCGGCGCGGCGCAGTATGCACCGGAGCCGCCACGGCCGATGGATCAGTTGATGGAGCGCCGGGGACGCGGCGCCGACGGTACGGAACCGCTGCTCACGCCCGAAGCGATGACCCGCGACGCCACGAGGTGAAGAATTCATGGACATGCTGCATCAGTTTTTCTTCGGAGTGTATCCGTACATCGCCGGCACCATCTTCCTGCTCGGCAGCCTGATCCGCTTCGATCGCGAGCCCTATAGCTGGAAGAGCGATTCCAGCGAACTGCTGAAGCGGGGGCAGTTGCGCCTGGCGAGCAATTTCTTCCATGTTGGTGTTCTGTTTCTGTTTTTCGGACACCTGATCGGCCTGCTGGCGCCGGAACAGCTGTTTGAGGCGATCGGCATGGGCGTGGTCGCGCATGAGCTGCTGGCGATGGTCAGTGGCGGTGTGTTCGGTGTTCTTTGCTGGATCGGCCTGGTACTGCTGATTCATCGCCGCCTCACCGAGCCGCGCGTTCGGCTGACCTCCACCAAAATGGACTTCGTCGTGGTGGTGTGGATTTTCATCACCCTGTCATTCGGGCTCTCGACCATCTTCTTCTCCGCAAAGGACCTGTACCAGGGCGATGTCATGGATGCGGTGCGGACCTGGTGTCAGCACATCGTGACCTTTCGTCCCGTACCGTCGATCATCATCGGCATTCCCATCGTCTACAAGATTCATCTGTTTCTCGGCATGACCCTGTTCGCCCTGGTGCCGTTCAGCCGGCTGGTGCACATCTGGAGCGGTTTCGGATCGGTGTTTTACCTGTTGCGGCCATACCAGGTCGTGCGTCCACGCTCGTTGCGCAGGCGGGAAAACCGATGAGCATCCGCGTCAACGGGCGCGAAATCGACGAGGCCGCGATCGAGCGCGAGGCGAAGCTGCATGCGGATACCCCCGATCCGCGCCGATCGGCGGCAACGGCGCTGGTCATGCGCCGCCTGATCGTCGACCAGGCGCGCTCCCGGGGACTGCTCGCACGAGACGAGCTGGAGCCCGAGGACGAGCAACTGGACGATGCCCTGGATGCGCTGGTGGCGCTGGAGACGTGGATTCCGGAACCCGAGGAGGATGAACTGCAACGGTTCTACGAGCAAAACCAGGACCGCTTCTGCGTCGGCGAGCGGGTACATGCCGCCCATATCCTGTTCGCGGTGAAAAACATGCACCTCGCCGATGCCCTGCGAGACCGTGCCGGGGCGCTGCTGCAGGAGTGTCTGGAGCGGCCGGAACGGTTCGCCGAAGCGGCTCGCGAGTTGTCGAACTGCCCTTCCGGTGCCCGCGGTGGCGATCTCGGCTGGCTGTCACGCGACGAATGCGTGCCCGAGTTCGATCGGGTACTGTTCGCGGGGCGGGAGGCCGGGCTGTGGCCGCGGCCGGTCGCGACCCGTTTCGGCTGGCACCTGATTCGCATCATCGAGTTCGATCCCGGGCGGCCGCTGGCGTTCGAGGAGGCCAGGGCGATGGTGGCCATGCATCTGAATACGCGCAGCCGCCGCAAGGCAGCGGCGCAATATGTGCAGCGCCTGGCGGCGCAGGCACGTGTGGAGGGCATCAGCCTGAACCTGAGATCGGGCTGGCTGATGCAGTGAGGAGACGACAATGAGCACGACACGCATCGTGGTGGCGGGCGGCGGCATCGCCGGGGTGCCTCTGGCCTACGCTGTCAAGGCGGCTTTGCACGGCGCCGCCGAGGTGACCGTGGTTTCGGACAGTGACCGGTTTCAGTTCGTGCCTGCGAATCCGTGGGTCGCCCTGGGCCTGCGCGACACGAAGGATACTTCCTTCGCGCTGGAACCGTTGCTGGCGGCGCGCAAGATAACCCTGCGGTCGGAAGGACTGCGTGCAATCGACCCCGGAAACAATCGCCTGACGCTCGGCGACGGGTCGAGCCTCGACTACGACTATCTGGCTTTGGCGACCGGCATTTGCCCGGACTGGGAGCGCATGCCCTGCGCCGGACCCGGCGGCGGCGTGCAGTCCGTGATTCGGGCCAGCGACGCGGTGGATGCCTGCGTCGCCTATCAGGAATTCGTCAGGCAGTCCGGCCCGGTGATCGTGGCCGCGGCCGCGGGCGCTTCGATCCTGGGCCCGATGTACGAATACGTCTTTTTGCTGGACGCGGACCTGCGCCGCCGCGGCGCGCGCTCGCGAGTGCCGATCACGTTGATCACGCCCGAGCCGTATCCGGGGCATCTCGGCCTGGACAAACCGACGGTGCGCAATGAGTTGAGTGAAGCGCTCAAGGCGCACGAAATCGATTGGGTCGGCAATGCCGCCGTGCAGGCCTGCCACGGCGGACACATGCAGTTCACGGTCCACGGTGATGAGGGCAGGACGGACGATCGATCCCTGGATTTTGCCTATGCGATGGTCTGGCCTCCGTTTCGCGGCGTGCCCGCGGTTGCCGAGTGCCAGACGCTGAGCGATGAACATGGACTCGTGCGGGTGGATGAATACCAGCGCGTCCCCGGGCACGCGAATATCTTCGCGCTGGGCTCGTGCACCGCGAAGCCGGCGCTGACGCAAACCCCGGTGCCGGTGGGGGTGCCCGATGCCGTGTACGCGGTGCAGCAACAGGTCGCTGTCGTCAGCCGCAACATCGTGAACAGCGTGCGCGGGGATCCGCTCGCGAGCGGCAGGATCGAGCGCGAAAACTGGATTCAGGACGCCGGCAAGCGCGGCGCCGCCCAGCTTTCGGCACCACAGATGCCGCTGCGCAACATCAACTGGCTGCGACGCGGACGCTGGGTGTTCGAAGCCAAGCGGGACTTCGAGCGCTACTTCCTCGACCAGATTCTCTTCGGCGGCGGTGAGCGGGGGCAAGTAGCCGCACTGGTCCGGCGTCTGACCAGTCAGCTCAGCGGCGGCGGGCCGGATGAGACCGCGGCAACGCTCGGCGTCAATCTGGCCATCAGCGGTGAGGTGAGCCGACAGCTCGAAGTGATTGCGCAGCATCTGCGCATCAGCGCCGCAGATCTGGGTCGCGAGTTGCTGGAAAGCGCGATCACCGATGCGCTCTCGTATCTCGGCCCCGACACCCGCAAGAGTGTCGAATCAGAGATCCAGGCACGCCTGACCAGCGAACTGGGCGCGGAGCGGGAGCGGGTACGCTTCGA
>CAZYIP010000049.1:0-20190 GCA_964646895.1 uncultured Salinisphaerales bacterium | reverse complement strand
ACGGAATAATGACTGATAGATCGTTTTCACTAATCGAGCGCATTGAATCATCCTCAACATGTAGCGCGCGGCGTCGCCTGCTGAATGCTGTTGTCAGGCCGCCCGCATCGAACTTGCGCGATCGCGCTAGACTTCGTTCGCGGTCGATAATTCAGCCTGCCGCAGCACCAGCTGCGTCGCGCCCTCGGCGAGGTCGGGCGGGTAGCCATACCGGGCCAGCAGTCGCCGCACGTTACGGCGCAAAGTTGCCCGCACCGACTCGCGTTGGGTCCAGTCGAGTTTGGGCATCTTCCTGACCATCTCGGTCAGCTCGCGGGCCATCAATCGAAGCGTGTCACTTTGCATGGCGTCGCGTGCCGATTCATTGTCGGCGAGCGCGTCGTAGAAGGCGGTTTCCTCGGTGCCGAGGCCGAGTTCCTCGCCGCGCCGTTGCGCTTCGCGCAGGCTTTTCGCCAGGTCGATGAGGCGGCTGATCATCTCGGCGGTGGAGATCGCCTTGTTGGTGTAGCGCGTAAGCGCGTCCTCCAGCGCCTCGCGGAATTTCCGGCTCTGCACCAGATTGCTGCGCTCGGTGATGCGGATCTGATCATTCAGCAGCTTGCGCAGGGTTTCCAGCGCAAGGTTCTTGTGCTCAAGTGCCGCCACGCGCTGAAGGAAATCGTCGCTCAGAATGTCCAGGCGGGCCTCTTCAAGCCCGGCTGCTGCGAACAGATCGACCACGTCGCCGGCATCCACCGTTCCACCGATGATCTGTCGCACGGCGGCGTCGATGTCACGCTGCCGACTTCGTGCTTCATTGCGCGTGTCATCATCGGCCAGGCGCTTGCGTATCATGGCCGCGCAGCGTTGAAAAAAGGCCAGATGCGGGGTGATTGCAGTCGTCTCGGGCCGCGGCACGGCGAGTGCGAAGGCTGTCGACAGCTCCTTGACCAGGGTGCGGAACCGTTGCCAGCCGTCGTCCTGCCCCAGCACATGGTCGATGGCACGCAGATACAGCGGCAGGACATCGCGCGGCTCGGCATCCAGAGCGGGCCCGTAGTCGCAACCGTGGAAGAAGTCGCGCAGCTTCTCGAAGGCCGCCTGCATGCCGGGCACGGCCTCGTCCTGCACTTGCCGCACCGCTTCGCCCGTGCCGCCGGCCTGGGTGTAAGTCGCCAGGGCATCGGCCAGCTGATCTGCCAGCCCCAGCAAATCCACGATCAGCCCGCCCGGCTTGTCGCCGTAGACGCGGTTCACGCGGGCGATCGCCTGCATGAGGTTGTGCCCGGCCAGCGGCTTGTCCAGATACAATGTGTGCGCCGGCGGGCAGTCGAAGCCCGTCAGCCACATGTCGCAGACGATGACCAGTCGCAGCTCGTCGGCCGGATCCTTGAAACGTTCGGCCAGACGCTTGCGCGCGGCCTTGGTGCGGACATGGTTGCGCAGCGGCTCGGGCTCGTCGCCGTTGCCGGTGACCACGACTTTCATGGCGCCGCGCTCGTCGTCCGCGTCATGCCATTCGGGGCGCAGCGCACGAATGGCCTCGTAGAGCCGGGCCGCGATATCGCGGCTCATGGTTACCACCATGGCCTTGCCCTCCATGGCGGCGCGTCGTTTCTCCCAGTGTTCGACGATGAACGCCGCCAGGCGCTCGATGCGCTCCGGCGCGCCGGCCACCGACTCCAGGTTGACGCGAATCGTGCCCTCGGCCTCGTCTCCGTCGCGGTCGCCGCGTACCACGTACTCCAGTTCGTCCTCGGCGATCCGCGCCGCTTCCTCGTCCATGCGCAGCTTGATGATGCGCGATTCGTAATACAGCGGCCTGGTCGCGCCGTCCTCGACGGCCTGCCGGATGTCGTAGACGTCCGCATACTCGCCGAAGACGTGGATGGTGTTCTTGTCGTCGCCTTCGAGCGGCGTGCCGGTGAAGCCGACGAAGGTGGCGTTCGGCAGCGCCTCGCGCATCCAGCGCGCGCCGCCCTCGACGAAACCGTACTGGCTGCGGTGGGCCTCGTCGGCCATCACCACCACGTTGCTACGCTCGGAAACCACGCCGTGGGCTTCGGCGAACTTCTGGATCGTGGTGAACACCACGCCGCCCGCGGCGCGATCCAGAAGTTGCTGCAAGTGCTCGCGGCTTGTCGCCTGTATAGGAGGTTGCCGCAGAAGCGCGCGGCCGGCGGCGAAGGTGTCGAAGAGTTGGTCATCAAGATCGTTGCGATCGGTAATCATCACCACGGTCGGATTGGCCAGACGCGGCTCGCGGATCAGCGCGCCCGCCAGCATCAGCATGGTAAGCGACTTGCCCGATCCCTGCGTGTGCCAGATGACGCCCCCACGCCCGTCGCCACCCAATACTCCCTCTCCCGCCGGCGGGAGAGGGCCGGGGAGAGGGTGGTGGATCTTCATCGCCCGCAGCACACTCGCTCGCGCCTTGCGCACGGCACGAAACTGGTGATACCCGGCAATCTTTTTGACTATGTTGCCGCGCTCGTCCTCCTCAAAAATGACGCAGGCGCGCAGGTAATCGAGCAGTGCCCGCGGCTCCAGCAGCCCCCGGATCAGGGCTTCCAGCGTCGGCGCGCCGCCTTCATCAGCCAGCGGCCGCCAGGGCATGAAACGGCTGGGGCCGCTGGTGATCGAGCCGACGCGGGTGAGCATGCCGTCGGAAACCGCGCACAGCACGTTGGGCACGAACAGATCGGGCGCGGTTTGCATGTAGCGGTGAAGCTGGTCGATCGCGACCCCCAGATCGGCTCGCGTATCGGCCGGATCCTTGAGCTCGATCACCGCGATCGGCAGGCCGTTTAGAAACAGCGTCAAATCCGGGCGGATGGGCTTGCCCGATGGCCCCGTGATCGTAAGCTGGCGCACTACCAGCAGGTCGTTGGCTTCAGGATTGTCGAAATTGATAAGCTGCGCGCGCCCGCCGCGCATCTCGCCGGTCTTTTTATCGCGATGCTCGACCTCCACGCCATCGGTGAGCAATCTGTGAAACCAGCGGTTGTTCTGGATCAGCGTCGGGTGCGGTGGGCGCGAGAGCGTACGTGCTACGCCTTCCAGCGTGGCATGAGGAAGATCGCGATTCAGGCGTTTCAACGCGGCTTCGAGGCACCCTGCAAGCAAGCAGTCGGCATGGGACGCGCGCTCCGCCGCCGGCGCGTCCGGACCGAGTTCCGGGCTGTGGCGCAGGTCGTATCCGACTTCGCGGAAAGTGCCTAGTGCGGCAAGCTCGATATCTTGTTCATGCATTACGCGATCCCCCTCGACAGCCCGATCACGCAATGGCTTCCATCAACGCCTGATGGAAACACTCGAAGCTTGGCGAATCAGAGCGCGCCACATCGAGCTGTGTACCCAGTACGCGTGCCGCCTCGATCTTGCGCAAGCCCTGCTTGAAATACCCGCCTCGCTTGAGGATGCGCTCGAAAGCCTCCCACGTACCTCCGGCGATTTGATCTGCGTGACGATACTTCTGTTGATTGCGGACATGAGGGGAAACGCGCGGATAGGCGGCGCATACTGCTTGCCAGTCGCCGAAGTACCATGCCTCCAGTTCCTCGATGGCGACGCGATTGGCAATCTTCCAGCGCGCGCGCCCGGCCGTGGCGCGCGTGCGCAGTCCCGCTCGCCGGGCAACATCCTCCATGCGTTGCTTCAATCTCAGGCAATCGTCATCGTCACGATCCACTACCACCACGATGCGCCAATCCTCGGGCAACCATTTTGCGTATCCCTGCAAACGTGACTGGAGATTGGCGAACAGATCGCCCTTTCCCTGAAAGGCATGGATGTCAAAGGTCCGGTCGGGAGGGAATAGTCGCGGCAACAACGTGCGCAGGAACGCCTCCATGGAGGGTTCTTCAACCAATAACTCCACATGCGATCCCATGCTCAGCGGTTCTTTCCAAGCGGCCGTGTGGGTGCGCCCGAATTCACCAGCGGGTCGCCCACGCCGAGTTGTCCTTCCATCCACAGGTAGCCCAGCAAAGCGCCATTCTCCACAAACTCCGTTACGCCCTGAAGGTCGCTGGCCCGCTGTACGTTGGTATAGCCGTTCTCGTCACGCCATAGCACGCGCACTTCCTTGGGTCGCAAGGCATTCAGGAAGAAGGGCGAGTGTGTCGTCACCATCATCTGGGTGCGTGCCGCCGCCGCACGGCATTCCTCCGCCAGTTCGGGCAGCAAACGCGGATGCAGGAAGTTTTCCGGCTCCTCAATGCCGATGAAGGGCGGTGGATCGGGATCGTACAGCAGCACAAGATAGGCCAGCATTTTCAACGTGCCATCCGATGCGAACTTCGCCAACACTGGATGACTGAACGGCGCGTCCTTGATCTGCAACAGCAGGCGACCATCCGGCATGGTGTCGGCCAGCACGCGCTCGATGCGTGGAACCCGCTGCTGAAGCACCTCGAAAATGTGTTGCAGATAGTCCGGATGTTGTTCACCGAGGTGTTGGATCACGTTGGCCAGGTTATCGCCGGTTCGCGTCAGTTGTTCCTGCGGCCCGGCCTCGGGCTGACCGCGAGCGTTTTCCGCGGACAGGTAGGACACATGCCAACCGGTGATGAAGTCCCGCAACGCCGCCACGCGCGGGTGCTCCGCAAACTGCCCCAGCGCGTTGACCGCCAGCAGGTTCGCGGATTTCAGCGGTATCTCGATACGTTCATCTTTTTCGTCGGGCAATTCGCCGCTGACCGCGCGTCCCTGGCCTTCGTGGTATTCCAGAAAACGAAATGGGCGGCCATGTTTGCCGCGTTTCCAGCCCAGCCACTCGTCAGTCACCACCGGTGATCCGTTGCGCTCGTCCACGGACAGGTGATATGTGATCAGCGGATACCCCTGTTCGCGGTACTTGATTTCGATGGTCACCGGGCCGTCGCTGCCGCGCGTTTTCAACTCTTTGGCACGACCTCGCTTGTCCCAGGCGCGGCGCAGGCCCAGCTCAAAGCATTCGGACAAAAACGCGAAAACATCGAATACGGTCGACTTGCCACTGCCATTGGGGCCCAGCAGCACCATCAGCGGTGTGATCTCCTTGATCTCGATATCACACAGCGCACGAAAATTGCGCACCTTGAGTGACTCGATGCGTGCCGGCGCACCGCGCTTCTTGCTGGCGGATTTCATTCGACTGTCTCCAAGGTAGGCTTGGTTATCCGCACTGTACCCGATAGCAGTTTGGGGAGAAGGTAGTCGCGCATTTCAGCGAGCTTACGAGATTCATGAATGTCGGTAACGATCTTTCTTGCCATCGGTTGCATGACAGCATTAAACGCCTCAGCGATGGCAGCCGGTGGGATCGCAAGCGGGTACATCTTCATATCAGCCCACTTCGTCCGTGGCATCTTCGTCCCGCTAGCACAAGCGTTCGTATGTGCCACGAAAGCATCGCTACTTATAAGTCCGAGGACTATCCCGAAGTATTGTGGTTGCAGCGCTTCTACGACCACGATATCGGTCGAGCAGACGCCGTCAATCGGAGCGATGCCGACTTTGTGAAAATACGGGCGCAATTTGCCAAATAGAATGTGTCCGGCTCGGAAGCGTGTTTTTGTACTCGTCACCTCGGATACTGACCCCCATTCGGACAGCGCGATGCAGCGTTTTGGCATGTGTTCCAAGCCGAGGTACGGGGTTTCAGGATCAATTTCATACGGCTTCGCACCATCCCGCACTTCATGCGCAATGGTTCCGAGCGACCCTGGACTCCACCCTTCCGGCACAGGGCCGATGAACTTGGTGGGCAGGGCGTCGAAGACGGGCTGGGGCATGGAGGGGAAGGAGGTGGCGCCGGCGGCCTTGGCCTTCACCGGCTCAAAGTCCACGAACCAGGCGCGGAAGATGGCCCGCGCCAGCCGCTCCAGCGTCTGCGCCGTGCGCCGATTCTGCTCGATCTTGTCGTCCAGCGCCCCGAGGACGCAGGCGATGGCGCGTTGCATTTCCAAGGGTGGCAGGCGAATTGTCAGCTGACCAAACGCGCTCTTGTTTAGTATTGGCTGTGCTGATCCTCCCGCCGACAGCCTTATCTCATCTTTGCGCCGACTGAGATCGTAGTACACGTACGTCGGGTCGGCAGCACCACCAACAATGATCGAATTGATCTGCTGGTTGGTTACCGACTCGCGATCCGTGACCGCAGCTTTACCCATATCTGAACCAATACATGAAACCATTACGGCATTCTTGGGAATGCGGGAGCGGCCTGTTGCATTCGCTCCTTCCTCAGTAAGGTAACGGGATGTCGCTTCTATGGTTCGGCGCCCGTCCATATCGGACGGTGTTATGAAGGGGATATTGCCATCGAAGTACCCCTGAACGTTCGATCGAGGGGTCGCTCCTGTGACAATTCGACCAAGTTGGTCAAGCGTTGTAGTCCGCCAGTCAGTCATGCGTGCCAACCTCGTTCAGCTTGGCTCGAACGACTTCCATCAACCGCTCCCCTTCCACAAAGCATTCTTCCAGCTCCACCAGCAGCCGCGGATATTTCTCCGCGAATGGCTCGCCATCGTCTTCCTGCACCTCTGCGCCGACGTAGCGGCCCGGCGTCAGCACGAAGCCGTGCTTGCCGATGCCCTCGACGGTTTCGCTTTTGCAGAAGCCGGGGACGTCGCGGTAGGCCCATTTGCCGTGCTGTTTCTCGTCCCACCACTCGGGTGCGGGCTCGCCGCGCCACTGGCGGAAGGCATAGGTGATGCGGCCGATGTCGGAGTCGACGTTGGGGTCGCCGAGGCCGCCCGCCAGCAGGGTTTCGCCATCGTCGCCGCCGGTAAGGACGCGCAGGGTGCGGGTCTGCATGGCACCGAGCTTGCGGGCGTCGATGAACAGTGTTTCGCCCTTGCGGTTGCGACCGCCGTGCTGGAGGTTGCGGCCGGTCTTGTCACGGGTCAGGAACCACAGGCAGGCCGGGATGCCGGTGGTGAGAAAAAGCTGCGCCGGCAGGGCGACGATGCAATCGACCAGATCGGCTTCGATGATTTTCCGGCGAATCTCGCCTTCGCCGCCGGAGCCGGAGGACAGCGAGCCGTTGGCCATGACGAAGCCGGCCACGCCACCGCCGCGGCCGTTAGGCGGCGCAAGATGGTGGATGAAGTGCTGAATCCAGGCGTAGTTGGCGTTGCCGGTCGGTGGCCTGCCGAAGCGCCAGCGCACGTCGCCTTCCAGCAGCTTGGCTGACCAGTCGGAAATGTTGAACGGCGGATTGGCAAGGATATAGTCGGCCTTGAGGTCGGGATGCAGGTTGCGCAGGAAGGAATCCGCCGGCTGCGAACCGAGGTTGGCCTCGATACCGCGAATGGCCAGGTTCATGTGTGCGAGCCGCCAGGTGGTGGGGTTGGATTCCTGCCCAAAAATGGAGATGTCGGTGGTCTGCCCGCCGTGGGCGGCCACGAAACGCTCCGATTGCACGAACATGCCCGCCGACCCGCAACAGGGGTCATACACGCGCCCGTCATAGGGTTCGAGCATTTCCACCAGCAGGCGCACGATGCAGCGCGGCGTGAAGAACTCGCCACCGAGCTTGCCCTCGGCCTGCGCAAACTTGCCGAGAAAATATTCGTAGACGCGGCCGAGCGTGTCGCGTGCCCTGGCGCGATCGCCCTTGAAGCCGATGTCGGCAATCAGGTCGATCAGGCCCTTCATCTTCTCGGGCGCGATCCCGCGGCGGGCATAATCGCGCGGCAGCTTGCCCTTGAGATTAGGATTGTCGCGCTCCACCGCGAGAATGGCGTCGTCGATCAGCGTGGCGATGTCTGCTCGGGTTGCCTGGTTCTGGAGGTTCTGCCAGCGTGCTTCGGGCGGCACCCAGAACACCCGCTCGGCGGTGTATTCGTCGCGACTTTCCAGCAGGCTTTCGAGTTGCGCGCCCGTGATGCCGTCGGCTTCGAGCTCAGCCCTGAGTTCATCCTTGCGCGCCTCGAACGAGTCGGAAATGTATTTCAGGAACAGTAAGCCGAGCACGACGTGTTTGTACTCGGCGGCATCGACCTGGCTCCGCAGCGCGTCCGCCGCCTTCCACAGGGTATCGGCGTAGGCGAGGTCGTTATTCAGGGCATCGTTGTTCGCCATGAAGGCTCCCGTGTAGTTTTTTTCGGATATTTTCGCGAGGATGCCCCAGAGCTGCCCAGGAGTCTAACGCTGGATTGGCATGTTAGACATTTGCCTGCCTGGCACGCGGGGCAAGGTGTTCTGGACGCAGCAGGCGCTCCGACCGCATCACATGGAGAACGAAAACTTCGCGACGGTCGTAGCGATAAAAGACACGACAGGGTGGTTCCACGATCTGGCGATAACGCGAGCGCCCGAGTTCAGGAGGCCAGCTACCACTTTCGGGGTGATCTGCCAGCTGTGCGACGTGGCCGAAGATACGTTGGACTAGCGCAGACGCGGCGACGGGATTTTCCACTGCGATATATTCCGCGATAGCCTCCAGGTCGCCCAATGCTGGCTCCGACCAGATTATTTCAGCCATCGGGCCAGGCGTTTCCCGGCTTGAGCATGAGAAACAACGCGCCCCTCTGCAACAGCCTGTTCCCCACGAGCGATGCCCTCGAGAACGGCCAACCGTTGCTCCATAAGCTCATAGGTCTCGACGTCCAGCAGGTACGCGCTGGGAAGGCCATGCTGAGTGATGAGAATAGGCTCCTTGTCCCGCTCGATGTCCGAGAGGAGTTCGGTGGCTCGTCGCTTGAGGGTGGTAACAAGTTCGGTGCGCATAATGTGATACTACAGTATCACTTTCACCCGCGCCAGTAGCTGACGGGAGCCTCTGCCGATCGAACTTATGCGCCGCCATGGAACGCGATAGTGGAACACCGATCAAGTGCGGCGTCCGGTTCAAAAAGCGAGTTGCTCTCCCGCGAGCGGGGAACGCGACCTTATTCGTCGCTGACGGTCTGCTTGGCCGTTGGTGGCAGGGAAAGCGGTGTCAGCAGATAGCTGGCGAGAATGCCGATGCCGGTGGCGAGGCCGAAGGCGTGCAGGGCGGGAATTCGGCTGAGCGACAACAGGCCGAACGAGAACAGCGTGGTCAGGGCGGACAGCATGACCGCCAGTGCCGGGGCGCGCTCGTGCGCGCCGACTTCGCGCAGGAACACCGCATAGTCGCGGCCCAGGCCGAGGATGAGGATCAGCGCGACCACGACAAACACGTTGAGCGGTTCTCCGAGCCAGCCCATCGCGCCCAGGGTGATGCCCAGCGCGAGCAGCGGGGGGTACAGCATGCGCAGGGCGTTGCGGCTGCCGTAGCGCCACACCAGGATGGCGGAGATGAGCAGGTAGCCGATGAAGACCAGCCAGGTTGCGCGTACACGGACGCTGGCGAAGGTATCGGCCATGCGTTGCAGGGAGTCGACGAACTGGACGCCGGCGAGTCCGCTGGCCGCTGAAGCCAGGCTGGCGCTGTTGATATCACGGTCGGCAAACGCGGTGGCGATGAGAGCGGCGCCACGATCAGTGGGAATCACGAAACGCCTGAGATCGGGCGCGGCCTCGAACAACGACGAGGCCTCGATCGGTTGCTTTGCCGCCTGCTGCCACCCCTTCTCGACATGATCGGCGAGCGCGGCGGGCAGTCCCATGTCGACAAATGCCCGGCGCAGGGCATCCGGATCATCGAGCACCTGGCGCCAGGTCGCCAGGCTGGCGCGCTGGCTGTCGGGCGACGGTACGAAGCGCGACAGTCCGAGCGGATCGGCGTCAGGCGCGTGCTTTCCGATACGCTGAAACAGCGCTTGCTCGCGTTCAAGCGCCTGATCCAGGTTCGGAGCTTCGATCAGGAAAAAGCCCGGAGCAGGAAATCGCGCCAGTTCCTGCCGGATGTGCCCGTCCACCTGCATCAATCGTGGCGGAAAATACGACAGTGCTCGCACGTCGTCGCTGGCTTCGAGCTGAAACCATCCGGGAACGGCCAGCACCAGAGCCAGCAACGGCAGGAGATAGCGCAGCCGCGAGGCGCGGCAGGCGCGGGCCACGAAGCGTGCCGGCCAGATCACGGCCGCGTGCGTTGCCACGGCAGGCGTGCGGGTCAGGGTGACGGGGAAGATCAGCACCACCACCAGCGCTGCCTCCAGCAGGCCCGCCACGGAAAACAGTGCGATCTGGTTGAGCGCCGGGAAGCCCGTCAGCGCCAGGAAGGCGAAAGCCAGCACGCCGGTGGCGAGCCCCACGCCCAGGCCCGCGCGGATCTTGCGCATCACCGCCGCGGGTGCGCTGCGCCCGAACCAGTACTCGGAAAAGTACAGGAACGCATAATCGATGGCGATGCCGAGCAGCGTGGTGCCGAATACGAGGGTCAGGATATTGATGGAGCCGAACACGGCGATCACCGCCGCGCTGGCGGCCGCCACGCTGGCGAAAAGCTGCAGGAAACCGAGCACGTGCGGCGCAAACGAGCGAAACACGAACGCGATCAGCAGCATGATCAGCAACGTCGATGTCACCGTCAGCCAGATCGTCTCGTGCTCGGCCTCGTGGCGCGCCGCGTTGGCGAAAAGTGCCGCGCCCGTGGCTTCGAAGCGGCATGTGCCGCAGGTTTGTTCCACTGTTCGGGAGGCGGCCGCTACCGCGTCGGCGGCGCGCTGCGCATCCCGCGGGTCGAAGGCCTCCTGCCCGGTGCTCAGGCGCAGGAGAAACACCCGCTGGTCGCCGCGGCTGGCCGACATCATCGGCCCGTCCGGCTCGAAGTCCGGATACGGGCGCGGCAGGTTCGCGACGAAGCGTCCGACATAGCCGCCCGGATCATTGCCGAGATTGACGATGCCCGCCGGGCTTGCCAGCGACCGCGCGACGTCGGTCGCCAGTGCGCGGGCGCCTTCGCGCTCGAAGCGGTCGCGCTGGGCCGGCGCCAGCAATACAAAGGGATGTGCGCGATACAGCGCCAGTGCCCGGCCGACCTCGTCGTTGCTGTCGTCGGCCCGCAGGCCCGCCTGGAGCAGGGTCTGGCGCGCGGCCACGGCAGCCTTGCGCGTGCGCTCGCCGTCCGGTCCGGTGACCAGCGCCAGCAGTTGCTGGCTGAAGGCTTCGTGGCTGAGTTCGGTCGCCCGGGTCAGGGCCTGACTTTCCTGGTGCTCGGGCAGCAGGGTCAGAATGTTGGTTTCCACCGGCCCGGCCGGGTCCACGCGCCACAGCGCCAGCGCGCACAGCAGGCCCAGAGTCGTCGCCCACAGGGCCCAGCGGGCCGCGGCATGACTGCCGCTCCTACTTTCCGGCATCCGTGTCGCGGGGCGTGAAGCGAATGTCCATGCGTGCGCCCGACACCTCGTCGACCACCAGATGCCGCGGATGGCCGGGCGCGCTTTCAGTCACTTCGATACGCTCGATGACCTCGGACATGGCCCCCGGTTTCGGTACCAGCGTGACGCGGCGGCCCTGATCGAGCGGCTTGATCTCGACCTTGAAGTAGCGTTCGAGGCGCTCCTCATCACCGGACAAGGCACCGACAAACAGCCGCTGCACGGCCTTCAGCCAGGGTGTGTTACCGGGCTTCAGCGTGCGCCGGGTACCGTCCGGCAACTCCTCGTGCGCCTCGCCATGTTTCATGTCGAAGACGTAGTGATAGGGGCGGGTGATCTCCCAGTGAAACCCTTCGGAAGCGCTGAAGCGCATCACGCCGTGACTGACCAGCGGCTGGTCGAAACCGGGCAGGGTGCGTGTCTGCACGAAGCTGGCGTCGAACCCGGGTGATGCCTCCGCTGGCGTGGCGGCGTTTGCAGCCATTGCCGCGATTAACAGGAGAATACCGATCCAGTATCGCCCGTGCTTCATGAATGCGGCCTGGGGTCGGACGCCATGCCGTGGGTCACGCGGCGCTGCCACAGGGATGGCGCCCGCGGCAGCATCCCCGCAAGCAGGCGAATATGCAGCCAGGTCATGCGTGCGTTGTCCGCGAACATGTGGAAATGCGAGATGCCGTCGCTGGGATAGCGTACGTGCGTCGGCACGAACCGGCTGGCGGTGCCGCTCCAGTAAAGGCGCACCATGATGTCGGTATCGAAGTCCATGCGCCGGCCGATGCGCCGGCGTCGCGCGAGTGCCAGGCACGGGGCGATCGGATACACGCGAAAGCCGCACATGCTGTCGCGCAGCGACAGCGACAAGGTTTCCAGCCATACCAGCGCATGGGTCAGGTAGCGGCCGTAAAATCGCACCGCCGGGACGCTGTCGTCATACTGCGGACAACCGGAGATCAGGAACTCCGGATAGTCGCGCGCCAGGGCCAGCAGGCGCGGTACGTCGGCAAGATCGTGCTGACCATCCGCATCCACCTGCACGGCGTGGGTAAAGCCTTCCTCGCCGGCGCGGGCGATACCGGCCATCACGGCCGCGCCCTTTCCCTGATTGGGTTCCAGGCGCATGCACTCGACGCCGGTTCCGGTCGCCTCCGCCGCCAGCGCGCGGCGGGTCGTCGCGTCGCTGCCGTCGTCCACCAGAAGCACCGGCAGACCATGATCGCGAAGCGCGGCTACCACCCCCTGCAGCGCCAGATGATGGTTGTACACCGGCACGACGGCGCAAGCCCTGAATGTGCTCATGCAGTATCTTCCGGGTAAACGAATATGCCGCTGGAAGCACTGGCGGGACCCTCGGGCAGCACCAGCAGATATTCGTAGTGCAACTTGCCGGCCTTTGGGCGCAGGCGCAGCGTGAGGCGTGCCTCGGGCCGGATCGGGCGCCTGAATTTGACCCGCTCCAGCTGCGTCGGCGGTGTTTCGCACCCGCGCCAATGTGCGGCGAAAGCCGCGGCCCAGCCGATCTGTACCACCCCCGGCAGGATCGGTTGTCCGGGAAAATGCCCTTCGAACCACGGATTGTCGGCGTGCACATGCAGATCCAGATCGATGCCGCCGTCGTGCGTCTGTCGGGCCGTGACTTCCGGGAGGCCGTTCATACCGTTTCCCACTGGTGTTTGTAACGGCATCGCACCGCATACTCGCAGGCGAAGGTCAGCGCGATGATGCCGTACACGATCAATCCGTTGAACAGTGACCAGACGCGCAGTGAGCCGGACAGCGCCGTAGCCAGTGACACCAGCGTGATCACCAGCATCACCGCGCTCCAGATCTCGGTGACGCGGCGCGTGTAACGCACCCCGGAAGGCGGCAGGTCCGGATAGAACACGCGTGCGATGCGTTCCACCAGCGGTCGTGCCGTAAACAGCGAGCCGAAAAAGATTGCCGCGACGCCCAGATCGAGCAGCATCGGGTAAAACCGCAGCCAGGACATGCGTACATCGCCGAATCGCATCAGCACCGCCGCGGCGGCCAGCGCCAGCAGGATCGCCAGAGCCGCTTGCTGGGCCACCCGCTGCCGCAGCACCCAGGCCGATACCAGCGCGCGCAAGGACAGCAAACCCAGCAGGCCGGCCAGTAGCTGACTGGGCGTGAAATGCCCGTGGGCGAAATAAATGGCCACGGGATAGCCCAGCAGGACCGCACCCACCAGTCCCTTGACCATCTGACGGAGGTAGCCGCGAGGCGGTGCCATGGCTTGCATCAGGTGTTTCCGTCCTTGGTAGTCATCTCGCCGTGCGTTGTCAGCCGGCGGTTGAAAAACTCCTCCATGGCGCGCGATACGCGCCGCGCCGCCACGCCGTAAGGCATGTCCTGGCGCCATCCCAGCTCCGACAGCGATTGCGGAGGGCAGACATCCAGCAGCAAGCGCCATGGCCGATCCGGCACCTCATGCCAGGCCTGCCCCTTGCCCAGCGCCAGCGGCTCGCAGCGAATCACCACCGGCAGCACCTCGCACTGGCTGCGAACCGCCACCTGGGCCGCACCGCGGCTGAAATTCAGCGGTTCGCCCGGAGTCGAGCGGGTGCCCTCGGGAAACAGGATCAGTGCGTTGCCGCGCCGCAGCGAGGCCACGCCGTCATCCACCAGCCCGGCACCGTCGGAATTGCTGATGTAACCGATCGCGCGTACGAATCGCCGGTAAAGCGGGTTGCGCCACATGCCGCGCTTGATGACGCAGTCGGCCTGCGGCAACTGGCTGACCAGCGCCACTACATCGAGGTACATCGGGTGATTGGCGACCAGCAGCTTGCCGTCCGCCTGATCGAGCCAGTGACGGCCCCTGATCTCCACATGACCCAGCCGCAGGGCCGCGATCGATGCCAGCAGCCATCGGAACGACAGGCTCACCGCGGCACGAATGCGGCGTGTGCGTTTTGCCTCGGAGCCCGGCCAGAGCATGATCAGCGGCAGCACGGTCAGCCCCCCAAGCCAGCCCAGCGTGCCGTACAACGCGAAACACAGGCCGGTGCCGAACCTGCGCCACAACCGCCCGGCATGTATCCGAACCGCGCTGACGCCACCGTCCGCACCCGCGCTATGCTTGCTCAGGCTCTCGTTTCTCAACATTCCGTTCCCGCGCGTCCACCAGGGCCGGACGAAGGTAAAGAAAGCCCAGCGCCACCGCACCCCCCAGCAGCGCGCCGATCTCCACGTCCAGCGCAACGTGCTGGCGCGTTGCCATGGTCGACCAGATAATCAGCATGCACCAGGCCGCATTGATGGCATGCGGCCAACGCGGCGCGCCCACGCGTCGCAGCAGCCAGTGTAGCCAGATCGCCGTGAGCACCGCAAACGCCACATGCAGCGACGGGCAGGCGTTGCCGGCATTGTCGGCCGATTTCAGCAGGTTCACCGCCGGCCAGCGCGCCCAGTCCACGGCAAAAGCCGGCACCTTCGTCGGCCACAAGAAAAAGACACTGCAGCCGATCAGGCACAGCAGGGTGGCCGCGATGACATAGCGTGCCATTTCCCCGCGCAGCCACAACAGGCTTGGCGCCATGCCGACGTAGAACCACAGACTGGCATAGGGCACCACCGCCCACGGCTGGAAGCCGATCCAGTGGTCAAGCGGCTGCAGCGGCATGACTCGGACTGGAAACTGGGGATGATTCAGCAAGGCAAAATAGCCGATCATGAACAGGCCGATATAGACGGTGATGCCGACCGTCTTCAGCCACCAGTACGAACGGAAGCGCGCCTTCAGCTGCCGGTGCCAGGCGCATTGCGATTGTGGGCCCATGTCGGGTGGATCATGGCACGGCCGGCTCGGCGACCGCAACGCGCTTTCGCGCGGTGGTCATTACCTGATTCCGGGCGGCAGGCTCTACAATGCGCGCACCACTCGCGCCGAGACAGAGTCGTTCGATGATCATTCAGCCCCGCACCTGGGGGTTTATCTGCACCAGCGCGCACCCGGCCGGTTGTGCCGCCAATGTTCGCGATCAGGTTGCCCATGCGCGCAGGGCAGGCGTGCGTTCGGACGGACCGCGCCGGGTACTGGTCGTAGGCGCCTCTACAGGTTATGGCCTGGCCGCGCGCATTGCCGCGGCATTCGGTTTCGGCGCCGCGACCCTGGGCGTGTTTCTGGAAAAACCCGCCAAGGGCCGCAAGACCGCCAGTGCCGGCTGGTACAACGCCGCCGCGTTCGAACGCGAGGCGCGGGAAGCCGGATTGACCAGTGTGTCGCTGAACGCCGACGCCTTTGCCCACGCCACACGCCGGCGCGTCATCGAACTGATTGCCTCGCAGCTTGGCGGTCCGGTCGACCTGGTGGTGTACTCGCTGGCCGCGCCGCTGCGCCGCCTGCCGGACAGCGGCGAGGTTGTGCGGTCGGCCCTGCGGCCCATCGGTGAAACCTTCGAGAGCATGACCATCGATACCGACAATGACCGCCTGACGCGCGTGAGCGTCGAGCCGGCCAGCGGGAAGGAGATCGATGACACCGTGGCGGTCATGGGGGCCGACGACTGGACGCTGTGGATCGACGCCCTGCGCGACGCCGGGGCACTGAGCGACGACGCACGCACCGTTGCCTTCAGCTATCTGGGGCCGGAACTGACCTGGCCGATCTACCGTCACGGCACCATCGGCCGTGCCAAGTTGCATCTGGAACAGGGGGCGCGTGTCATGAGCGAGCGGGCCGGGCGCCCCGACTTTGCGCGGGTGGCGATCCTCAAATCCATCGTCACGCAGGCCAGTGCCGCCATTCCCGTCATCCCCTTGTACCTGTCGGTGGTCGGCCGCGTGCTGAAAGACCGCGGGCTCGATGAGGACGCCATCGGACAGCAGGACCGGATGTTCCGCGAGTTTCTGTACCCGCCAGACGGTGCGGAAGTCACTGATGCCGAGGGACGGCTGCGCCTGGATGAGCGCGAACTGGCGGATGATGTTCAGCAGACCTGCAAGCGTCTGTGGTCGCGTCTCAACGACGACAACCTGCTCGACGTGACCGATTACGCCGGCTACAAGCACCAATTTCTGCGCCTGTTCGGGTTTGATCGCGATGATATTGACTATGCGGCCGATATTGATCCGGTAGTGGCCTTTCAGCCGGTTCAGAGTCCGGATTCGCAGTAGCGAGACGTCCCGATTGACCGGTTGGGGGCGACAATATAGGCTTGATCGCATTGGCCAGTTGCGGCCTGCAACCAACGCACTGCATGGTATGACCCAAGAGGAAATTTTCCAGGCCCTGAAGGACACCCTGGTGGAAGAGTTCGAACTCGACCCGGAAGTCATCACGCGCGACGCGCGCTTCAATGAGGACCTCGACCTTGACAGCATCGACGCGGTCGACATGATCATCAAGATGCAGGAATTGACGGGCTGCAAGGTCAATCCGGAAGACTTCAAGCAGGTGCGCACCGTAGGGGATGTCGAGCAGATGATCCAGCGTCTGCTGTCCGAGAAAACCGAAGCGGCCAATTAATCCGGGGCACATTCAGGGGGAAGCATGCGCCAGCGTGTCGTGGTGACAGGCATGGGCGGGTTGACCGCGCTCGGCCATGACTGGCCGAGCATTGCCGAACGCTTGCGCAGCGGCCAGTCGGGCGTGCGCCGCATGCCCGACTGGGACGACATCGAGACCATGAACACGCGCCTGGCGGCGCCGGTCATGGAGTACACGCTGCCGGAGCAGTACGACCGCAAGCGCACGCGCAGCATGGGCCCGGTGGCCCTGATGTCGACCCGCGCCAGCGAACTCGCTCTGGAAGATGCCGGGCTGCTGGGCGACCCCATCCTCGGCAGCGGGCTCGCGGGCGTGGCGCACGGCGCCTGTGCAGGCAGTGCCGAGGCGGTGTTCACGTTCGGCCGGCTGGGGGATTCGCGCAACCTGCGCGGCATCACGTCCAACACCTACGTGCGCATGATGAGCCACACCGGCGCCGTCAACATCAGCCTGTTTTTCGGCATCAACGGTCGCATCATTCCTTCATCCAGCGCCTGTACCTCGGCCAGCCAGGCCATCGGCTTCGCGTTCGAAACCCTGCAGGCCGGCAAGCAGAGCGTCATGATCGCCGGTGGCGGTGAGGAACTGTCCTTCGGCACCACTGCCGTGTTCGATCGCTTGTTCGCCACCAGTACGCGCAACGATGCGCCCGAAACCACGCCACGCCCGTTCGATCGTGATCGCGACGGCCTGGTGATTGGCGAAGGCGGGGTCAGCCTGATCCTGGAGACGCTGGAGCGCGCCCAGGCACGCGGTGCGCCCATCCATGCCGAGCTTGTCGGCTTCGGCACCAACGCGGACGGTACCCACATCACGCAGCCACAGGTCGAGACCATGGCCGCGGTAATGAGGCAGGCGCTGGCGGATGCCGATCTCGATCCCGCTGCCATCGGTTTCGTCAGCGCGCACGGCACCGCCACCGACCGCGGCGATGTCGCCGAATCCATCGCGACACACGAGGTTCTGGGTAGCCGAATGCCCATCGCGTCGCTCAAAAGCTACTTCGGCCACACCCTCGGCGCCTGCGGCGCCCTGGAGGCCTGGCTCACCATACAGATGATGCGCGAAGGCTGGTTCGCCCCCACCCTCAACCTCGAAAATCCCGACCCCGAATGCGCCGATCTCGACTACATCACCGGTGACGGCCGGGCAATGGATATCGAGTATTTCATGACCAACAATTTCGCTTTTGGCGGTATCAATACCAGCCTGATCTTCCGCCGCTGGGTTGCGTAAGGGCGTGTTCGCGCGACGCGCCATACCAGCGGCGCTGGCAGGCTGTCGCCGGTTCCAGAGTTCCCACGGCACGATCAGGCTGGTGCAGCATCCAGCGAGGCGGGGCTGGCGCCTGCCAGAGGACTGATATCACCAGCCCGTCGTCCAGCAGACGGGTTTCTGCATGCCAGCCATTGCCGGGGACTTGCCAGCATGGATCGCCCGGGACAGCTTCCGTTGTCCAGTGCCTTTTTTGGGTTGCGCTGGTAAAGGCGCTGGGTTCCCGCCTACGCGGGAATGACGAGTTCAGGTCGCAAGTCGGATCGGTCTCATGTCGCCCAATGGTTGTGTGTGACAACTCAAAGGCAGATCGTTCCAAGGGTTCGAACAGGGCTTTGTTCAGGTGTGACAGACCCAGGCCCTGTGCCTTGAGCCACGCTTCCTTGCAGGTCCACAGGACCAGGAATGCGGTCTTGCGTTGATCGGGCGCATGCCGGTCCAGCCAGGCCTGTTCGTCCGCGCTGAAGCAGGCGGCCGCGATGCGGGGCCAGTCGACGCGCCGGTGCACCGATTCCACATCCACGCCGATCGCCGCCGGCCCGATGGCGGCCACGGCCGCGGTGCGGGTATGGCTCAGGCTGACGTAGCGTGCCTCGGAATCCGGCATTGGTCGAAGCCGCGGGGGCGCACCTGCCGGAGCGTTCAGTCGCCAGCGCTCGGCTGGATCGAGTAACAGGCGAGCCAGTGACCGCACCGTTGCCCGTGCGTCGCGCTGGTCCGCCGGTGCCCAGCGGGTGACGGCCAGGGCCGGTGGTGGTTGCTCAAGTCTTGATCTGCGAGTTGCGCTTGTGGGAGCGGCTTCAGCCGCGATAACTGCGCGCCTATCGCGGCTGAAGCCGCTCCCACAAGGCAAGTCTGGCTGCAGATTGTCGCTGCTTTTCACAGCAAGCCGCCGTTGATGCCGATCACCTGCCGCGTGATATAGGCGGCGGCATCGGACATCAGAAAGGCGATCAACTGCGCGACCTCGGCCGGTTCTCCCATGCGACGGGCGGGAATGAATTTGAGCATTTCGTCGATGGGTGCGTCCTCGGTCATGTCCGTGCGGATCAGCCCCGGGGCGACACAGTTGACGGTAATGCGCCGTTTGGCGAGTTCCACGGCCAGCGCCTTGGCGGCACCGATGAGTCCGGCCTTGGCGGCGCTGTAGTTGACCTGGCCGCGATTGCCCATTTGCCCGGCCACCGACGAAAGCACGACGATACGGCCGGGCTGGCGGCGCCGGATCATGGGCATCACCAGTGGCTGCACGACGTTGTAGAACCCGTCCAGGTTGGTGCTCAGCACCTGATCCCAGTCCTCGCCGGTCAGCATCGGGAAGGCGGCGTCGCGGGTGATGCCGGCGTTGCACACAATGCCGTAATAGGCGCCGTGATCGTCGATATCGGCTTCCAGCGCCGCGCGGGTTGCGGTGCGGTCGCTGACATCGAATTGCAGCACCCGAGCCTCGCGCCCGCGGGCCTCCACCTCGGCGGCGGTGGCCTTGGCCGCTTCGCGATCGCTGCGGCAATGCACGACCACATCGAACCCCTGGGCGGCGAGTTCCAGTGCGGTGGCGCGCCCGATGCCCCGGCTGGCGCCGGTAACGAGCACCGTTCTGCTCACGACCTTGGTCTCCTCAGCTGCAATGCTGTGCCAGTGCCCTCAGCCGGTTGTCGGTTCTGTGCGTGTACGGATTGTCGGTGTTCCACACATAACCGGCCAGGATCGAGCACAGTTGGCGGCGCACGGACTGCCGCTGTTCGCGCGCGAAGAAGATTTTCTGCAAATCGCCGCGATACCAGGCATCGACGAAACCCCGGAACACCGAGTAGCCGGCGCGCAGGGGGCGCTCGAAGCCGGCGTCCCAGTCCACCGTTTCGCCGTCGAGCTGGCGAATGAGCAGGTTCGACGCCAGCACGGCGGATTTCATGGCCACGGTGACACCGGACGAGAAGACCGGATCGAGAAAGCCGCCCGCGTTGCCGAGCAGCGCGAACCCGGGACCGTGCAACTGGCTCACCTCCGCGGCGTAGCCGCGTATCCGGCGTATCTTGTCGTCCCACTGCGCGTCCGCCAGCAGCGTCGCAAAGCGCGGCATGGCGCCGATCCAGCCTTGCAACGCGGCCAGTTCGTCGCCGGTTTCGAGGATTTTTTCAACCGGCCCGACGACCCCGACGGAAGCACGCGCACGGAACGGTATCAGCCAGTACC
>CAZYIP010000048.1:14627-20533 GCA_964646895.1 uncultured Salinisphaerales bacterium | reverse complement strand
GTCTGCTATTTGTCGTCCAGCTTGTCCTTCGCCTTGTCCTTGGCCTTGCCATACTGTTTTCGGGCCTCGCCCTTGGCCTGATCCATCTTGCCTTCGGCCTCCTTGCTCTTGTCGTCCGTTGCCTTGCCGGTCGCCTCCTTGAACTTGCCTTTGAGCTTTTCGCCGGTGCCTTTAGCCTGGTCGCTCATTTCGGGACTCCGTACACTGACTCGGAATACGTAAGACTGGCTCTTCAACGGTGAAGTTCAGCGCCCTGGCGGCTTGCGTCGCGGCCCGCTCATGCTCATCATTCCGGTAACTGAACAACGGCAGGTGAACGACTATGATCGATCTCAACAGTGACCTTGGCGAAGGCTTCGGCGCCTGGAGCATGGGCGATGATGCAGCACTGCTCGACATCGTCTCCAGTGCCAACATTGCCTGCGGCTTCCACGCCGGTGACCCTCGCCACATGGCACGCACGGTGGCCGCGGCCGCCGAACGCGGCGTCACCATTGGCGCACACGTCTCCTACCCGGACCGGGTCGGCTTCGGGCGTCGTGACATGAGCCTCACCGCCGAGGAAATCACGACGGATGTGCTGTACCAGATCGGCGCGCTGGAAGCTTTTGCGCGCACCGCCGGCACCCACATCGCCTACGTCAAGCCGCACGGCGCGCTCTACAATCGCATGGCCGTCTCGGAACTGGAGGCACATGCCGTCGTGGAAGCGCTGCGCCGTTACGGCTCGGGCCTGCATCTGCTCACACTGCCCGGCTCGGTGGCGCAGCGCGCGGCCGAGGAAGCCAGCATTCCCGTCGTGATCGAGGCTTTTGCCGACCGCGCCTATACCAGGGAGGGGCGACTGGTATCGCGGCGGGAGCCCGGCGCCGTCATCCACGATCCGCAAACGGTGGTCGAGCGCGTGGTACGGCTGGTGCGCGAGGGCCGGGTGCGCAGCCACGACGGCGTCGATATCCCTCTGAACGCACGCACTCTATGTCTGCACGGGGATACACCGGGAGCCGTAGCGCTGGCGCGCGCTATCCGCCAGGGCCTGGAGGATGCCGGCGTGGAAGTCCGGGCTTTCGCGTGATCGTCCGGCGCGCTGGCGAGGCTGCACTGCTCATCGAGGTTGATGATTTCACCACGGCTCAGCGCGTGCGCACATGCCTGCTGCGCGCGCGCATTCCCGGCGTGCGCGAGCTGGTTCCCGGGCTGCGAAGCCTGCTGCTCGTGGCCGATCCACTGGCGGTGGATCTGGACGAACTGGCGGCAAAGCTGCCTGCGTGGGACTACGGCGAGGCCGCGACGATCCCGGGCCGGGACGTCGATATCCCGATTCACTACGACGGCCCCGATCTGGATGCCACCGCAAACCTGACCGGACTCCATCGGGACGAACTCATCGAACGACATGCGGCTTCGACCTACACTGTCGCCTTTCTGGGTTTCTCACCGGGCTTTCCCTATCTGGTGGGGCTGGACCCGCGCCTGCAGGTGCCGCGGCTGGACACACCCCGCACCCGCGTGCCCGCGGGCTCGGTCGCCATGGCCGGCGACATGACCGCGATCTATACGCGCGCCACGCCGGGCGGCTGGCGTATTCTGGGCCATACCGACCTTGCGCTGTTCTCGCCGCACCGCCACCCGCCCGCGCTGCTCGCACCCGGCGACCGCGTGCACTTCGTGCGGCAATCATGATTCGTGTCATCGAGCCCGGCCCCCTGACCACGGTACAGGATCTGGGGCGCTACGGCGTTGCCCACCTGGGAGTTCCACGCGCCGGCGCGGTCGACGCGCTCAGTCTGCAACTCGCCAACCGCCTGACAGGTAACCGGGCCGATGCCGCGGCGCTGGAGATGACTGTGGCCGGCGCGACACTGGCTTTCGAGACGGACACGGTGATCGCCCTGACCGGCGCCGCTATCGAGGCGCGCCTGGACGGGCAATTCATCGGGATGGGCCAGACCATCCCGGTCCGTCGGGGCCAAACGCTCGCGCTCGGGGCGATCCGCGCCGGCATGCGCACCTATCTGGCGGTAGAGGGCGGCATACGGGTGCCACGGGTACTTGGCAGTCGCTCGACCGATACGCTCGCCAGCCTCGGGCCGGCACCGCTGCGTGCCGGTGATCGGCTGCCGATAGCGTCCTCGGGGCACTACCGGCCACGCTACCTGCGCGCCGCGCCAGATCTCGGGCTGGACAAGCCACTGCGCTTCATTTTCGGCCCGCACGCCGAGCGGTTCACGGATGCGGCACGCCGCGCCATTACGGAAGAAGCATTCCGGGTAAGCTCGGAATCCGACCGCACCGGCATCCGCCTCAAGGGAGCCAAGCTGCAACGGCAACAGGCGGGCGAACTGCCCTCGTCGGGCATGGTCGGCGGCGCCATCCAGGTGCCACCCGACGGTCAACCGATCCTGTTGCTCGCCAACCACGCCCCGACCGGCGGCTACCCTGTCATCGGCGTGGTCATCGGCGCGGACCTGCCCCGTGCTGCCCAGGCGCGGCTCGGGGAGTCGCTGCGGCTGCGCGCCGTCGATCCGGATGAAGCGCTGGCGGCACTGCGGGCGCAGGCGCACTTCGTGCAGGAGGCGGTCGTGGACGCGAAGGATCCCGCGCTGCTCCAGATCCGCGAGCTGATTCAACTTGCCGGACGCGATCCCGCGCTGCGCGAGCTGGCGCTGCGTGACGGCGCGCGGGCGATTCGGATCCGCCGCTGAGCCTGGGAGCCTGGACCTGTTTCTCTCGATGCCAGCTAATCGCGGCTGAAGCCGCTCCCACAAAACCAACGCCCCGAAAGTGGTGGGATCAATTTGTGGGAGCGGTTTCAGCCACGATACAACCGCGACTAATAAACCCGTCGCCCCAGAGGCACATCCTTGTCCGGTGCCAGCAGAATGACATTGCCCTCGGTATCGTCAGCGCCCATCACCAGGACTTCGGAGCGGAAGCCCGCGATGCGCTTCGGCGGCAGATTGAAAGCCGCGATAACCAATCGACCAGGCAGTTCCTCACGCCGATAGCTCGTGATCTGGGCGCTGGACTGGCGCCGCCCCAGTTCTCCGAAGTCGACGACCAGCTTGTAGGCAGGCTTGCGCGCCTCGGGAAACTCGTCCGCGGAGACGATGCGACCGACGCGAAGTTCCAGGGTTTCGAGTGCCTCTACACTGTCCATCATTGATTATCCCGTGATTCGGAAGAAAAACGCCGTCGCGGCCGGTTGCGCTGCAAGGCCACCGCGACACCGGCGGCAACCACCATGATGGCACCGGCAAATTGCGACGGGCTCAGATACTCGCCAAGCCAGGCCACGCCAAGCAGTACCGCGACGAAGGTCTCCGACAGCGTCAACACCGCCGCCTCCGACGCTCTCACCCGATAGAGGCCGGACACGAACAGCCAGTAGGCCAGGAATGTGGGCCCCAGCCCGAATCCCAGCAGCAACAGCCAGCCACGAAAATCGAGCGCCGCCACGCGGGCGATGCCGCCGTCGGCCGCTGCCACCACCGCCAGCAGCACGCCGCCGACAATAAACGAATAGAACAGCGATGTCAGGGGACTGTAGCGTACTTGTACGCTTTTGCCGAAAATGCTGAACAGACTCCAGCACAGCGCGCTGGCCAGGCCGGCGATGATGCCCAGGCCCGAACCGAACAGCGCGCCCGGCCCCACGCCGATCACCAGCAGGGTGCCAGCCATCCCGACAACCACCGCCAGCGCGATCAGCGGCAGAATGCGCTCGCGCAGAAAAATGCGCGCCAGCACGACCGTCCATAATGGCGTCGTACTCAGCAGGGCCGCTGCCACCGCCATTCCCTCGCGGCGAATCGCCACGAAATACAGCATGGTATACAGGGCCACGCTGACGAAGCCGTAGACCACGAAAAACGGCGTGTCGCGCAGAAGGATGCGTACACCCGGAGCGGGCTGCGACAACGCCAGCGGCGCCAGCGCGCACCAGGCGATCAACACCCGGGCGGCAGCCATGTCGAGCACGCTGAGACCGGCGTGCCCCAACGCGTCGACGAAGATGCCGATGGAACCCCACAACCCCGCGCCCACGACCACGCGCCAGACGCCACCCCAATGGCGGGCATCGGCCGCCGTGACAGGATCAGCCATCATGCAGCCCGGCTCGACCCTTCCCCCTCCCGCCAGCAGGAGAAGGAGATCCCCAAAGCCAGCGGCCACCCGATTGTGGGGGCGACTTCAGTCGCGATCGCCGCACCCGAATCGCGGCTGAAGCCGCTCCCACAAGAGCCACCCGTGCACGCACAATCTTCTCCGAATCAATCCACCACCGCATGCTCACGCGTGGCACGAAATTCGATGTCCGGCCAGCGCTCCCGCGTCAGCTCCAGGTTGACCTGGCTGCTGGCCAGATAGACCAGCGCCTCGGCGTGATCGGTGGCCAGGCGGCTTTCGTTCTTGTCACGAAACTCCCGCAGCTTTTTGCGATCAGCGCCCTCGACCCAGCGCGCGGTCGCCACCGGCACCGTCTCGAACCGGCAATCGACGCCATACTCGGAGCGCAGGCGCTCCTTGACCACATCGAACTGCAGGGCGCCGACGGCACCGAGAATGACATCGTTACCGACGAGAGGCCGGAATACCTGGGTCGCGCCCTCCTCGCAGAGCTGGTCCAGCCCCTTGTTCAGGGCCTTCGCGCGCAGGGGGTCGCCAAGGACTACACGCCGAAACAGCTCCGGCGCGAAGTTGGGTATGCCCGGAAAATAGATGCGCTCGCCTTCGGTAAAACTGTCCCCGATGGCGACCGTACCATGGTTGTACAGGCCGATGATGTCGCCGGGAAACGCTTCCTCCGCGTGCTCGCGCGCGGCCGCCATGAAGGTCAGCGCCTCGCCCACCCGCACCTGTTTCGCCGTGCGCGCCTGATACATTTTCATGCCCTTGGCGTAGCGCCCGGAGCAGATGCGCAGAAAGGCGATGCGGTCGCGGTGCTGCGGGTCCATGTTGGCCTGCACCTTGAAGACGAACCCGGAAAAGCGGGGCTCGCCGGGCGTGACGCTGCGCTCGGTGGCGCCATCCAGCCGCGCGATATGCGCCTGCGGCGGCGGCGCCCATTCCACGAACGCATCCAGCAGCACCTGCACACCGAAGTTATTGAGCGCAGAGCCGAAAAACACCGGGGTCAGGCGGGCCGCCCGATAGTCGTCCAGGTCAAACGGATGACCCGCCTCGCGCACCAGTTCGATGTCTTCGAGCAGGGTGTCCAGCTCCTGCCCCAGCAGTTCGGGCAGACGCGGATCGTCCAGCCCGTCGATGGTTTCGTGCTCACCGGCCTGGTGGGCGTCGCCGCGGTAGAGATAGATGCGATCTTCCAGCAGATGGTAGACACCACGAAACTCGTGACCCATGCCGATGGGCCAGGTCACGGGCGCGCAGCGGATCTCCAGCACCCGCTCGATCTCGTCGATCAGTTCCAGCGGCGTGCGGCCGTAACGGTCCAGCTTGTTGACGAAGGTAAAGATGGGCGTCGCGCGCATCCGGCACACTTCCATCAGCTTGATCGTGCGCGGCTCCACCCCGCGCGCCGCATCGATAGCCATGAGCGCCGAGTCGACCGCGGTGAGCGTGCGATAGGTGTCTTCCGAGAAATCCTCGTGCCCGGGCGTATCGAGCAGATTGACGATACGTCCCTGGTACGGGAACTGCATCACCGAAGTCGTGACCGAGATTCCGCGCGCCTGCTCCATCGCCATCCAGTCCGAGGTGGCGTGGCGCGCAGCCTTGCGGCCCTTGACCGTGCCTGCAAGCTGGATCGCACCACCGAACAGCAGCAGCTTCTCGGTCAGTGTGGTCTTGCCGGCATCCGGGTGGGAAATGATGGCGAAAGTGCGGCGTCGCGCCGCCTGCTGCTCGACGTCTGTCATCGGCGTGTGGGTCTCGGAACGGATCGT
>CAZYIP010000048.1:8264-14527 GCA_964646895.1 uncultured Salinisphaerales bacterium | reverse complement strand
GCGCCGCCTGCTGCTCGACGTCTGTCATCGGCGTGTGGGTCTCGGAACGGATCGTAGCGAAGCCGCTCAGAATAACGCGTTTCGCGGGCGAGCGCACGCGCGGCATCAGGCTGGTGTGTTATTGCGGTGCGATTGTGAAGGCGGTACGTGCCGCAATCACCCGGTATACAGGGAACCAACCGCCCTGATTGGACCGCCCGCGAGTCGATTCCCTCTCCCCTCGGGGGAGAGGGTTAGGGAGAGGGGGAGTACTTGAGATTCCTCCCTCTCCCGCCAACGGGAGAGGGAGGAATAAAAGGCGACTCAATAACGTTCAGTACGCTTGACCGGAAACATGGAATCTCCCATGACACCGACCCCGGGCCACCCCTCTCCTGCGCCCGGGAGAGGGGTGGCGAGCGGGAATCAGGCCGTCAGCGGTTACTCCTGGCCCTGAAGCTGGCGCACGACGTGCTCGTTCTCCAGCGTCGAGGTGTCCTGGGTGATCTCCTCGCCGCGGGCGATTGCCTTGAGCAGCCGGCGCATGATCTTGCCCGAGCGCGTCTTGGGCAGCGCCTCGGTGAAGCGGATGTCGTCGGGCTTGGCGATGGCCCCTACCTGTTCGGCAACCCAGTCGCGCAGTTCCCTGGTCAGGCCGTTGGCGCGCTCGCCCTGCGGCCGCTCGCCCTTGAGAATCACGAAGGCCATCAGCGCCTCGCCCTTGACCTCGTGCGGGCGCCCCACCACCGCCGCTTCGGCGACCTGCACATGTGCCACCAGGGCGGATTCCACCTCCATGGTGCCCAGCCGATGGCCGGAGACATTGATGACGTCGTCCATGCGTCCGAGCACCCGATAATAGCCATCCTCGTCGCGCTGTGCGGTGTCGCCGGAGACGTAGGTGCGGTCGCCGAACTTGCCGAAGTACGTGGTCTTGTAACGCTGGTCGTCGCCCCACACCGTGCGCAACATGCTCGGCCAGGGCTGCGTCATCACCAGGTAGCCGCCCTGGTCCGCCTCGGTGACCGGGCTGCCGTCCTCGCGCAGGACATCCGCGGAGATGCCGGGCAAGGCCTTGGTGCACGAACCGGGCTTGGTCGGGCGCATGGAAGGCAGCGGCGAAATCATGATCGAGCCGGTCTCGGTCTGCCACCAGGTGTCGACGATCGGGCAGCGTTCCTTGCCGATGACGCGGTGATACCACATCCACGCCTCGGGGTTGATCGGCTCGCCAACGCTGCCGAGGAGGCGCAGGCTGGACAGATCGTAGCGGTTGGGAAACTCGTCGCCCAGCCTGAGCAGGGCGCGGATGGCGGTGGGTGCGGTATAGAAGATGGTCACCTTGTGCTCCTGCACCATCTTCCAGAAGCGTCCGGCGTCGGGATAGGTGGGCCCGCCTTCATACATCACCACGGTGGTGCCGGCGGCGAGCGGCCCGTAGACGATGTAGGAGTGGCCGGTAACCCAGCCTACATCGGCGGTACACCAGAAGATGTCCTTCTCGCCGAGGTCGAACACCCACTTGGAGGTCATCATGGTGCTCAGCAGGTAGCCGCCGCTCGCGTGCACCACGCCCTTGGGTTTGCCGGTGGAGCCGGAGGTGTAGAGCACGAACAGCGGGTGCTCGGCCTCGACCCACTCGGGCTCGCACTCGGGGGACGCGTTTTCGACGAGTTCGTGATACCAGAGATCTCGGCCCGCCTGCATGGAGACGTTCTGCTCCGTGCGACGCACCACGACCACCTTCTCCACGGTGGTGTCACCGCCTTCCAGCGATTTGTCCACGTTTTTCTTGAGCTCGACGATGCCACCGCCACGATTGCCGCCATCCGCGGTGATGACCATGCGCGCCTGCCCGTCGACAATGCGGTCCTTGAGCGCGCCCGCGGAGAAGCCGCCGAATACCACCGAGTGGATGGCACCGATGCGCGCGCACGCGAGCATGGCCACCGCGGCCTCCGGGATCATCGGCATGTACAGCACGACGCGGTCGCCCTTGCGGATACCCTGCCCACGCAGCGCACTGGCAAAGCGCCCGACCTCGGCGTGCAACTCCTTGTAGGTGAGCGTGCGTACATCGCCCGGCTCGCCTTCCCAGATGATCGCCGCCTTGTCGCCGCGCGTGGCCAGGTGACGATCCAGGCAGTTGTGGGCGACGTTGAGCACGCCGTCGCTGAACCACTTGAAGTGCGGCGGGTCACTGTCGTCCAGGGTCTGGGTGAAGGGGCGCTTCCAGTCGAGCTCCTCACGCGCGAGATCGCCCCAGAACGCAACCGGGTCGGCCTCGGCTTTCGCGTACAGTGCCTCGATGTCGCTCGCCGAGTAGGTTGCGTTTTTTACAAATTCCGCTGATGGCTCGAAAACGCGATCTTCGTTGAGAATAGATTGAATTGCAGAAGTGCTCATGACCCCTCCAGGATGTTGTCCGGTATAACGACTACGCTTCTATCAAGTAAGGCACGGAACCCGCGCCGGCGCCAGGCGAACCGTCCGTGCCGGTTGTGCGCCCGCGTGTGAGTCATGAACTCGCACGGGCGCGCCATCATTCACAGCGCCGCATCACGAAAACCCTGAAAACTCGCTACATTCTCCGGTGTTTCCCCAAGCGTGACATCCCAAGATTGCAACATTAAACGGGTTTCGCCAAGTCAGCGGGTGTCCCGGGGGCGCATTGACGCTCATTGGGGCGTAAAATGGGCGCCATCATTATCAATCCGGAACAGTCTATATGGACAGACCTTCGTTGTGGGAACGGCCTCGGCCGCGATCAGGGCGCGACAACGCTCCCACAGAAGACATTCAACCCCGGATTGCCACCGCCATTTCAGGGCCAATTCCTTAAGCAGGAGAGAGTACCATGCCAGAGGCAAGCCGAGCGGGCGCCCTTCTGCGCGCCGCAGTCGAGCAGGAACGTCCGTTGCAAATCGTCGGCGCCGTCAATGCCTACACGGCGATGCTGGCCGAGCGCGCCGGGTTTCGGGCCCTGTACCTGTCTGGCGGCGGCGTCGCCAATGCGTCGTTCGGGCTGCCCGACCTGGGCGTGACCACGCTCAACGATGTGTGCGAGGACGTGCGTCGCATTACCGCTGCCACATCCGTTCCATTGCTCGTGGACGCCGATACCGGCTTCGGTTCCGCATTCAGCATTCAGCGCACCGTGCGCGAGCTGATCCGCGCCGGCGCGGGCGGCATGCACATCGAGGATCAGGTGCAGGCCAAGCGCTGCGGACACCGGCCCAACAAATCGCTGGTCACGGCGGCGGAGATGGCAGACCGCATCGTCGCCGCGGTCGACGCGCGCAGCGACGAGAGCTTCGTCATCATGGCGCGCACCGACGCGCACGCTTCGGAGGGCGCGGACGCGGCCATCGAGCGGGCGCGCACTTACGTGCAGGCCGGCGCCGACATGATATTTGCGGAGGCCTTGCACGAGCTGGACGAATACCGCCGCTTTACCGAGGCGGTGGGCGTACCGGTGCTGGCCAATATCACCGAGTTCGGCCGCACGCCGCTGTTCACGCTGACGGAACTTCGCGACGCGGGCGTGGGTCTGGTGCTGTATCCTTTATCGGCGTTTCGCGCCCAGAGCCAGGCCGCTTCCGCGGTATTCGAGGCCATTCGCCGCGACGGCACGCAACGGGCAGTAGTGGATCGCATGCAGACGCGCGAAGAACTGTACGACGTGCTCGGCTACCACGCCTACGAAGAAAAGCTGGACGAGTTGTTTGCGCGCAAGGAGTAGCCCGAAAATCCTGAATTCCCGCCCCCGCGGGAATGACGGACAAACGTTGCAGGCGATGCCCCACCGCGTCGATCAGTCAAGCATCCATTTCACAAAACCCTGACCCTCGCGGCTGCGAGAAACGGAGTCCGTCGTGTCTGAACTCACGCCTTATGCCCCAATGGCCGTCGAGCATCTGCCGTATCTGAAATCGCTGGTCATGGGCATTGTCGAGGGCATTACCGAGTTCCTGCCCATCTCCAGCACCGGCCATCTGATCATCACCGGCGAAGTGCTCCGATTTCTCGACCCTCAACGGCGCGCGATCTTCGAGATCTTCATTCAGCTTGGCGCGATTCTGGCCGTATGCTGGGAGTACCGGACGCGCTTCATCGGCGTGATTAAAGGACTGCCGAGAGAGGCCTGGGCGCAGCGTTTTACGCTCAACCTGTTTATCGCGTTTCTACCCGCCGCGGTGATCGGGCTGCTGGTGGGCAAGGCCGTCCAGAGCTATCTGTTTGCGCCGGTGCCGGTGGCCAGCGCCTTTGTCATCGGTGGGCTGATCATTCTCGCGGTGGAACGCCGGGCACAAGACGTACGCGTGGACAACGTGGACGACATGACCTGGCAGGATGCCCTGAAAGTCGGATTCTGCCAATGCTTCGCGCTGATTCCCGGCACGTCGCGCTCCGGGGCGACGATCATCGGCGCCATGCTGTTCGGCTTTTCGCGCCGTACGGCCACGGAGTTTTCGTTTTTTCTGGCGGTGCCGACCCTGGTCGCCGCATCCCTCTACAGCCTGTTCACCAACCGCCACCTGCTGTCCGCCAGCGACACCGGCCTGTTCGCGGTCGGCCTGGTCACGGCCTTCGTGGCTGCCCTGCTGGCGATCCGCACGCTGCTGCGCTACATCTCCAGTCACGATTTTTCGGTATTCGCCTGGTACCGCATCGCGTTCGGCATCCTGGTGCTGGTGACCGCCTGGACGGGGCTGGTGCTCTGGAGCGGCGGTTGAGAAGCGCTACATCGACAACCGGGCTCAGGTTCCGAGCAGCCGCCTGAGCTCCGCGAACATCTCGCTCTTCAACTCGACACCGATTCCCGGCGTGTCGTGCAGGCGTGTATGGCCATCCTCGATCGGGATATGGTCGGCGAACCCGCCATAGGGCTGGAAAACGAACGGGTACGACTCGGTGCCGCCGATCTGCAGACCCGCGGCCATGTTGAGCGATAGCTGGTGCCCTCCGTGCGGCATCAACCGTCGCCGGGACCAGCCGTGCGCTTCGACCATGTCGATCAGGCGCAGGTACTCGGTCAGGCCATAGGACAGTGCCGGGTCTACCTGAATCCAGTCGCGGTCGGGGCGCATGCCGGCGTAGAGAATCAGGTTGCGTGCATCCTGGATGGAGAAGAGATTCTCGCCGGTTGCCATGGCGCCCGGGTAAATTTCCGACAGCCGGGCCTGCAATGCGTAATCGAGCGGATCGCCGGGCTCCTCGTACCAGAACAGGTTCAACGGCTCGATGGCGCGCGCATAGGCGGTCGCCGTATCCAGATCAAACCGGCCGTTGGCGTCCACCGCCAGCCGCTGGCCGTCGCCCAGCACCTCCAGCGCGCCTTCGATGCGCCTGAGATCGTCATCGAGGCTCGCGCCGCCGATTTTCATCTTGGCGACACGGTAGCCGCGCTCGCTGTACCAGCGCATCTCCTCCTGCAGCTTCGCGACATCCTTGCCCGGATAGTAGTAGCCGCCACCGGGGTAGACCATGATCCGCTCGTCGAAACGTCCACCGTTGAAGCGTTCCGAGAGCAGTTGCCACAGGGGCTGGTCCGCGATCTTCGCGACTGCGTCCCATATCGCCATGTCCAGAGCGCCGGCGGCCACCGCGCGCTCTCCGTGCCCGCCAGGCTTTTCGTTGCTCATGAAGCATGCCCAGGCCTTGAACGGGTCGAGATTGCCCCCGCTCTCGTCGAGCAGGCTGTCGGCCGGCGCGGCCAATATGCGCGGAATGAATCTTTCACGCAGGATGCCGCCCTGGGCATAGCGTCCGTTCGAGTGAAAGCCATAGCCGACCACCGGTTTCCCGTCGCGAACCACATCGGTGATCACGGCGATCACGCTAATGGTCATCTGCGAGAAGTCGATGAACGCGTTGCGTATGGCCGAGCGGATGGAAGCAGTGCTTTCGCGAACCTCGAGAATTTTCATATCGCCCTTTTATCGGCTAAAACCAGCGCGCCTGCGGCAACGGCACCTTGAACAGGACGTCGAACAGAAAGTAGAAGGCGTAAACGATCACTACGCCAACCAGCGGATACAACCCCTTGCGCAGCCGGGTCCAGCGCTCGTACATCGCCACCATCATGATCGCCAGATAGGCCAGAAGCCCGGTAACGATGAAACCGAGATACGGCATCAGAAAGGCGGCCAGAAACAAGGTCACGACGAGGCCGGTGCGCCGCGCAACGGAACCGGGCAGCGGCTTTTCATCGGCGGCGCCAACGCCGAGCAGATTGCGCAGGATCAGCAACGCGGAAAACAGCACCATGCAGATGATCACGG
>CAZYIP010000048.1:0-8164 GCA_964646895.1 uncultured Salinisphaerales bacterium | reverse complement strand
AGCAGATTGCGCAGGATCAGCAACGCGGAAAACAGCACCATGCAGATGATCACGGTGCGCGGAAAAACATCGGCCTCGGGATCGAGAATGTGGGTGGTATCCCACCAGCCGGCGGCACCGATCGCAATGAAGATCAGCGCGCCGATGGTCCCGCGGACGTCGCGGTTTCCACGCGATTCTGGAGAGGTATCGGACATGGCTCAAGCCCCCCGCAGTTTTCTGTAGCTGCTCATCAAAAACGGATAGCCGAGCGAAAACAGGATCAGGACGATGATCCCCAGCACCAGCGGCCCGCTGAAGAAGATGGCGACAGGGTTGCCCACCGCCTGGCCCATTAGCCACCCCTGCACGAATCCCTGCTCCGCGATCGGCCCCAGGATGAGCCCGAGAACGATGGGCGATGGCTTGAAGCCGAATCGATCCAGCACCCAACCCACGACACCGAGCGCGACCATGATGACGACGTCGTAAATGCTGTTGCGGATAGCATAGGAACCGATAATCGTCATGAACGCGACGATAGGTACCAGTATCGCCTTCGGGAAGGTCACGATCGACTTGAACGCATAGCGCCCGATCATCAGCCCGGTGGGCAGCATCAGCACGGTCGCGATGAACAGGCCGTAGATGAACGTGTAGACGATCGACCCGCCCTGGGAGGAAAACAGACCCGGACCGGTGCGAATCCCCTGCACGAGCAGGGCGCCCAGAATCACCGCGTCCGGCGGCGTGCCGGGAATGCCGAGAACCAGCGTCGGGATCATGCCACCGCCGACGGTGGCATTGTTGGCCGACTCGCTGGCCTGGATGCCGGCCGGCTCCCCCTTGCCGAAACGCTCCGGATGCCCGGAGGCGCGCCGCGCCTCGGAATAGGACACCAGGCCCGCAATCGATCCCCCGGCGCCGGGCAGTATTCCGACGATGGTGCCGATGATGGAACTGCGAATCAGGTTGAGCTTGCCCTTCCAGCACAGGCTGAGCGCCTCCTTCAGGCGAAAGCCTTTCGCCTCGCCGGTCAGCTCCAGGTGCCGCTCCGGCCTCGCCACCAGATCGATCAGCACCGGCACGCAGTACAACCCGATCAGGCCGGACACCGCATTGATGCCGCCCAGCATGGTATCGAAGCCGAAAGTGAATCGGGTCGCGGCACTGATCTGGGCAACGCCGACGCATGACAGCAAAAGCCCGAAGCTGGCCCCGATCAGGCCCTTGACCAGCGCGCCTTCGGAGATCGCCGAAATCAGCGTCAGCCCGAATATCGCCAGCCAGAAATACTCCACCGGCCCGAATGCCAGTGCGACCTTGGCCAGCGGCGGCGCCAGCATGAGCAAGGCGGCCGCGCCGACCAGCCCGCCGAGCACGCTCGCGAGGCAGGCCAGTGTGATGGCCAGATCCCCGTCTCCGCGCTTGGCCATCGGGAAACCATCGAAGGTGGTTGCGATAGCCGACGGTGTGCCGGGCGTGTTGAGCAAAATGGCCGAATAGGCGCCGCCATAGATGGCACCGGTATAAATGGCGCCCATCAGAATCAGCGCCGACGCCGGATCCATGGAGAACGTGAGCGGAACCAGCACCGCGATCGCCATGGTGGCCGTGAGGCCGGGAATCGCGCCCAGCACCGTCCCGCTGATCACGCCCACCAGCGACAGCATCAGGCGGAATGGTGTAAGCGCTTCGAAGACGTGTTCCAGTCCGAACATGGGACTTCTTCCAGAGGCTGGCCGCCGTTGCAGGCCACAGCCGGGCCTGCAACGGCGGATTTGCGATTTACTTTATGATGCCTGCCTGTTTCGCAAGCTCTTCATATTGTTTTGCCTTTCCTGCGAGGAAGTCCCCCACCTTGTCGTAGGAAATGTTCACCAGCGCAAAGCCGCGCTGGGTCATCTGCTCCTGAAATTTCGGATCGTGGTTGATCTTGTCGAACATGTCGGAGAGCTTTTGCTTGATCGCCTCCGGCGTCGCCTTCGGCACTGCCATGCCACGATAGGCGCCCCCTTCCATGTCGATGCCCAGTTCCTTGAAGGTGGGCACATCCGGGAACAGCGGATGACGCTTGTCCATGGACACCGCCAGCAAACGCGTATTGTCCGAATGGGTCGCCCCCACGGTGGTGTAGCCCCACTCCGCCTTGACCTGCCCGCCGAGCAGCGCGGTCACCGCGGCGCCCGTGCCCTTGAACGGGATATAGGTCGTTTTCACGCCGGCCAGCTGATCGAACTGCGCGTGCGCCAGGTCGTTCGCCGTGCCCCGGCCGGAACCGGAGAACGTCACCCGCCCCGGGTTCTCCTTGGCGTAATCGATCAGATCCTTGAGCGTCTTGAAGGGGCTGTCCTTGCGCACCACGATGGCGTCCGGCGTGTAATGGAAAATGTAGAAAGTGCCGAGATCCGATGTCTTGAAGCCCACGTCGCGCTGCATCGGCTTGACGATGATGTGGGGCAGGTTGATGCCCATGATCGTGTAGCCGTCCGGTTTGTAGCTGTTGAGCTGCGACCAGCCCACGGCACCGCCACCACCCGGCTTGTAGCTGACGACCAGTTCCTGGCCGAACATTTTCTGGAAATACGGCTGCTGCATGCGCGCGGACTGGTCAGACTCGCCACCCGGCCCGAACGGGATGATGTACTGAATTGGCTGGTTCGGAAAATCGCTCGTATCCGCAGCAGCCAGGCTGGACGAACCGAACCCGAGCATGCCGCCGACGATCGCCGCCGCCATCACAAAATACCGATACTGTCGTTTCACTCTCTTCTCCTCCCAGGATTGAACAAATCCAAACACTTCATGAACCCGACGCCACACCGGCCAGGCCGGCGACCCTACAGTTATTCAACTGGCTGGCCGGCGCAAGTCTTTTCCGGGCAAAATGATCGCGCCCACCATTTTCATCAGCGGTTGACCCACCCCCGGACCGGCGCGGCAAACATGGCTCACATCACCGCGCGGCGGATCAGATTCAACCCGAGCACAATCAGCGCGGCAAGCAGAATCCGCCGAAAAAACACCGGATCGATAAAACGCCGCAGTGCCTCCCCCAACGCCAGGCCGGCGAAGATGGGTATCAGCGCCAGCACCGACGCGACCGCCTCCTGCGGTCCCAGCACGCCGACGGCCGCGTACGATACCGCAAGCGGAACAGCGCCGCACAGCGCAATCACGCCATACGCGCCGACGAAGGAATCCCTTTGCAACCCCAGCGCCACCAGGTACATCACCAGAGGGGGTCCGTTCACGGTGGTCAAGCCATTCATGATGCCGCCGGCGGCACCGGCAACGGAACCGAGCCATGACTCGTGGCGGCGGGGAATTCGCAACTGGGGCTGGACATAGCTGAAGATCGAAAACGCGACCACGACCGCACCCAGTATGCCGATGAGCACCGCGGTATCGACGCTCACCATGAGCTGTGCGCCCCCCCAGGTGCCGACCATGTACGCCAGAATCAGTGGCCAGAACCGCAGCAACGAAATCCGCAGGCCGGCACCGGCATGAGTACTCTGCCACAGGTTGGTCGCGACCGCCGGCGCCACCATCAACGCCAGCACGAAACGGGGATCGACAAAGCCGCTGAGCATGGATACCGGGATAACCGCCAGCCCGATGCCGATCGCACCCTTGACCAGGCCGGTCAGCAGCAGCACGAGGACGATCAGGACGATGACATGAAGCGGCAATGACAGTGACGACAGGGTCACGCCGGCCCCCACATGATTCAGCCGGCCTCATCAGCGCGCTGCCGCAGATCTTCCAGCAGCGCCGCGGGGATCGCCAGACCTTCGCGCCGGTGCTGCTCACGCAACGCCAGGCGGCGGGCGCCGGGGAGACGCGTGCCGGGCTGGGAGGTAATCGCATCGAGCAACACCTCCAGGCGTGCGAAGAAATCATCGCCTGCGAGACGGGTCGGGTCCATGATCAGAAAAAACTGTCCTACCCGCGGTGCGGGCCCGTCCGCCGTAAAAAACGAACTCGCCTCGAAGCCGAAGTGCGCGCCGGTCAGGGCGGCTGCCAGAATCTCCACCACCAGCGCCAGGGCAGCGCCCTTGGCATCGCCCAGTGGCGCCATCGTGCCGCCTGCCAGAACCGCTGCCGGATCGGTTGTCGGCCGGCCCTCGGCGTCGAACGCCCAGTCATCCGGGATCGATTCGCCGCGCTGCCGCGCGATCATGACCTTGCCACGCGCCACCTTGCTGAGCGACAGATCGACCACCAGCGGCGGTTGCGCGCGGCGGGGCGCGGCGAAGGCTATCGGGTTGGTGCCGAACAGACCCCTTGCACCCCCCCAGGGCGCAATCGCCGCCGGTGAATTGCCAAAGCCCAGGGCGACCAGGCCCGCGTCAGCCACCCGCTCCGCGTGATGGCCGGCGACGCCAAAATGATGCGAATTGCCGACCGCCACTGCAGCCACGCCAGTCTCGCGCGCACATTCGACCGCGGCATCCAGTCCCATGCGCAGGGCCGGAAAGGCAAAGCCGGTGCGCGCGTCCACACGCACGGCGGAGGCCGAGACCCGCTGCACGTCCGGCACCGCGCGGCCGTCCACCTTGCCGCTTTTCGCCTGATCCGCATAAGCCGGCAACCGCGAAACGCCATGCGAGGACAGTCCGTCCAGATCGGCCGCGACCAGCGCTTCCGCCACGATGCGGGCGTTCTCCGGTGCGGTGTCGGCGGCGCACAGGGCGCGGGTGGCCAGCCCGGTCAGGGTATCGGCGGCAATTCGGCTCATGCGTGTGCATCCTCCAGGGCTCGGCGCACGTTCGCAGCCGTGACCTGGCCAACACGTGCGTTGGATTCATGGGTGACGCCGGCGATATGGGGTGTGAGCAGCAAATTGGGTACGCCTTCGAACACCGATCCCGCCGGCAGCGGCTCGGACTCGAACACATCCAGCGCCGCCCCGGCGATCTCCCCCGCGCTCAGCGCCTTCGCCAGCGCGGCATCGTCCACCACGCCGCCGCGCGCGGTATTGATCAGCACGGCGCCGGAACGCATGGCTGCAAGTTGCGCCGCGCCAATCAGATGCCGCGTCCCCTCGACGAGCGGTACGTGCAGGCTGATTGCATCGGCCTGGGCGAGCAAAGCGGGTAGCGCCACCGGCTGCACGCCGGTGCTGCCCCAGATCGGCGCGTCGACCGGGATTAGCGGATCATGCGCGCGCACCACCATCCCCAGCGCCTGTGCGCGCACTGCAACCTCGCGCGCAATGCCGCCAAAACCGATCAAGCCCAGCGTGCGCCCCAAAACCTCGCCGCCCATGAGTTCCTGGCGCGGCCATTCGCCAGCCAGCATGCGGCCGCGCTCGGCAAACGCGCCACGCACCAGCAACAGCAGGGCCGCTATCACATATTCCGCAACGGCGATGTTGTTGGCACCCGTGGCCGGCATGACACGGATGCTCCGCGCCTTGCACGCTTCCAGATCGATGTTGTCCAGCCCGACGCCGAGACGACCGATCACGCGCAAATTGCGCCCGGCCTCCAGCAGCGCTCCGCGTACCTGGGTGCGGTTGCGCACGATCAGTGCGCGCGCGGCTTGCACCTGCTCGGCCAGAGCGGCCGGTGCATCGACCAGGCCAGGATCGTAGTGGACGTCATAATCGCGGCGCAGATCGTTTACCGCGCCTTCGTCCATGAATTCCGAAATCACTATGTCGGCCATTCAACTCGCCTGCCTGGTGAAAAAGGCTGATCGCTTTCCGCTCTCTCCGGACAGGGAGAACGGCATGACTGCATGATCCTGCATCCTCTGCCTAACCCTCCCCCTCATAAAGAAAGAGCCGGTTCCTGCAGCAGGGTCTCGCCGGGGCGCACGCGGGTGAACGCGACCGGTTGCAGGTCCAGATCCAGCTGCCCGCCATGCTGCATGCGAATGCGCGTGAAACAGGACGTGTCCAGATCGCCGGGCTGGGGGAAATCCTCGCGGTAATGGGCGCCGCGCGAGTTCTCGCGCGCCAGCGCCGCGGTCGTCACCGCACGGCTGACCAGCACCAGATTCTTTACGTTGAGCCAATCGTGCCAGGTGAGGTTGAATGCCGGCTCATCCGCACCGACGCCGGTCGCGTCCAGGCGCTGGTCCAGCACCATCAGCTCGGCTTGCGCCCGCTTCAGCCGCTCGGCATCGCGCAGAATGCCAACGTCGTTCCACATCAGCTCGTACAAGGCCTCGCGGACCGCTTCCAGATCGCCCGCTTCGCGGCCCAGTGGCGCACGGCAGCGCGAGACCGCAGCTTCGATCGCCGCCTCGTCGGGTTCGGTGAACTCACCATCGCGGCTCACCCACGTCGCCATGCTGTCGCCAGCCAGGCCACCGAATACTGTCGAACCGCCGACGCCGTTGCCGCCCAGACGATTGGCGCCATGCACGCCACCGGTGTCCTCGCCCGCCGCGAACAGTCCCGGCAGTTCAGTCGTACAGTCGGGGCCGAAAATGACGCCCCCCATCATGTAGTGCGCGGTCGGAATGACCTCCACGCGCCCGCCGGCGAGATCGAAGCCGCAGTCGGCACAACGCTTGACCATCCCCCGGAACTGGCGGCGCACGTTGTCCGCGCCGAGGTGGCTCATCTGCAGGTAGACGCCACCGTGGGGCGAGACGTTGCCGCGACGGATCTCCTCGAAGATGCCCCGACTGACCACGTCACGGGTAGCGCGCTCGCCCCGCTCGTCGTAGCGGTGCATGAAGCGCTCTTCGTCGCCTCCGAGCAGGTATCCGCCAGCGCCGCGCAGGCCCTCCTCCAGTACCGTGCCGGTCATGCGGGTATCCTCGCCCGCGAGCAACCCGGTGGGGTGGAACTGCACCATCTCCATGTCGCGCAGGCCCAGGCCGGCACGCAGCGCCATGGCCATGCCATCGCAGCTCTTGTCGCCGCTCGGCGTGTGGTATTTGTACATCGTGGGCCCGCCGCCGGTCGCGAGCAGGACCGCACGCGCCTGCACGAACACGAACTCGCCGCTGCGCACGTCGATCATGAGCACACCGCTCAGGCGGCTGCCGTCGCGATCGCGCACCAGCTCTACCGCGCGATGCTCTTCGAGACGGCCGATGTCGCGGGCCCATACCTGCTCCGCCAGGCGGTTGATGATCTCGATGCCGGTGAGGTCGCCCTTGTGCACGGTGCGGTCGAAGGTCTGGCCGGCGAACGCCTTTTGATGAACGCTACCGTCGGGGTTGCGATCGAAAAAGCAGCCCAGCTCGTTTTCCAGTTCGTGAACGCGCACAAGCGCCTCGTTCGCCAGCAGCCAGGCCAGCTCCTGGTCGTTGAGCCACTTGCCGCCTTCGATGGTGTCCATGAAGTGGCGCTCGATCGAGTCGCCGGGCGCCAGTGCGACGTTGTAGCCTCCCTGGACCATGCGCGTGCAGCCGCACTTGCCGAGCAGCCCCTTGACCGCCACGGTGATGGACAGATCGGGCGCCGCCTTGTGCGCGTGCAGGGCGGCGAACAGACCGGCGCCGCCGCTGCCGAGGATCAGAATGTCGGTTCGCAGGCGCTTCAAGACGAAATCCCGAGCCGGGCGAGCGCCTGCGCGCGGCGGGCGGCGGCATCGTCGCGCACCGTGTCGTACAGGCTGCCGCCATGGGCGTCCATGGCCACCAGCAAGGGCCCGAAGTCACGAATACGAAACTTCCACAGGCTCTCCGGGTTGAGGTCGTCCAGATCCACGTCCTCGATCGCTTCGATCCAGGTGGTTTCCAGTGCTGCCGTCCCGCCGATGATCGCGAGGTAGACGCCGCCCAGGTCGGCAAACGCCTGCTTCGACTCGTCCATCAGGCCGCCCTTGCCGATGACGATGCGCACGCCGTACTCATCCATCAGCGGGCGCGTAAAGCGCTCCATGCGCGCGCTGGTGGTCGTGCCGATGCATACCGACGCATAGCCGGCCGGGTACTCGTCCGATTGCTCCACCTTCTTCACGTTGGGCGCCGTGTGGATCACCGCATGCCCGCGCAGGTCGAAGCGCGTCTTGCGTCCACGGTCGAACATGTGGATCTGGGTCGCGTCGCGAATGCCGAACAGGGTGCCGTTCAGGGTCACCGTGTCGTTGAGACGCAGGTCGCGCACCTGAGCTTCCGTGACCGGCGTACTGAAATCGTAGTGAGCCATGATTCAGAACTCCTAGAATCCGTACTCGATACCATCCGGCGTGAAGGTCGCGGAAGCACGCCGGGC